>JAJPIY010000332.1 GCA_021324515.1 Planctomycetota bacterium
AATCATCCCCTTGTTGGCTTTCCTTTCCTTTTACCAGCCCGCAGCGCCAGCAAGGGACTAATCATCCCCTTGTTGGCTTTCCTTTCCTTTTACCAGCCCGCAGCGCCAGCAAGGGACTAATCATCCCCTTGTTGGCTTCCTTTCCTTTTACCAGCCCGCAGCGCCAGCAAGGGATCTAATCAGCACCTTGTTGGCGCTGCGGGCTGGTAAGCACGAAGCGCATCCGCATTGTATACTCTTATGCCGGCCCGGAGCGTCGTAGGGGAGGAGTGGGTCCGTTGATGCGCTGGTCCATCGTCCGTTTGATTTGGCTGCGGGAGCTGTGCGATCAGCTGCGCGATCGCCGTACCGTGTTCATGATCGCCGTGTTGCCGGTGTTGCTCTATCCACTTGCCGGTTTCGGCATCATGCAGCTAGTCCTGGGACGTCTTGGCAGACAGGCCGTCCTCGGCATTCAAGGGGCGCACTATCTCCCGCCCCTTTCACCCCATTGCCTCGCCTTCAGTCCGACGCCCGCCCTGTCCTGGTTCACCGTGACGCCTGCTGCGCCTGGGACGCTCCTTTCCGGCATCGAGCGTATCAGTGCGGCTGCTGCCCTGGAGCTGGCGCGGCGAAGTGATCCACGTCAAGAGTATCCTCCCCTTTTCCTCAACAACGGCGCTCGAATATCTTTTCCTACTCTTTATCTAGAAAATAGGGACGAAGCACAGCCTTTCATCGTCCGCTCCCTGGAGGTTTCCGCGCCGTCATTTGCGCTGGATGCATCCCTGGAGCACATGGATCGGAGCGTTCTGGACGGTCACCAAGTGGATCTTCTTCTCGTGGTGCCGGCCGATTTTCAGGACGTGCTGCGGGCCAACGGCCGGGCGTCTCTTTACGTCCTGACCCGCGAGAATGATGAGCATTCGCGTTTGGCAGAAAACCGTCTGACTCGCATCTTGCGATGCTGGCAACAACAACTCAAGGAAGTGCGGCTGCGGCGGCAGGGATTGCCGGCCGACTTCGACGAGGTGATCGAGGTGCGCGACGCGGCGCGGACCCCTAAGCCTACCCATCAGCGGGCCGCCGATGAGATGCTCGACATGCTTGTGCGCATCTTCCCCTTTGTCCTGGTCATGTGGTCGCTGGCGGGGGCGCTGTATCCGGCGGTCGATCTGTGCGCCGGCGAGAAAGAGCGTGGCACCCTAGAGACGTTACTCATCAGTCCGGCCAGCCGCGCGGAGATCGTCTGGGGCAAGTTCCTGGCCATCTGGCTCTTCAGCGCCGCCACGGCGCTTCTCAACCTGGTGAGCATGGGGTTGACCACCTGGCACTTTGGACGCTTTCTCGCAACGAGCGTCTCGTTCCGTCCCCTCGCCCTTTTTTGGGCCGTGGCGCTCTTGTTGCCGTTATCGGCGTTTTTCAGCGCCATCTGCCTGGCCATCGGCGCCTACGCCCGCAGCACCAAGGAAGGCCAATACTACCTGATGCCGCTCTTTCTCGTCACTCTGCCGCTCATCCTCCTGACGCTGGCGCCGGGAGTGGAGCTGAATCCTTTTTACAGTATGGTGCCGGTGACGGGCGTAGCCTTGCTGTTGCAAAAACTGATGGCCGTCAAGCCACCGGACAGCGATTTATGGGGCTACTTCCTGCCGGTGTTGGCGCCGATGGTGGTGTATAGCTGGCTGGCGTTGCGCTGAGCCGTCGAGCAATTCCAGCGTGAGGAAGTGCTGTTCCGGGAAGCGGAGCGACTCGATCTGCAATTATGGCTGCGACGCTTGTTCCGCGACAAAGAGGCTTTACCCAGTGCGGGACAGGCATTGTTCTGTTTCGCCTTGATTTTCGGTTTGCACTGGTTGTTGCTGAGTAGCGGCCGGGCGTCGTCGGTCTCTTTCCATACTGCTCGCTGCCTGGCTTTCGTGGCGGCGCCGCCCTTGTTTATGGTTCTGCTGCTGACGACGCGGCCCTTGCAAGGCTTATCCCTACGGTGGCCGGCGTGGTGGGCCTGGCCGACAGGCGCTGTGCTGGCCGTGCTGTTGTTGCCGCCGTTCTCTGCCCTGACGCTGCTGCTGCTCGAACAATTTCCACTCTTCAAACAGGCCGCCGCCCGCAGCCTCCCCAATGGAGGGCCCCAGCCGCAAGTAATAGGGCTGTTCGTTTTCGTGGTCTTGCCGGCGCTGTGCGAAGAGTTGGCGTTTCGCGGCTTCATCCTGAGCGGTTTGCGCCGCCGCTTTCAGCCCTGGACTGCGATCCTTCTCAGCAGTTTCCTGTACGCGCTATATCAGATGAATGTCTTGCAGGTGCTGCCGCACTTCCTCCTCGGCATCGTCCTGGCTTTGTTGGTCGTGCGCGGCGGCAGCCTCGGCGGCGCTATCGTCTTTCGACTGGTGTGGGATTTTTTGCTATGGCTCCCGCTGGCGCTACAGAATTGCCTGCCGATTGTTGATGGCATCAACGGCGCTGTTGTACTGGTCTGTCTGGCCTTGGCCGTGCCGTTGTTGGCTTTTCTGCGTCCGCCAACAACTCGATCTGCATGAAGGCGGCGTGGCCCCCTCCGAACGGAAACGTAGATGTTTGAATGCATTAGGGAGTCCAGCAGTGGAAATGCTACCGCCGGTGGCGAGCGGGGGGTGTGACCCTCCCCCGGTAGACCCGGTGGCGAGCGGGGGGTGTCAACCCCCCGGTAGACCCGGTGGCGAGCGGGGGGTGTGACCCCCCCGGTAGCACAACCGGGGGGTTGACACCCCCCGCTCGCCCTCGAGGTGCGAACGCTTGCGGCTCGTTGGGTTTGCTCGGCGGGCGCTTACCAGTCCGAGGGCAGGGTGAGGCCGTCGTTGGGCACCATGGCGATGTTGAAGGTGAGCTGACTAACGCCTTGATTGATGTTGCGCACGCTCCCGTCTCCCAAGGCAACGATCAGGGCGCCGGTGTGGCTGCTCGACGGCCAAATAAAGGCGCAGTTGGAAGGATTGTTGATGTTGAACTGCGGCACGATGTTGGGCGAAAAGCTAAGCGGGGCGTGACCCGTTGCCAAGCCGATACGGGGCGACCATATCTGTGTGCCGTCGGCTGCCCAGCGCGTCCCGCCCGTCTGCCCGTAGAGAGTTGACGGTCCCGGAGGGGATGGCTCGTCACAAAAACCCAGTTTCTCTACCCAGAAGATGGTATTGGACATGCCGTCGGGAATATCGCGGGGGATCATAGTGCCTCCGGTCTCACTCCATTTCATAACGGTTGGCGGCGTGAAGTTGGGCTTCGTTATCGTCGTCCCGAAGACCTGGCCATTCATGCCATAAGAAGCAAAGGATTCCAGCGTACCAGTCGCTTGGGCGGCTTTGAGCGTGACATCGCTAGGGCACTGATAAGTCTTGATGAACACTTTGCTCCCGCCATTCCAGGCGCCGCTGTTACCTGCCGCCTGAATCTGGGCATAGAGGTTTTGCTGCTCAAGGTAGGGCAGGATAAAAACCATGGCGTTCGTTTTCGGAGGAGATCCGCTTAGGTACGGATAATATCCATACACATTCGGTAGTTCGCCGCCGTGTGCATCAGCAGCGTTAAGAGTGGCCAGGATGATCTGATGAAGGTTGTTTTGGCATTGGCTGCGCGCGGCGGCCTCGCGCACTTTCTGCACCGCCGGCAGCAGCAGACCGACAAGCACAGCAATGATGGCGATGACCACCAACAACTCAATCAACGTAAAGGCGGCACGTACACACGCATGGAAGCGACGAGACGTCATAAAACATTCTCCTTTGACACAAGCAAGACAAGTTGAAGTGAACACCTGAAGGGAAGGATAATTCTTTGGTCCTCATTTGTCTTGGCCGATCGGGCAATCGGGCTTGGCATATCGGGCACTAGTCTCCGCCGGTGGCGAGCGGGGGGTGTGAACCCCCCGGTAGACCCGGTGGCGAGCGGGGGGTGTGACCCCCCCGGTAGCACAACCGGGGGGTTGACACCCCCCGCTCGCCCTCGAGGCGCGAACGCTTGCGGCTCGTTGGGTTTGCTCGGCGGGCGCTTACCAGTCCGAGGGCAGGGTAAGCCCGTCGTTGGGCACCATGGCGATGTTGAAGGTGGGCTGACTCATGCCTTGGTTGAGGATGCGGACGCTGCCGTCGCCCAGGCCGGCCAGGATGGCGCCCGTGTGGCCGCTGGAAGGCCACCAGTAGTTACAATTGAGATAGTTATTGACGTTGAACTGGACCAACTGGAGATTGGGCGAGCGGCTGTACGGGAGCAGCTTATTGTCGCCGATGATGGGCGCCCATTGGCCTAGCCCCAGGGCCGCCCAGTGCGTCCCTCCCTGGGCCGTCCCCTGATAATCACAATGAGCCATTTTTTCGATCCAAAAAATGGTATTGGACGTGCCGTCGGGGATGTCCCTCTGGATCTGGGTGCCGCCTTTCTGATTGAAACTCATAACATTGGTCGTGCCTGGTTGGGTGGTGATCGTACCGAAGACTTGGCCGTTGCCACCGTAAGAAGCGAATGAGCCGATGGTGGCCCCGGCGCCTTGGCCGGCCTTCAGCGTGATGTCGCTGGGACACTGGTAGACCTTGATGACGACGGGGCTGTCCCAGAAGTAGTTGATGCCGGGGGGCGAGGCGTTGAGGACGCCATTTTGGGCCAGGATTGCGTTGTACACATTTTGCTGCTCCAGGTAGGGCAGCAACCAAACCGTCAGGTCAAACTTATAGCCGCTAACCGCTGTACTGGGGTAGTACCAGTGGGCCGGCGGCAACTCGCCGCCGTGGTTGTCAGCAGCGTTCTGGATAGCCAGGCCGAGTTGCCTGAGGTTGTTTTCGCACTGGGCACGGTTGGCCGCCTCGCGCACTTTCTGCACCGCCGGCAGCAGCAGGCCAACCAGAACGGCAATGATGGCAATCACCACCAACAGCTCCACCAGCGTGAAAGCGCAACGCATTGGGGGAGAGGACCGCAGCTGTTTCATGAGACACCTCCTCGAATCGAATCGGAACGAGGCAAAAGAGAAGAAGCACAGAACCCCTAGGGATATTAACCAATTATAATAGAACTTCCGTCTTTCGCTGACAATTGAGTTTATCCGTAAAAAAGCTAAGCTTTTTCGTCGGTCGAGAAAACGAGCCGGAAGCAGCGGCGGACGCCTGACAGCGTTTTCATCGTGGCCCGCCGCGTTCCGCTTCCTGCTGTTTCTCCGCTTCCGCAACCGTTGCAAGTTCGTCAAAGATTCGCAGATAATAGGAATGGACTGTCGCGTCGTTGGCCTTCGCATTCGAACGGATGCCAACCTTTGGGATCTTGCCAGAGCACCTTGATTCCATAACGGGGCGCCACGCGGATGATCGTGTCCACGTGTTGCCGAACGATCACAATGTCC
>JAJPIY010000145.1 GCA_021324515.1 Planctomycetota bacterium
ACGTCGGAAAGTTTCACCCCAAACGCTTGCAAGCGGCGCGGGTCTACGTCGATGGCATACTCGCCGACATAACCGCCGGCACTGGCGACCTCAGCCACACCCGGTACCGAAGATAACTGCGGGCGAACGTACCAGTCTTGCGCGGCCCGCAGCTGAGCGAGATCGTAATTGGCGCCCTCAAGGGTGTACCAAAAGATCTGTCCTGTTGCGGCAGCGTCTGGCGCCAGGGCTGGCACTACGCCGGCCGGGAGGGCGCTGCCTGCACGCGCCAAACGCTCGGACACTTCTGCACGTGCTGTCGCAGGGTCCACACCCTCCTCGAAGATAATGCTAACCATCGAGAAGTTGAAATCGCTCGACGAACGCACAACGCGGACGCCCGCCAGTCCTTGCAGGTGCAGGGACAGAGGGTAGGTGATGTGCGCCTCGATCTCCGGCGGACTATGGCCGGGCCATTCCGTGAAGACGATCACCTGATTTTCGGACAAATCAGGGATGGCATCGATCGGCGTGCGATACACGGCGTACGATCCGCTCAGCGCCAGCAGCAAGCCGGCGGCAATGACAAGCCAGCGATGGCGGATCGACAACTCGATGAGGCGCTCGATCATAGTTGCGTTCCGTTTCACTTGGGCGGCAATTTCGAGAGATACTTAGCGGGATCTTTACGCAACGGTCCTTCACAACCCTTGCAGCAGATGAACACCACCCGCCCTTCTATCACGACGCGGACGGGCCCGCCCATGGCGTCGAGCGGTTCGCCCGTGACGGGGCAGATTTTTTGCTTGGCCGCCAACATCCAGTCTTCCTCCGCCGACGGCGAGGCTGGCGCTGCCGACGGCGCGACAGGGGCCGGCGCGCCAGCGCCGCGCGTGGCGCCGAAGTAAGTGATTGCCAAACCCTGATTCAGCCACATCTCTGCATCCAGCAGAAACGCGCCGGCCGCCGCCACGCGCTGCCCCCCTTCCAGGCCGCGCAGCACCGGATAGAAATCGCTGCAGCGTGGGCCGACCTCGATCTCAACGGCGTCGAACATGCCCGGCCCATTTTCCACAAAAACCAGCTTGCGCGATCCGTGATCGATGACCGCACTGCACGGCACTGCTAACCCGTATCCTTCGGCGAGCATGGCTTGCGTGTTGGCTTGATGCACCAAGCTGTACACGCCGCCGGGGATGCCCGGAACGGCTGAAATCAACAGGCCGTGCAGCACTACATCGACGGTGCGTTCCTTCCATCCTTCCTCGCTCACCGCGCGTCGCCACCAAGCCAGGCGCGCCAGCGGCGCCTCCGTGCGGGCCGTGACCAGCATTCCCGAACGCAAGTCCTGCTGGGGATCATCAATCTCCAGCCGGACGGTCCAGGTGGAGGCGGCTGCTTCGCCGTCGATACGCACGATCTTCCCCCGAAAGGGCGCGTGGCCCGACAGGGCTTCACTCCGGACTTCCACAAGTTGCCCTTCAGTCAAGAACGGCAGATCGGCGGCGAACACCTCGGCCCGAACACTCACGGCAGACGGGACGGTCGATCGTTCCACCAGACCGACCAAGACGACCTCGCGGCGCAACGGCCGATACTCGACGGCAGCCGTGCGGATGCCAGCGAGTTGCACACGATAAGGGGAGAACTGCATGCGGGCCAATACGCCGTCGGGCAACGGCGTCGCCTCCCCCTTCTTGCGGCGGACAAGGGCCATGTTGCAAACCGGGCATTTGCCAGGAAAGTCTGAGACGACACCCGGACACATCGGACACCAGAATTCCATGTCTTCGGTCATCCGTCTTGGCTCAATGTTGCCTGCTCCCGTCAAACGTTGCCAAGAATGGCGCAAAGAAGGCCAGGAACCGACTAGCAGCAACACGGCCAGCAACACGAGGAAGAAGCGCAAACGAACAATCAGCACGCGCACCGCCAGCCAGGCAGACAACCGCGTCGAGGGGTCGCCGGTCGCTGGGTTGGTGGACGAAGAGAGGGAATCGGACAAGGCCATCGAATCACTCCTTGGTAGTTGGCAGCAGTCATGGCCGTTCCGCTGACATCTGCTGCCCTTACTTGTAACCCTCCCAACTGGCGTAGTCTTTGTAATCTTCCTCGCGGAAGATCCATAAAGGATCTTTGCCCACGACGATATAATGCACTTCTTGGGTGGCTTGCGGCTTTAAAAGGTGCAGGCGCGTCTTAAAGCACCGTTTGCCGTCTGGGCGCGACACCTCTTCGAGGATCTCGTAGTTACCCAGCTTCTGTTTTTTGCCCCAGCCCGAATCCACTACCTGGACCCGCAAGGAAGCTGCCTCGATCGTTTTGCCCACGGGCCGGCCGCTTTGCCAAGCGTTCAGCGCCGTTTCCAGCGCCTGCCGCGAAAGATCGCGCGAGGGAACGTAATTGGGGGCTTTGCGGCCACAGCCGCTGAGTCCCCAAGCAAACAAGACGAGCATCGCGCCCATGCATGCTTGCTCCCAGCGCTTTTGTCGTGCTTGCTCTTTGTGACACTTCATCGCATTCCTCCTAGAAATCGGGACCGAGCACATCGCCTCCATTGCGCGTGCCCAAAGCGCGCCAGGTCAGCAACGAAATACCATCGGGAACGAAACGCACCGAACCATCGCACAAAGCGACGTTGACTCCGCCCGTGTGCATGCTTGACGGCGGGCTATCCATGGCCATGTTGACCATGCCCCCTGGAAAGCCTTTCGCTCCGCAATTGTTCGTGTTCGGCTGAGACACATGGTTGTACAGCGTACAGCAGTCCTCCCCCATGGCCCAACAGACGCCGCCGTCGTAGCACATGGCGATGCCAAAGGCGGGATTAATCGACTGGCAGGCCAGGTAAGTCTCGTCCAAGGTAGTTGTGGGGGGCATGAGGAGCATGACGGTGCGCGGGTTGTAGACCCCGCCTCCGCGAAGTCGTTCGCTGAACATCGCTGTCTGGCTAGTGCCGTCGGTAATGTCCGCGATCTTAACCTGGCTCTGATAGTAAAAGATGCCATTGGGGGTTAACCCCGGCGCCAAAGTACTTTGCAGGCCAGGAGCATCGCCAAGGTCGCACATAAAAGCCGTACCCTGGCTGCCGCGATAGTTGTTTCCGGGATAGGCCACGCCGTCGGCCGCTGTCACAAACGGCGGCGTCGGGTCCGACGGGCACTGGAACATTTTGATTAAAGTCAAGCAAGCGGCATTAATCCCACCGGGATTGACATAGGCTTGCATTCAACCCGCACCACCGCTGAACATGTCACCGCTATTGGGCGGATGGGTGAAATCGAGAGCGTTGTACACATTGCCTTGTTCCAAGTACGGCAGCAACTGGCTGTGCGCCGACCAGCGCGCGTAGATCGGCGCACCAGGATAAGGAGGACTTTTACCATAGGGAAAGTGCTGATAAACATCATGGAAGTTTTGCGCCGCCAGACTCATCTGCTTGAGATTATTCTGGCATTGAGTGCGGGCGGCAGCTTCACGCACCTTCTGTACGGCTGGCAAGAGCAAACCGATAAGTACAGCAACGATGGCAATTACCACCAACAATTCGATCAACGTGAACGCAGAACGCGAACGAGTCATGATGGGAACTCCTCAACAATGGAGAACAGGATTTGTTCGTTGAGCCGCGAACCGGAGGCCAGCGC
>JAJPIY010000301.1 GCA_021324515.1 Planctomycetota bacterium
GATACATCTTCGCTTTAGGCTCAGTGCCGCTGGGCCGCAGCACCACGCGCGCTCTTTCCCCGCAGCGGAAAATCAGCACGTTGCGTGCAGCAGCATCGGTCGCACCCTTGAGCGCTCCGAAACGTCCGTTTTCATCGCGCAAGTCCTCGAATTCAGTCACTGCCAATCCGGCGAGGGTGCGCGGCGGCGTGGCGCGCAGGCGATCCAGCATTCGCGTCATCTGTTGCTTGCCCTCCAGGCCGCCCAGAAATACCGATACCCCCTCATTGCGGAAGTAGCCGAATTCCTGGAACAAGCGCTCTAGATAGTCCACGACTGTCTGCTGGCGACGTTTCTGGTCGAGGGTCATCTCCGCCATCAAGAGTGCCGCTCCCGCTGCGTCCTTATCGCGGATGTGCGGTGTCACGAGGATGCCGTGGCTTTCCTCGACGGCCAAGACAAAATCCGCCGGTGTGCCAATTACATCGCCGTAGGCGCCCTCCTGCTCCAGGTGCCAAAGGACATCTGCAATGTATTTGAAACCGACCAGCAAATCGTCAATGATCTGCGCTTTGAAATGGCGTGCAATGCGGGTGACAAGACTGGTGGTCACTTCGGTGCGAAGGACGATTGGCGAGGGCGGCAGGCGGCCTTGTTGCGTTAGTTGGTCCAGCTTGAAGTGCGTCAACAGTGCCGCCATCTGATGGCCATTGACGACGTGCCATTGGCCCCTTTTATCCGGAACCATCGCGCCGAGGCGATCAGCGTCGGGATCGGTGGCGAGAACGAGGTCGGCCTGGTGCTGTCGGGCCAAGGCGGCGGCGCGGTCCATCGATTCCGGCACTTCCGGGTTCGGCGTCTTGGTGACGTTGGGGAACTGGCCATCCGGCGTCATCTGTTCAGCGACTGGCAGGACGTGGAAGCCCTGCTCCACAAGCGTTTTCAGGGCGGTCAAAGCGCCGACGCCGTGCAGCGGTGTGAAGACGACCGTAAAATCTTCGTGTTGGGGCGGCGGCACAAGACTGGTTTTGCGGCACAGGTCGAGGTAGGCGCGGTGCGGCGTTTCCTCGAGCCAGTGCAGTCGGCCGGAACGTTGGGCTTCCTGCCACGGCAGCGCCTTGAGGGTGGTCACCTGATCGACAAGATCGGCCATGATCTGATCATCGGGCGGCACCGGCTGTCCGCCGCGCTCATCGTAGAACTTGCCGCCGTTGTCATCGGGCGGATTGTGCGACGCCGAGATATTCAAGCCGCCGTGCGCCTTGAGAAAACGGATCGTGAAAGATAACTCCGGCGTGGCCAGGTAATGCTCGCTGTCGGGCGGCAGCATATAGGCGTGGATGCCGTTGGCGACGTAGACGCAGGCCGCTTCGCGGGCCAGATCGCGCGAAGACAGGTGCAACACGGGATTAGGCAGGTCGGGATTGTACTGGCGGCGTTGGTCCTCGAATTGGCGCACGTCATAGGCCAGGACGACGCGCAACGGCTCGACGCCAGGAAATTGCTCTTTCAGATATTCACAATGTCCCTGAACCGAGGCGCGCAGCGTCCAGGCGTTCATGCGATTAGGCCCGATGCCGACCGCGCCGCGCCGTCCGCCGGTGCCGAAGGGCAAAATCTGATAAAAACGATCGAGCAGTCCCGGCCACTGCTTCGTCTGGATGAGCCAATGCAACTGCGGACGATAGGCGGCGAACTCGGCTTCTATCAACCATTGACGTAAAAACTTGAGCGCTTGTCCTTTCAGGGCAGCGTCTGCTTCAATTGTCCCAAAACCCTCGGCAGCTTGAGCTAGTAAATCCATCGCGCAACCTCGACCGGACGATACTTGTCTCCGTTAGACCGTGACAATGGTACTGGAAAAGAGGGGGAAGAGGGAAGAGAGAGTAACCCCGGCGGCTGGGTTGGCCCACGGATTTCCGGAGATGGTTAGGTTTCTTTATCGTAGCCGTATTGCCGGATGATGTGTCCCCAGCGGCGTTCGATTTCCGCACGCAACTCCGGGGCGAGATCCGGATAGCGGTTCGTCCTATAGCCGGCATGGGCGTCCAGGTAGGTCTTCAGACGCGGCAAAAACGCGTCGAAGCCGCCTAATTGCAGACGCTCGTATAAGAGGCGCATCTGCCCCACGGGATCGGCAATCAAGTCTTCATAGCGCAATTCGTGGAAACGATTGGCAGCCAGGAGCGGCTTGCTCTGCTCGAGCCGGGCGTATAAGTGCGTGAAGGTGCGGAACACATATTCTTCCAGGCCGGCGAACGTCGGCCGTTGCAGACCGTGCCAAAGGTACATCGCTTTCCACATGTTGACAGTCGAGGGGAAGACAGCCAACGGATTGCGGACGATGTGGACGAAACGGGCATCGGGGAAAAGCTCCAGCAGGGCCGGGATGCGACAGGTGTGCGTCGGCGACTTAAGGACCAGACGGCGCGGATCCTTGAAAGTGAGGTGCCGCAAGAAGCGCAGAAACGCCTGCTTCCAGGCTTGTCGGGCCCGTGGTGGCAGGCCGTCCAGGTCGAGCGCCTCAGCATCTTGGGGCGGACGATTGGGAAAAGCAATGGTCAGATACGGCGACGGTTGGCCCATCATACAGAGGGCGAATTCGTCCTCTTGCGGCCGTTCCCAGCCGGCGGGCATATTGTCCATCGGTCGCCGCGACGGCAACAGAAAGCGGAACCAACGTTTGAAGAGTCGTTCAGTCAACAGAAAATGGTTCGGCTCCAGGCATTGATAGGTGTTCGGATAGGTATGGCGCGGATCGAGGATGAGTAATTCGTGCAGCAGCGTGGTCCCGGTGCGCCAATGGCCGATGATGAATAGCGGGGCCTGCACGATCGGCACACGGTCGAGCTGGCTGCCATACCACGCCTGCTGCACCCAGCGCAGCAGTGTATGGCCGAGGCTGACGAAGGTGACGATAAAAGCGACGTACCATTGCGATGGTGAAACCGCCAGGTGATTGCGGAAGAGAAGGCGCAACCAGGCGAAGAAATCACACCCTTCCCAAATGTGCGGCATCCATTCGCGCGGTTGGGGAGACGTCGAATCGGGAGCGCGGTTGGGAGCGGTCATGTCCGGCAATCTCTGCCCTCGCTTGCGCTATGGGCTGGGAAGTCCACCCTGCACACAAGACTAGTCGGTCTATTTTGCCACGGCCGCCCAGCCAGGCAAGACGAATTTCCCGATGGGCGCTGCGGCGCTTGACTTTGGGGTGTAGAATAAAAGTGAGGGGCCGCTTCACCCTACCGATCGGTGTGGCGGAGCGGCCCTCCCAAGGCGCGGCGTGGAGCAGTGGTAGCTCGCCAGGCTCATAACCTGGAGGTCAGTGGTTCGAATCCACTCGCCGCAATATCAAGACACCAACGCGCCGGAAGGGCAAGCAGCATGGTATCAGACGTTTGCCCTTCCGGCGCGTTGGTTTGTTTACTTGACGTTGGCGATGTCGCGGCGATACAGCGGCAAGTGGCGATAGTACACTTCCAGGCACAACAGAGACAGCGACGTGGCCATGATGCGACCGCCTTGGGAGCCGCCCCAGCTGCCGGCCTGATGGGGATGCTGCGGCGTCGTGCCTTTGTCCTGGAGCGAGATCAAGGTATCGCGGATGCCGCCCTTGCCGTCGCCGTTGGGGCCAAGGTTCCAGAAGCGCCAGCTGTCGCCCTGCATGTGATGCATGACTTGCGTGGCATAATAGAGATAGTAAATGTTGTGATTCTTGCTGGGCGGTTGTTCGCGCAGTTTCTTGACGCCGTTTTGCAAAGCGGGATTTTTCGGGCCGATGCCGCTGTATTGACGGCACAGAAGGCCGACCGATGTCATAGTGATCGAGGGGGGCTGGCCGGGCAGATAGGAAAAACTGCCGCCCTTATCGGCGGCTGAGGCGCCCTTGTCGGTAGTTTCCACGGAATCGAGAAAGCGCTCGGCCAGTTTGAGGGTGTTTTTGGGCACGCTCAGGCCGGCCATCTGACCGCTTTTGAGGGCCATCAGCTGCCAGCCGGTCACGGAAGTGTCGCCGGCTTGTTTGGGACTGTAGCGCCAGCCGCCGCCAGCGCTGTCCTGAGCGTAGACGATGAAGTTGATGGCGCGTTGTGCGGAGAGCTTGATGCGTGGGTCCGAAGTCAAGCCGTAAGCCTCGCACATAGCGATGGTGGCGATACCGTGAGCGTACATGTCGCCGCTGTAGGAGCCGTCCTGGCTCTGCTTGCCGATGAGCCAGTTGATGGCGCCTTCGACGGTCTTGCTGTAGTCTTTTTGCGTGGGTTTGCCGGGTTTGTGGGTGATGCCGGCGCCCAGGAACGGCAGCAGGCCGAAGCCCGTGGCGGCCACGTCATTGCGGTTGGCAGTGCCGGCCTCGCAGTTGCAGCGGAAGACCTTGCCCGCCGGACGCGGTTTCTCGCGGGCATGCTGATAAAACTCGTGCAGCGACCACCGGCCGTCCTGCGATTGGTGCAGGGCCAGCCATTCCAGTCCCTTGGCCACCGCCGCTTCTGAGACCGAATTGCCGCCCTGATCGTTGAGCATCCGTTCCCGGGTGCCGGCGCTGCGGCCGGCAAATTGGTTGCCCAGATAACTGCCGCCCATGCCGCCCAGCGAGCTGCTCAGGCCGCCGATGGCCGCGGCATTATCCAGGTTGGCCAAGGCGCCGCCCAGACCGCCGCCGCTGCCCGGCGGTAGCGGAACATTGTTCCGAGGGGCGTCGGCAGGAGCATCGGGCACCCCCACCGCCTGCGTCGGATCGACCACGCCGGGCACTACCACATCTTCGCCACTTCGCTCTACGTCGAGGTTATACGGCGTCTGGCTATCCATGCCGATGTCGGTTTGTGTCAGGTCGAAGTCTTCTTGGGGCGGCTCTTCCACTTGGGTGGTCTGAACTTGTTGATCGAGGTCTTCGGGCATGCCCGCCTGCACCTTGCCCAATAAAGAGAACAAGATAGCGGCCAAGCCGACAATAGCGAGGTTGATGACGGCACTGGCGACCCAAATGGAGAGGATTTTCGACCACGGAACGCCACGGTTATCGACGAGTACCGGCGTGACGACCACGCGGCGGCGGCCATTGTCTGTGAGATCGGTTGACATAAGCAAAGTCCCCTTACCAACAGTTTTCTTATTCCCGGAGAGGAGGACGTAAGCCTCCGGAGGTTCGTTCGGGGAACGTAGGTGTGCCGTTCAAGAGGTCCAGATCCACCGACGGCGGCACAAATTCCGCATAACGGCTGGCATGGATGCGACGGCGGATGCGCCGATCGTGGTAGCGGAACCAGACCGTCAAGATGAGCAGTCCCAATACGGCGCCGCCGACCACCTCCAAAAACAACCAGATGAGGTTGTGTTCCCAATTGTCCGCTTCGTCGCGGACGACACCGGTCTCGAATCGGCCCGTCAGCGTGTGACCGATTACAAGCGGCGCATCGCGATATTCGTTGGCCTTTTTGTTGTCGCCGGCCTTATAACGATACCGCTTGTAGAAATATCCATCGAAATGGACGGGTTCATTGTATTTGCGCTGATTGTCCACAGTCAGACCGAGCGGCAGGTCGGTAAAGGCGATGCACACCGGGTTTTCGCCGAAGGCATCGGTCATGATCCACCCTTCGTACAAATCACTGACTCCAGCGGCGCGGGCTTCCATAGGCGGATCCCAACGCAGTAGCCGGATGAGGCGTCCAGAAATATGGACGACTTCGCCGCGATAGCGCTCCGGCTCATTGAACAGGTGAAAATAGGTCACGTCTCGGCGCGCCGCCTTGGCAAACGCTTTGGCCGAGGTGTAATGGGCCTGAACTAAAAAGTTCCAGTAGGCTTCGCACTCCGGAGATCCGGTATAGATGCCGGTGCGGTCACGGATGAAACCGGGCGTGAGAAAATACTTCGGGATAGGCCGAACTTCCTCCGTATTGATTAATTGCCAACAATCGCGCTGTTCGGCAGCTTGGAGCATGATCAATTCGGTCAGCGGCGTCGTGGCGGGCGGCCCAAATCCAGATAGGAACAATATCCCGGCGCCGCAGTTGATCCGTCCCGGCTTCGTCGAAAAGGCGCCGCGCAAGTCCCAAACCGGAGCTTCAAGACTGGCGCCGGCGTAAACAACGGTCAGGGCCGAGCAGGGACCGATTTGCGGCGTGCAAGGTGCAGCAATTGTCAGCGCGGCCAAGTACTCCGGTTTGAACTCAGCCGGAGCCGAGAATTGGCCCATCAGCAGCGCAACAAGAAACATATGAATCACCGTTAGGGGCGAGCGGGGCGTATCAACGCCCCGGTATACCGTTAGGGGCGAGCGGGGCGTGTCAACGCCCCGGTACTTGCAACCGGGGCGTTAACACGCCCCGCTCGCCCGCCGAGTTGCTCTAACTCCCAGAGGGCGGCGGCACGAAGCTGATGTTTTTGAAGCCGGCTTGCTGGCACACATCCATGACACTGATGACTTCTTCCCATTTCAGCTTATTGTCAGCTTGGATCTTGATATTTTCTTTGTTCTCCACATTAGCGCGCCGCGACTTGAGTTCCTCGCGGAGTTTATCGAGGGTATCCACCGCTGTTGTGCCGGCATCATCCTGCAAGGAGATGCCGCTGATAAACCCGGTGTTGATGTTGTCCCGTTGTGTGCGGACGATCACCGTGATGTTCGCCGCCAGTTTCAGATCTTGGTCCTTGTCCACCGGAGCGTCCGGCTTGATGTCTTCCTTGTCTTGAGCCTGTGTGATGGCTTCGGACGGCAAGCTCAATTCCATCTGCCCTTCGAGGTCGGAGGGATGATAGGTCATGACGAAGAAAGCGAGCAGCTGGAAAGCCATGTCGAGCATGGGCGTGATTGGCAGGGTGGGTTCCGGGCCAGCTTCGGTCTTGCGGCGAATGGTCATGTGGCACCTCCGGGACTGTTCTTGGTCAAGGCCCGCAACAAGAGCCGGCGATAGCCGACGTTCTTGCACAGTTGCAGGATCTCGAAGACTTGCCCGTATTCGGCATCCTTGTGGCCGCGGATGACGACGGCGGTTTTGACGCCTTTCTCACCGCGCTGTTCGGCGAGTTGTTTGGCGTCGTCAAACTGTTGTTTGAGCCAGACGCGCAGCTCGTTGCGACGCATTGGCTCCTTGCCGGGAACGAGAATGCACTCATCGCCGTCGCGGAATTTTTCCTGCACCCGCGACAGCACATCGGAAGGCAAACGATCCTGAAAATCCGCCAGCGCGAACGGTTTGAGGTTGATGAACAGATAATCCGCCTCGGCCTTGTCCATCGGCTTAACGGCCTGCGACTTGGGCAGCTTGATGTCTTCGTTGACTTGCTCGTTGACGAAGTTAACGCACATCATGAAGAACATCAGCAGCTGTAAGACGACATCCAGCAGCGGCGTCAAGTTGGGTTCCGCATGAGCGCCTTCGCCGGGTGGTCCATGACTCATGGCAAAAACTCCTCCGCCCCGTTTCGGCGGCGCTGCGGCGCCGCGCCGCCGAAACTGCGGCTATTTCTTGATAGCAGCAGAAGCGGAACCGCGCGGGTCGACGGGAGCAGCCGGTTCCGGCGCCGCCGGCCTCCGCGAGTTGTGGTACATCTGCGTCAGTAAATCGTCGGCGATATTGCCGACATCCATCGAGATGCGGATGAGACGATTGCGGAAGAAAGCGTGGCAGAAAATGGCGGGCACCGACAGGGCGATGCCAACCAGCGTCACTACCAGAGCGTGGGAGATGCCGTCGGCCAACTTGGCCGGGTTCGGCGAGCCGCCCCGCCCCAACTCCATAAAGCTGAGGATCATTCCCCACACTGTTCCCACCAGGCCAAGCATCGGTCCGAGCGTGCCAATGGTCGCCAAGTAGGTGATAAGTTGGTCCTTGCCGGCCTTGACGCTCTCGACCATGTTGAAAGCCGCCTCGCGTGCATCATCGATGCCGTATTGCAGCCGGCTCATGCCGGTGGTCATGACGCGGCCCAGGAATGACCCGTCTTCCTTGGCCATTTCAAAAGCTTCTTTGAATCGGCGTTTGTTGACTGTTTCGGTGAAGTCCTCGACAAAGCCCGGCGGAATGGCCGCCGCCATGCGCAACTCCATGATGAGCAACATGATAAGGGCGATGAGGGCGATGGACACCACCAGCATAATCGGTGCAAACCAACTGAGCGACTTGATGATATGCATGAAGATGCTGGGAGACTGCTTGGCGGACTCCGCCGGCTTGCTTGGCTCAGCTAGCTTATTATCGTTGGTGTCGGCAGCCGGGTTGTCTTGGGCACGGATGGTCGGCGTTCCTGGCCCTACCAAGGCAAACAAGAACATCCCTAGCAAGCAGCCGATGAGGAGGGCGGCGAGACGTGGGTGAGCTTGCGTTGCAAAACGGGTCATGGTCGTCAGTCCCTGAAAAAACGGCGTCATGTTGCTCGGCGGCCCCTCTTCGGGCCTCCGGTAACAGCAGACAAGAAATGGGCGGAGTGATCGACTTCTTCTAAAGATTAGGACGCAGCAAAGCGCTGTTCAGTTCCCTTCGCGCCGTGTTCCTGACATTCTTAAGTGTGACGCCCCAAGACGGCGGCTGTCAAGTTCTTTCCGCTCTTATCTGCGCGGTGTTTGCTGGAGCCGACTC
This sequence comes from Planctomycetota bacterium, assembly GCA_021324515.1. Classification (GTDB taxonomy): domain Bacteria; phylum Planctomycetota; class Planctomycetia; order Gemmatales; family Gemmataceae; genus JAJPHU01. Next base: position 8,562 of record JAJPIY010000301.1, read on the forward strand.
TGAAAATACGCCAGGGTCCGTTTCAACCCCTCGTGCCGGTCGATCTGCGGCTGCCAACCGAGCAGGTTACGCGCCCGGCTGATGTCCGGCTGACGCAGCTTCGGGTCGTCCTGCGGCAGCGGCCGATATTCGATGGGACTCTTGCTGCCCGACAAGGCGAGGATCTCTTTGGCGAACTCCAGGATGGTCACTTCGTGGGGATTGCCGAGGTTGACCGGCTCAGGGAAATCAACAGCTAGCAAGCGAACGACGCCCTCGACCAGATCATCGACATAACAGAAGGAGCGCGTCTGCGAGCCGTCGCCGTAAACGGTCAGCGGCTCGCCCCGCAAGGCCTGGCCCATGAAATTCGGTAAGACGCGGCCGTCGTCGAGCCGCATCCGCGGCCCAAACGTGTTGAAGATACGACATATGTGCGTATTTAGGTGATGATAGCGGTGATACGCCATCGTGATCGCTTCCGCAAAACGTTTGGCCTCGTCGTAGCAAGCCCGGACGCCTATCGGATTGACATTGCCCCAGTAATCTTCGCGCTGGGGGTGTTGCAAGGGATCGCCATAGACCTCGCTGGTGCTGGCCAGCAGAAAACGCGCGTTTTTGCGCTTGGCCAAACCGAGCATGTTGTGCGTGCCCAGGGCGCCGACTTTCAGCGTTTGAATGGGCACTTGCAAGTAATCGACAGGGCTGGCCGGCGAAGCGAAGTGCAGCACATTGTCTACCGGCCCCTCGATCTCCAGCGGATGCGAGATGTCGTGACGAAGAAACTGAAAACGGTCGTGGCGCCGCAGGTGTTCGATGTTCTCCAGAGTGCCGGTGATGAGATTGTCCACACAGATGACTTCATCGCCGCGGTCGAGGAACCGTTCGCACAGATGCGAGCCGATGAAGCCAGCGCCCCCGGTAATGACTGTTCGCACGTTGAGGCCCCTCCTGGTTGGTCCGCCTGTTCGGACGTTGCAGGTTCGTTGCAAAGCCGCTTTGTGGCAAGGTAGCGAATCCGCATTGAAATTCCAGGCGCTTTCTCGGTATGCTGAGGAAATGTCAGCCTTTTCCCTCTAAGGAAGGGCATAAGAATTGCGCAAACCCGCTCCGCGCAGGAGGATCGCTACGCTCCCCACAGGATTAAGTCGTGCCTTCAGTGACTGAAGATAACGAGGTAGGAAGCATGCCGTCTCGACCGATTCGCACGTTCACCGTTTTGCCCCATCTGCCGCCGCGGCTTCAGGCCCTGCACAAGCTGGCCTACAATATGTGGTGGACCTGGAACCCCGAAGCCGTGGCCCTGTTTCGCCGTATCGATGTCGAAGCCTGGGAGGCACTGGACCACAGCCCTGTCAAACTGCTTGGCGCGCTCGATCCGGCGCGCGTCGAACAACTGTTGCACGACGACGGTTTCTTGGCCCACATGGACCGGGTCGAAAAAGCCTTCGACAACTACATGAGCGCCGACACCTGGTTTCAGGAAACCTACGCCACGCCCGACCGCAACGGCAGCAGCGATCTGACCCGCGACCTGCGCATTGCCTATTTTTCTGCGGAGTTTGGCATTCATCAGAGCATTCCCGTCTACTCCGGCGGTCTGGGCGTCCTGTCGGGCGACCATCTCAAAAGCGCCAGTGATCTCGGCCTGCCGCTCATGGGCGTCGGTTTGATGTACCGCGAGGGTTATTTCCGCCAGTACCTTACGGTCGATGGTTGGCAGCAGGAGCGCTATCCAGAGAACGATTTCTTCAATCTCCCGCTCACCCCGGAACTGAACCGCGATGGTGGGCCGATGACCATTCGTGTCCCCTTCCCCGGCCGTGAGGTCCATGTGCGCATCTGGCGCATTCAGGTCGGCCGCGTACCGCTGTATCTGCTGGATACCAACATCCCGCAAAACACGCCGGAGGACCGCACCATCACGGCCCGGCTCTACGGCGGCGACAACGACATGCGCATCCGGCAAGAGATGGTGCTGGGTATTGGCGGCGTCATGGCCCTGCGCGCCCTGGGCAAGCCACCGACCGTCTGCCACATGAACGAAGGCCATAGTGCCTTTTGCGGCCTGGAGCGCATCCGGGCCTTGATGCAGGAACACGGCCTGTCGTTCCACGCCGCTCGGGAAGCCGTCGCCGCAGGCACCGTCTTCACTACGCATACGCCTGTGCCGGCCGGCAACGACGTGTTCGCCCCGCAGCTGGTCGAACACTATCTCGGCAACTACATCGCGCAGTTCAAAATCAGCCGCGAAGAGTTTCTCGGATTGGGGCGGCAGAATCCGTTCGATCAAAATGAGCCTTTTGGCATGACGGTGCTGGCCATCCGCCTGGCCAACGTCTCCAACGGCGTCAGCAAACTGCACGGCATCGTCTCGCGGAAGATGTGGAAAAACATTTGGCCCGACCTGCCTGTCAACGAGGCGCCGATCATCTCGATCACCAACGGCATCCATACGCCCAGCTGGGTGTCGCCGGACATGGCCCAGCTGTTCGATCGCTACATGGGCACGTCTTATGACGGCCGCCCCAGCGAAGCAGCCATGTGGAAGCGCGTGGAGAACATTCCCGACGCCGAGTTGTGGCGGACGCATGAGCGCCGCCGCGAACGGCTGGTGGCCTTCGCCCGGATGCGCCTGAAAAAGCAGCTCCAGAACCGCAATGCCCTGCCCGCCGAGATCGCTCGCGCCGACGAAGTCCTCGATCCCGACGCCCTGACTATCGGCTTCGCCCGCCGCTTCGCCACCTACAAGCGTGGCACGCTCATTTTCCGTAACCCGGAGCGGTTGGCCGCCATCGTCAACAACAAAGACCGGCCCGTGCAATTCATCTTCTCCGGCAAGGCCCACCCCAAGGACAATGGCGGCAAGGAACTGATCGCCGAGATCTTGCAGTTCGCCCGCCGTCCGGAGTTTCGCCGCCGCATTGTCTTCCTCGAAGATTACGACATGAACGTGGCCCGCTATCTGGTGCAGGGTGTGGACGTATGGCTGAACAATCCGCGCCGCCCTCTGGAAGCATCGGGAACCAGCGGCATGAAAGTGGCCTGCAACGGCGGACTCAACCTCAGCGTACTGGACGGTTGGTGGGACGAGGGCTATGACGGCGAGAACGGCTGGGCCATTGGGGCCGGCGAAGAGTACACCGATCTGGCCTATCAGGACGATGTGGAATCGCGGGCCATTTACGATCTCTTGGAGCAGGAGATCGTGCCGTTGTTCTACAATCGGTCGTCGGACGGCCTGCCGCGCGGCTGGCTCAAACGCATGAAGCGCTCGATGATGACTCTCTGTCCCGTCTTCAACACCGGACGCATGGTGGCCGAGTATTTGACCACCTGCTATCTGCCCTCAGCACAGCGCTTCCTGCGCTTGACGGCGGACAATCTTCAGAAGGCCAAATCGCTGGCCCAGTGGCGCCAGGGGCTTCAGCGCGGTTGGGGGCAAGTGAAGGTGGAAAGCGTTGAAGTCCAAGGGGCGGACCCGGTGCAGGTCGGGGCCGAGCTGCCCGTGACGGTGCGCGTCAATCTCGGACGGTTCTCGCCCGATGATGTGGAAGTGCAGATATTCCACGGCCTGGTCGATTCAATGGGCGA
>JAJPIY010000106.1 GCA_021324515.1 Planctomycetota bacterium
CCCCTCGTCCGGAGGAAGGCGAAGTCAATCTTTCAATTCCAGAGTCAATTGCTGTTTGCCTTGGCTGATCGTGCATTTCAAGTCTGTGGTAGCGACATCTTTGTACTTCGCCGGGAAAGGGATGGTAGGGGCTTCCTGTCCGCGCATCTGCTGGAATTTCTGTTTCATCTCTTCCGCTTTGGCCGGGTCCATACCCTTGGGTATCTCAGGGCCTTTCAGTGCTTCCGGCGGTATTCGGGAGCTTTCGACGAAAATCTTGTACTCACCGGGGGGAATGTCGAAAGCGCTGAACGTTCCCTCTTGCGTGGCGGGAACGGCGATATCGTTGCCCTCGCCGGAAGTCGGGTGGAAAAAGAGCATGGCCCCGTTGACCGGCTTCCCTTTGTAGGTGATTGTTCCTGTCACGGACCCGCCCGTGCTGCGCTTCCCTCCGCAACCGAATAACAGAACGAGTCCAAGCAACGCCAAGAGAATTCGTTTCATGAGGCACTCCAAGAGATGTTCATTGGCGAACAGTCAGCGTCAGCCGGCTGATACCGGCCGTTCGCCTGTGCGATTGTTCAAGGTTCAAGATGCATTCTAGTCCTTAAATTTTTCCCGTCCAGTCGAGGACCACCTTGCCGGATTGGCCCGACATCATGACCTCGAAGCCTTTGGGAAACTCGGTGTAGGGGAAGCGGTGCGTGATGACCGGGCGAATGTCCAGGCCGCTTTGCAGCATCACCGTCATCTTGTACCAGGTCTCGTACATCTCGCGTCCGTAAATGCCTTTGATGGTCAGCATGTTGAAGATGACCAGGTCCCAATCGATGGCCATTTCCTTTTCGGGGATACCGAGCAGGGCCACCTTGGCCCCGTGGCACAGATTGGCCAACATGTCGCGGAAGGCCGATGGATTGCCGGACATCTCCAGTCCGACATCAAAGCCTTCCTTCATGCCGAGCCTCTTCTGCGTTTGGGCAATGCTGGTTTGGCGGATGTCTACGGCCAAGGTCGCACCCATCTTGCGAGCCAACTCCAGCCGATAAGGATTCACGTCGGTGACGACCACGTAGCGTGCTCCGGCATGGCGCACCACGGCCGCGGCCATGACGCCGATCGGTCCCGCCCCGGTAATAAGCACGTCCTCTCCCAAAACCGGAAACGACAGGGCCGTATGCACCGCGTTGCCGAACGGATCGAAGATGGCGGCCACGTCGAGGTCGATGGAAGGATCGTGGTGCCAAATGTTGGTCATCGGCAGGGCGATGTACTCGGCGAAAGCGCCGGGGCGATTGACACCGACGCCCTGCGTGTCCTTGCACAAATGGCGGCGGCCGGCCAGGCAATTGCGGCAGCGGCCGCAAACAACGTGGCCCTCGCCGCTGACAATTTCGCCGGGGTGGAAGTCGGCGACGTTGGCGCCAACCGCCACGACCTCGCCGACGAACTCATGGCCAACGACCATCGGCACGGGAATGGTTTTCCGCGCCCAATCGTCCCATTTCCAAATATGCACATCTGTGCCGCAAATGCCGGTGCGCCAGACGCGGACCAGCACGTCGTTGATACCGATTTCCGGCTCCGGCACCTCTTCGAGCCACAGTCCCGGTTCCGCCTTGCGTTTGACGAGGGCTTTCATCAACGATTCTCCCATCACCAGGAACGGACCTATGCCGATTGGTCTGTATGATGAGATCATGTTATGCATTTCCCAGGGAACCGAAAAAACTTCCGGCCTGCCGCGCTGAACAATCCCGAAGGCTTCTTTACAAGCTGCTCGTTCCTTCGTCTCAAATTCTGTTGGAGAACCAGGAAGCTCAGCGAAAGGCTCCTTCGCGCCGCCGTCATGTGCAACTGCGGTGAATCGCTGAGGCCGAGTTGGTGAAAGCCGCTTGGCGGCTTCCTTCGTATGATAGGGCTACGAAAAGAATGCATCGTCCCGTGGCCGCGTTTTGCGCGAGGAAGCAACCATGACAAAAAAACTCTCCATCGGCAGCTGGGCTTACATCTTCAATCAAGAAAAGCCGACCAACGATTTTCACGAAGTCCTGCACAAATTGCAGCACCTGGGCTACGATGGCGTCGAGCTGGGCAGCTTCGGCGCCCATCCCACGCCGCTGTCGCATCCCACCAAAGCAGCGCGGCTGGCGCTGAAAAAGGAAGTCGCCGATCATGGCCTGGAGTTCTCCGGCATTGCCGTCGATCTATGGTCTTTCAAGAAGCCGGGGCCGTCGATTTTCGACGAGGCGCCGATCCCCTATGTATCGGCCTTTCTCGGCTTCACCGTGTTCGCTTCGGAGCTGGGCATCAAGACCATTCGCGTCGATACCGTTGAGCCGCCGGACTTTTTCCAAACTGCGAAGATGGACCCGAAGCTCGGCATGGAACGGCTTATCAACGTCTGGGACAAGTGCAGTAAGATCGCTGCCGATCACGGCATGAACGTCACTTTCGAGTTTGAGCCGGGCTTTGTCTTCAATAAGCCGTCGGAAGTGCTGCACATCGTTGAGGGCGTGCGGGCCAGGGGCAATCCAAACTTCGGCGTCCTCTACGATACCTGTCATGCCCACATGGTCGCCGCCGTCGGCGCTAATCAGCAAGGCCAAAAGGAAACGCTGCCCGGCGGCGCCCTGGAGTTGTTGCACAAACTCAAGGGCAAGATCACGCACGTCCATCTGATCGATTCGGACGGCTCGCTTAACGAGCACCAGACCAGCACACACAATCCGTTTGGCACCGGCAAGCTCGATTTCGACAAACTGCTGCCCGCGATCAACGAAGCTGGTGTACCCAACGATTGGTGGTGCGTCGATCTGTGCTTCTGGCCCAACGCCTGGGACGTGACCGCCGACAGTAAACTATTCCTCGATAAGATGCGCCGGAAGTATGGCGCGTGATCTGTCCGCTTCCAACACCGGAAAGGAAGAGCAATGGCTGCGGCAACAACCAAGCGGCCGAAGTTTGACAATTTTGCCGAACCGATGGAACAACTCGGCGGCGTGCCGCTTGAGCGCATTCTCATGCAGCCGCCGCCGGGTACGGCTACGGAGAAGGACGTCCTCGCGGCGGAACGTCTACCGCGCAAACGCCTCTGCGAGCCAGTCGACGGCGTCCTGGTGGAAAAAGCGATAGGCATCCGTGAATCAATGTTAGCGGCTTTTTGGGTCCATCGGATCCATGACTTCCTCGGAGAGAATCCTCGTGACATCGTACTGGGCGCGGACGGCATGATTCGAACTTTTCCGGGCCAAGTATGCATCCCGGATGTCCGCTTGATCTCTTGGGAGAGATTACCGGGCGATGAAGTCCCTAATCAGGGCATTAGTCGCATCGTGCCCAATCTCGCTGTCGAGGTGCTAAGTCCCAGCAACACCAAAGCCGAGATGGCACGCAAGCTGTGCGATTACTTCGCCGCTGGCGTAGAACTGGCCTGGGTCATCGACCCCAAGACGCAATCAGCGAAGTCCTACACTTCGCCCGATAAATTTGTACCGATCGGCAAAGCGGGGGGCCTGGACGGCGGTTCGGTATTGCCCGGGTTTCGCTTACCTCTCAAGCAGCTCTTTGCCTCTTTGCGTCGGCCGCGCGGATGTTAATTCCAATTGTTGAGAGGATCATGTCCATGTTAACCGCCTTGCTTGTCAGCGCTCTTTTGGCCATTGATCCAGCGACGGATACAACTCTCGAAGCGCGACTCGCGCCGCTCGCCAAGGGCCACCAGGGCAAGACTGCCCTCGCTGTGAAAAACCTCCAGACCGGCGAAAACTATTACCACAACGCTGATGAAGTCATGCCCACGGCCAGCCTCATCAAAATCGCCGTGCTCATCGAACTGTATGCGCAGGCCCAGGAAGGCAAGCTCCACTTGTCGGATCGCGTTACGCTGCGATCTGCCGACAAGGTGCCCGGCAGCGGCATCCTCACCGAACATTTCAGCGATGGGGCGGAATTTTCCTTGCGCGATGCGGCCCGGCTGATGATCGCTTTCTCCGACAATACAGCGACGAACCTTGTCTTGGAGCGCACCGGCATCCAAGCCGTCAACAAACGCATGGCCGCATGGGGCTTTCCCCAAACGCGGATCAACGCCAAGGTCTTCCGCGGCTCGACCACTTCAGTTGATCCCGAGCGCACACGCCGCTACGGCCTCGGCTCGACCACGGCCCGCGAGATGGTCGGCCTGCTGGAGCAACTGCAAACCAGCGCGCGGTTGCGGCCGGTCTACAAATTGGCCGTCCTCAATCACCTGAGCAAGAACGACGACAAATACAAGTTCAAGCGCTTGCTGCCTGCTGGCGTGACGGTGATGCATAAAGACGGCTCGACAGATGACACACGCACCGACGCCGGGCTGATGCACACTCCCACCGGCATCGTGGCTATGTGTGTTTTGACGACCAACAACAAGGACCGCCGTTGGGTAACGGAAAACGCCGGCAATCTGTTGTGTGCCCGTGTGGCCAAAGAAGTGTACGAGTACTTCTCCGTCCCATCCTCGCTAACTCAACCCTGATAAACGCCAAGGAGCTTTACTATGACAAAACCTCTCAACGTTGGCATGATCGGCTACGGCTTCATGGGCCGGGCACACTCCAACGCCTATGCCAAGGTCAATCACTTTTTCGACCTGCAATATCGTCCTATCCTCAAGGCTGTCTGCGCCCGCAGCGCCGATAAGGCCAAGGCGTTCGCCGACAAATGGGGCTACGAATCGGTCGAGACCGATTGGCGCAAGCTGGTCGAACGCAAAGACATCGACCTGATTGACATTTGCACGCCCAACAACACACATGCGGAAATCGCCATTGCGGCGGCCCAGGCCGGCAAGATGGTGTTGTGCGAAAAACCCTTGGCCATGAATGGGGCCGAAGGGCTGCGCATGGTCGAAGCGGTCGAGAAGGCGAAGACGCCGAACATGGTGTGGTACAACTATCGCCGGGTGCCTGCCGTGACCTTGGCCAAGCAGCTTATCGACGAGGGCCGGCTTGGCCGCATCTTCCACTACCGCGCCAAGTTCTTGCAGGATTGGACCATCAATCCGGAACTGCCGCAGGGAGGGACGGCGTTGTGGCGCCTGGACGTGGCCGCTGCCGGCAGCGGCGTTACCGGCGACCTGCTCGCCCACTGTATCGATACCGCATTATGGCTCAACGGCCCTCTCGACAGCGTCAACGCCTTGACGGAAACGTTCGTCAAGGAGCGCAAGCACACGCTGACGGGCAAGGTCGAGAAAGTCGGCATCGACGACGCGGCCCTTTTCATGGGTCGCTTCCACAACGGCTCGCTGGCCTCATTTGAATCGACGCGCTACGCCCGCGGCCACAAGGCGCTGTATACCTTCGAGATTAACGGCGAGCATGCCTCGATCTTCTGGGACTTGCACGATCTGCACCGTCTGCAATATTTCGATCACCGCGACCAGGGCATCGTCCGCGGCTGGCGCTCCATCCATGTCACCGACGGCGACCATCCCTACATGGGCAACTGGTGGGTGCCGGGCTTGCAGATCGGCTACGAGCATAGTTTCGTGCATCAGGTGGCCGATTTCCTCAAAGGGTTGGAAACGGGCAAACCGGCCATGCCAGACTTCCGCGACGCCTATCGGACGCAACTGGTGCTAGACGCGATCTTACAATCGGCGCGCGAACAGAAATGGGTTACAGTAAAGGAGGCCTAGGAATTAGCGGACTTTTCCCTCTTCCCTTTGAGGGAGGGTCAGGGTGGAGGAGATAGAAGTCCTCAGCCTGCCGGCATGTCCTCTCCACCTCAGCCTTCCCTCACCAAGGGAGGAGTTTCCTTCGCTGTATTTGGTGTTCTCTGTGTTCTTTGTGGTCCTGGGGTTTTATTGGAGTATAAGGACATGCTTCATGCGACGATCTTGGCGGGCGGCGGTGGCACGCGGTTTTGGCCGCGTAGCAGGCAACGGCGTCCCAAACAATTTCTCGCCCTGGGTGGTGAGCGCACGCTGTTGCAGCAAGCCCTGGACCGCATCGAAGGATTGCTGCCGCCCGAGCGCACCTGGGTCATCACAGGGCAGGCGTATCAGGCGGAGACGAGCCGCCAGTTGCCGCAGTTGCCCCGTGAGCGCATCATCGGCGAGCCGTGCGGCCGGGATACGGCGCCGTGCATCGGCTTGGGGGCAGCCCTCATCAGCCGGTACGATCCCTCAGCAGTCATGTTGGTAATGCCGGCCGATCACGTTATCGAGCCGGTGCGCGAGTTCGAGCGCGCTACCCACGTCGCTGCCCGGATGGCCGAGGAGCACCCAAACGCCCTCATCACTTTCGGCATCTCTCCGACGTTTGCGTCTACCGGCTACGGCTACATCCAGCGCGGCGCCGCAATCGACCAGCGCCAGGGCGTCGGCGTGTTCTGGGTCCAGCGCTTCGAGGAAAAGCCGGCGGCCGAACGGGCTGAACGCTTCATTGCTTCGGGTGAATATTTCTGGAACAGCGGCATCTTTGTGTGGCGGGCCGCAGCGGTGCTGGAAGAGTTGCGGCGGCAGCAACCGCAATTACATGACGCCGTGCGTCGCATCGCCGACGCCTGGGACACGCCGCGATGCGACGAGGTGCTGCGCCGGGAATACGAAACGCTGCCGAAAATCAGCATCGATTACGCCGTCATGGAACAAGCCCGCGAGGTGTTGGTCGTCAAGGCTCCCTATCGCTGGGATGATGTCGGCAGCTGGCTGGCCCTGGAGCGCATGGGGCCGCAGGACGCCGATCACAACACGGTCCTGGCTACACACTGTGGCCTGAAAACGAACCATTGCATCATCGTCGGCGACACCGGCAAACTCATCACCACCATTGGCGTCTCTCATTTGGTGATTGTGCAGGACGGTGACGCCACACTGATCGCCGACCGCCGTGATGAAGGGGCTGTCAAACAACTGGTTGATCTTTTGAAGAAAAAAGGACTCGAAAAATACTTGTGAGCGCACGGAGTCGATTGCTTGGCGTAGACTATGGCTTAGTCCGTCTCGGCTTGGCCGTTAGCGATGCCGAGCGGCGGTTGGCCTCGCCCCTGACGGTATATAAACGCTGTGGACCGGAACGGGACGCCGCCTATTTCCGCGCCCTGGCGGCCGCAGAAGAAATCGGCGGCATCGTCGTCGGTCTGCCGCTCCACTGCGACGGCCACGAGGGAGCCAAAGCGCAACAAGCCCGTGCTTTCGGCGCCTGGCTGGCCGAAGCAACCGGCCTGCCGGTGTGGTTCTGGGACGAACGCTTCAGCACGGTCGAGGCCGAGTCGGTGCTATGGCAGGCGGGACTGACACACAAGAAGCGCAAAGCACGTCGTGATGGCGTGGCCGCGCAGATCCTGTTGCAAACCTATCTCGATGCCGGTTGTCCGAAGGAATCCACCGCGAGGCCGTTGGAGGGATGAATCGGCACCTTCCGTCTCCAGTCCTGGGTATGTCCGGCTTTCGGTAGAGCTGAGCAATCGCTTGGATAAGAACTATACGGGACGCGGTAGAAACGGACACGAACTCTGGCGAGCGGGGGGTTCACACCCCCCGCTCGCCAGAGTTCGTGTCCGTTTCTACCGCGTCCCGTATAGTTCCCTGTTCGGATTCCGTTTCCTCCAGGTGGGTTCAGTGGATTTTCCATGCCCTTTTGATCGGTTTCAGATGGCGCAGCCGTTTGTTGCGGATGCGCCGGCGCTTACGCATCGTCTTGAGACTAGAACGGGCCATCCAGAGTCCTCCTTTCTTTCTCAGAGGGACGGCAATTTCCAGGGAGCGCGGCGCTCGCGGTCGAGCCATTTGTTTGCCTCGGCGTCATCGACGAATTGCCAATGGTCCGGATCCCAACGCAGTTTGCGATGGTTCCAGTAAGCCAAATTGCCGAGATGGCAGACCGTCACCGAACGGGCCCCGATCTCGACGTCGGCGATGGGCCGACGCCGCGACCGAATGCATTCGATCCAATCACGCTGATGCCCCGGCGATTGGTATAACCGGACATCATGGACACCCAGCGGCTGCTTAAGGACTTCCTCTGGAGCGCTTTTGAGATAACCGCGGTTGACGAAGATCTTACCGTCGCTACCCACGAAAGTGATGCCGTTGACGCTCTGGCCGGCATCATCTTTGTCGGCATGGAAAACGACAACGCCGTTGGCGTAGAGGTAGCGAACCCCCTTCTCGGCCTTGGGATCTTCGGGCGGAATGATCTCGATCGGTCCCGATTCGTCCATGCCCAAGGCCCATTGGGCGATGTCAAAGTGATGCGCTCCCCAATCGGTCATCATACCGCCGGAGTATTCGCGGTAATTGCGCCAGGCCGGGAAATGCTTGTGGACGCCGCGCGGGCTGAGGGCTGAATGATACGGCCGTTTCGGCGCCGGTCCCAACCAACGGTCCCAATCAAGCCCAGGTTCGTCCGGCTCGGCCGGCAGATCACAAGGCCGGCTGGGACCGCCGACGTTGACATAGACCGCTTTCAACTTGCCGATGCGGCCGCTGCGCACCAGCTCACAAGCCCAACGAAACTCTCTGCTGGAACGCTGTTGGCTGCCGGTCTGGAAAACACGGGCATACTTGCGGGCGGCGTCGCGCATCTGCTTGGCTTCGTGGATGGTCAGCGACAGCGGCTTTTCGCAGTACACGTCCATGCCTGCCTTGCACGCCTCAATGGCGGGGATGGCATGCCAATGATCGGGTGTGGCAATGACCACGGCATCGATGTCCTTGCGGGCCAGCAGTTCGCGGAAGTCGTTGTAGGCGGCGCAGCTCTTATACTGGCCGTTTTTCTTTTTGTCGGCATAGCGTTTCTCGACCATTTTCTGGGCGTTATTGCGGCGGTTGGTATCCACGTCGCAGACAGCCAAGACTTGCACGTCGCTCATGCCGAGGAAATGATCAAGATGGCCGCGGTTCATGGTGCCGACCCCGATGAAGCCCAGCGTGATGCGCTCGCTGGGCGGCGTTGCCTTTTTGTCGTCGGCGGCCCAGCTGGAGGTGGACGTGAGGACAGGCAACGTCAGGGCGGAGATTGTGGCCCCTTGCACGAAACGGCGGCGGGTAATCGTTCGCTTGTGTTTGCTCATGGCGCTCTCTCGTGGGAGGAACAAATTTCGGGCCGAACCGAAGGATGTTTTTAGAGATTACAGGAAACGGCGGCAAAGGCAAGGACGGCTTCCCTCTTGCTCATGGACCTTTTCCGTTGCTCCGTAATCGCCGGCTTGTACGCCAGCTCAGAAGGAAAGCAGCTACGGAGAACAGAAAACTGATGCCGATCAGTGCGTCCTTGAACGGTTCGCGCCAGGCATCTGCATGGTCTCGTCTCTGGGAGGCAATCGTTTGAGAATCAGCAGGTCCGTCCCCGGACAGTCGCGGCCCTACAGCGTGGGTTTGTTCCAGTTTCTCGCGGGGGATGAGGAAGGTAGTCCGGTGCCCCGCGCCCGCGTTGACGATGACTTCCAAGGGTTCGGCCTCGACAAAGCGAAATACGAATGTCCCGTTATCATCCATCCTTCCCTCGGTGAGCAAATAGTGCCCTGGTCGAAAGATCTGCACTTGGGCGCCTTTCATGGGGACGTCGCCCGGATCGAACCAACCGTCGATTTGCACTTGCCGATCGGCGAGGATGGTGTAATCCGCGCAAGGACGATGGGCGTAGGCGGGACAGGCTGCCAGCAAGAGGGTGAGCGTTGCCGCCGCCAAGGCTGAAGTAGAATATTTGAGACCGAGAATATCCGGCTTGACGCGGGCCAGGAAATTCACGGTGAAGCCGAGCACTGCTCCTTCCAAGAACACAAGGGGTAGATGGGTGTAGAAGACCAATGGGACGATGCCAGACCAATCCTCGGCTCCGCCCCAGAGAAGGACCACCGCTTGAAGGGCCAGGGTGGTCAATACCGAGATCATGCCGAGAAGACAACCGCACAGCCAGGTAACCGCATTGCTGCCTCGGCCCAACCAGGCGAAACGTCGCATCAGGGCGAACAGGGCGGCGGCCAGCAACGCTGGCAGCGTCATCACGCAAGCGTTGACGCCGATGGTCGTGAAACCGCCGTGGCCGAGGAGGATTGCTTGCAGCGCCAGGCCGATGAGGATGGCCAACGGCGCCCGCCGGCCCAGTACAACGCCCACCAAACCGTTAAGCAGCAGATGGACGCTGGTCGGCCCCAGCCGCAGATGCATCAACGTGGCCACAAAAAAGGCGGCGCTGAGAAGGGCGATGCGGGGGATCTCTTCGTCGCGCACCCGATACGCCGCCAGCAGGGCCAGCAGCCCCGACAGGGCAAAACCCGCTGCCAGCCAGGGTGCGGCCAATACGCCGTCGGAAATATGCATCGCCCAGAGCAAGCCGAATGAGACTGGCGCTGCGCCCATGATGTCCCTCGAAACCTCTGTTCGCCGATCCGCCGCGCCAGCCAAGGAGGCCCTGGCCGGGATGGTGGACGGGCTGATGAGGTTTATTCCTCCACGAAGACCCAGAAAGTAGCCCGTTGACGCAAGGGATATCTCTTGCCCTCGCGCATCCGCGTCCCCTGGGGGCGCGAAACCGTCAGGCACCACCAGCCTGCTTCGCTCAGCGTGGTCGTGGCCACGCCGTTGGCATCGAGACGAACGGTGCGTGTAATCTGCTCATCAGGCGGCAGCTTCTGGGGCGGTGCGGCATTGTACCGTTCGATCTCCACCAACCCATAGGAGTTGCCCTGGCCGGAGGAGTTGCCCTTGCTGGCGCTGCGGGCAGGTAAGGCCTCGACCTGGAACACCATGCCCGGACGCAGGCCGTAGGGGCGCGTCAGCGGCACCAGCTCGAAAGTGCCGGCGGCGGCGTCCCAACCTTTCTGGGCCTGGACGTGCAGGACCATTTTGACGGTGTCTTGCAGGAATTCGCTGTCTTCTTCTATCCAGATGGGCGGCGTCCGTAACACAAAAACGTAATCGCCACGCTGTTGAGGTGCAAACGAGAGCTGGTATACAGTGACGTCTCTCGCACCAGCCTTGCACGTGCTCTTGACCAATCTGTCTGTCAGCTCGGCGCGCTGGCCATCCGGACTGAGGACCACGAGTTCCTGGGGTTGCGGCGCATCGAAAAGCTGATGCTCGAACGGATGGCCCCACTGGTAGATGATCGTGAGCGTTTCACCCTTTTTCGCCGACGCGGTTTGCGGCAATAGCATGTTGAAATGGGCCGCTCCTGACCCGGCGAACAGACTTAGCCCTGCTATCATCCCCAACAGCGCCGTGCGCATGGCTCCTTCTCCTTTGGTTGAGTTTTCTATCATACGATTTTACAATTCATCATACCAAGCGACCAGGACGGAAGAAGGCGTTCGTGATACAATCGATTCTGCCGTTTCCTCACTGTTTTTCGTCCAAACGCTCCGGTGTTGGCGTATCATGGCGATCACGGAATGGCATTACACAATCGACGGCCAACCCGCCGCTGTGCCCGTCAGCGCCGCTCAGCTCAAGCAATTGGCGGCCTCTGGGCAGCTGAAGCCGACTGATCTGGTTTGGCAGGAGGGCATGGTGGAATGGATGCCCGCTGGCTCGGTCAAAGGGCTATTCCCCCCCTCCGCGTTGGTCCCCCCCGAGAGGGGGCGAGCGGGAGGTAACAACGCAGAGGCTGTCTCTTCCGCCACCACGAAAATCGTCACGGGACGCAAGACTGTCCCCCTTCGTCCGCCGCGCGATTGGCGCCAGCTGCATCCGCTGCTGGTTTTCGTACTGACGCTCGCTAGCGGCGGTATCTTTGGCCTGATTTATTCCTGCAAGATATGTCAGGCGTACTCGGCCACGGCTGCCGCTCGCAAACTCGACGGTGCCGGCCGTCCGCTCGGCCCAGTACGGCATCCCTTCGCTGTGCTGCTGCTGTCGTACCTGACACTGGGGTTTTATTTCTTCTACTGGCTCTATCGCGCTCTGGGTGAGTGCAACAATTACCTGGGACGCAAGGATGTTCCCCTCCGCGCCGAGTTGAGCCTGATGCTGATTTTTCCGCCCTATGCGCTGTACTTGGCCGTGTACGTATTGCCCGACCAAATCCGGCGCGCGCAAACGGTGGCCGGCATGCCAGAAACGCAGGAGCTGCGCCAGGCCGTCTTTTTTCTCAATCCCATCGGGTTTTTCTTCCTGCCGGTGCTCGGCATGATTTGCCAGGACGCGCTCAATCAGATCTGGTTGACCGCTTAGCCAGACCAATCTCCCCTCTATGGGGGAGAAAAAACTTTAGGAGTTGTCCAAGAAGCATTATCATTTGGCCGCGAGTCGTAGGCGAGTGTGGGGTGCCGTGCTCGCCTGCGGCTCACGGTGAAATTTTTTCTGTATTCCCCAAGCTCACGTCTCTGCCTCCTTTCTTTTTCGCGCCGGTATTTTCGTTATTTTCGATCAATCCCGTACACCCTGCCGGGCGATAATTAGTCTGTACTTTTCCCGCTACCCGTTGCCCCGTGGAGGCCCGCCAATGACCCGAATTTGCCCTGCTTACGCCGTTACTATTCTTTTCCTGCCCCTACTGCCGCTGCTTTCAGCAGAGCCTAAACTGTCCTCGCCGGGATTGCCGGAATGGCAGAAAGGTCAACAGGCCCTGCTCGAAGGCCAAACCGAACAAGCAATCGCTGCATTCCAACAAAGCCTGAAACAAGATCCCGACCTGGTGCGTAACCATCTGAGCCTGGCGGCGGCCTATCTCGCCCAGGGCCAGGAGGAGAAGGCGGCGGAGCAGCTGGAACATTATCTGAACAAGCAGCCGGACCATTATGTAGTGCGCGGCGAATACGCCGAACTGCTGCTGCGGCTGGGCCGGCTCGAAGCGGCCCGTGAACAGTTCGAACGCTTCGAGGCCGACATTCAGGACCACGAAACCCTGGCTCGACAGCATCTGGTGCATTGCCATAGCCGGCTTGTGGAAATTGCCCAGCGCCTGGAAGACGACTATGCCGTTCATCTGCACCGCGGCATCGCCCTGTATTGGCTAGCCCGCCGCCGCGCCGAGTTGACCGATGCCGGCGACGAATTGTCCAGTGAGGGCTTATTATGCCAGTCGGCCAGCGAGTTCGTGTTGGCTCGGCGCGAGCGGCCGGACGAGGCCCGGCCCTGTTGGTATCTGCACGAAGTCTGGTCGCAGCTGGCCCAGTGCCAGCCGGCCACGCGCTGGCTCCGCGCCGCCGATGAAGCGGCCCCGTTCAGCTATCTCACGCCGGCAGAACAGCGCCGCCTGCATCTGGCCTGC
The DNA here is from genome assembly GCA_021324515.1 of Planctomycetota bacterium. Taxonomy (GTDB): domain Bacteria; phylum Planctomycetota; class Planctomycetia; order Gemmatales; family Gemmataceae; genus JAJPHU01. Next base: position 13,179 of record JAJPIY010000106.1, read on the forward strand.
CGCCGCCACGCCGAGGACGGCTGCCGCAAATAGCGCCAACGCCAGCGACGGCCGCGGCGTTTTATCCTCCAAGAGGCAGCGTCCCGTTGACAGAGGCCGCGTCCGCTTGGTTAAAAAGAAGAAGGACGGACGGCCGGCGCTTGCCGGCTGGTAGAAAACCCTCCCAGCCGGCAAGCGCCGGCCGTTCGCCTTTCGCATTGATTCCGGATGACGAGGTGCAGGCGATGGCTCCGCAAGTGCGTTGGTTTGGCTGGGTGATTCTGTTGGCCGTGTCCGCAATGATGCAAGGGGGGGAGCAGGCCCGCGCTCAGACCCTGAACGAGGGATGGAACGTTCTGGAGGGCAAATTCAAAGGCGGGCCGGAAGGGCTGGCTCGGGGTTTCACCAAAGGGGCCAAGGTGGATCCCAACGACAAAACCCATCTGGAAGCGATCGACCTGCTTGCCAAGGTTCATACCTATGGTGTCTATCTCCGCAAACTGGAGATGAAACCCAACGAAATCGCCAAGGAGTTCGATACGTTTGCGACCCTTGTGGACAAGGACATCGCCCGAGACCCCCAGGGGATGCAAGCATTCGCGGAGCTTTTTCGCGATCGGGTGCGGGTGCATGCTCTGGAAGTCCTCCAGTTTCCGAAAGCTTTGCCCATCCACAAACTCCACAATGCCCGTGTGTTGGCCAAGGTCGCCAAATTGGGGCAACCGGAACTCGCCGATACGCTGATCGCCGTGCTGAAAGATCCCCAGCAGAACGACGGCGTCCGCTACTATATGCTGCAAGGGCTGGCCACGTTGATGCCCCAGTTGCCGCCCCCCCTGCAAGCCAAGTGTGCTGGGGCCCTGGTCGAGTTCCTGGAACAGAAGAAAGGACCAGGCCAAAACGCCACGCCGGAAGAGATCGAGGGTTTCCACGTTTTCCGCCGCGCGGCCGTCCGCGCCTTGGCGAAGGTCCGCACGCCAGCGATCGACGACAAGGTCCGCCCGGCTCTGGTGTTGGCGCAGTTTGCCGGCAATGATGCTCGCATTCAGCCGCCGCCACGTATCGATGAACGGGTGGAAGCGGCCATCGGTCTGGCACGGATGCATTCGCCCAAGGACAAGCAGTATCAGGCCGATTACGCCGCTGGCCAGATCGCCAAATGCCTGGGCGCTTTGGCCCAAGAGGCTGAGAGTGAACGCGCCAACAAGGAGATACGGACCCACCCCTGGAAAATCCTTGCCGCCCGGTTGGAGGAGGCGCTGGCCGATCTCAAAAAGAACAATGACAAAAACAATTATGTAGTCCAGATCGTTGATCGAGGCACGCAACTCCTCCACAAAATCATCAATGGGGCGCAGATTAATGCCAATGAACAGACCTGGTGGAGTTCGCCGCAGAGCGATCCGCCCAGCAAGGAGTTGTTCCAAGGCTCGGCCGACAGCGCCATCAAGCCCGGCCAGCCCAGCGAGCCAGAAAAATAATGCCTGCCCCTTTGTTGCCGCCTTGGCTGTGGCCCCGCGCCGCCTATGTCCACGTCCCCTTCTGCGCTCGCCACTGCGGCTATTGTGATTTCGCCATCGCTGTTGGACAGGACCATCAGATCGAATTGTACCTCGACGCCCTTACCGCCGAATTGGCGACACTGGGCGAGCCGCAGTCGGTGCAGACGCTTTTCCTGGGCGGCGGCACACCTACGCACCTGAGCGCTTCGCAACTGGAACGCTTGCTAGCCACAGTCCTTCGCTGGTTGCCTCTACAGGCCGGCGGCGAATTTTCAATCGAGTGCAATCCCGACACGCTGACGGTGGACAAAATCGCCGTCTTGGCCGATCACGGCGTCAATCGCGTCAGTCTCGGCGCCCAATCGTTTCATGCCGACCTGCTGGCCGTGTTGGAGCGAGCGCACCAGCCCGATGAAATCGCCCGCGCCGTCGAACGGGTACGGCGGCGCATCGACAACGTGTCTCTCGATCTCATCTTCGGCATTCCGGGGCAGACAGCGCGTCTGTGGCACGACGATCTCGCGCGTGCTCTGGCCCTGGGACCGGACCATCTCTCGAGCTATGGGCTGACCTACGAAAAGGGAACGCCGCTGTGGAAACGGCGGCAACGCGGTCAGCTCCAGCCGCTCGATGAAGACGCCGAGTTGGCCCTGTATGCCTTGGCCATCGACACCCTGGAGGCGGCCGGTTTTGAACATTATGAGATCTCTAATTTCGCTCGTCCTGGTCGAAGGTGCCGCCACAATCAGACTTATTGGGCCAATGAGGCCTATTTCGGGTTCGGCATGGGGGCAGCCCGTTACGTCCTGGGCCGGCGCGAGTTGAATACACGTGACTTGCGGCGCTACCTTCGTCAGACACTGGCGGGCGAATCCGCAACCTGGCAATCCGAAGAATTGCCGCCGGAAGAGCGTGCCCGCGAAACGCTGGCCGTGCAGCTGCGCCGTGCCGAAGGCATCGATCGCGCCGCCTTCCGGGCGCAGACGGGTTTCGATTTGGATGCGGTGGCCGGTACAGCGTTGGCGCACTATGTCGAGCAAGGCTTTCTCGCCGACAACGGCCGCAGCGTCCATTTGACGCGCCGCGGCAAATACGTCGCCGATACGGTCATCGAGGGCTTGTTGAGAGAATCGGTGAACAAGGAGGACGATTCATGCCGGCAACGACGGGAATGAAAGGGGCCGGATACTACGATCGGCATTCGACAGCGCAGCTGGCGTCGATACGGCTTGTCTTCCCTTGGATCGAAAACGCTCTTGCGACCATACCGCTGCCTCCCGAGACGCAGCCGTTCACCGTCCTGGACCTCGGCTCCTCGGAGGGTGGCAATGCACTCCTCACCATGAGCCATGTCGTCGAACGGCTCCAGCAGCGCCGGCCCTATCAACTCATCCAAACCATCTATAGCGATCTGGCAAGTAATAATTTCAATCGCTTATTCCTGAACTTGCACGAAGCGCGGACAGCAGGCCGCATCCCTAGCGGCGTTTATCCCAGCGCCACGGCTGGTTCGTTTTATGAGCCGTTGCTGCCGCCGTGTAGCGTCCATTTCGCCATGTGCTTCAACGC
>JAJPIY010000237.1 GCA_021324515.1 Planctomycetota bacterium
ACCAAGCCGCACACGCAGGGGCCTTTCGCATCTCCTTTGCCAGCAGGGAATGATTCTCAAGTTTGCTTAGGCGCTGCGACGATTTTTTCTGTTGTACGCTCGCTTGGGATCCCATTCCGTTGTAGTTCCACGGCGCGAATAGGGAGATGCCATGTCCCGACCTTTTCTTCCCATCGCTACCGTGGTCGTCCTGCACGTAGCGCTACTGGGCGTGTATGTGGCGGCATTTCATGGCGATCTATCGGCCCTAGTCTGTGTCGGACGCCAATGGGTCGGCACGCCGCCTTACGAGGCCGTGCGCGTTGGCTTTGCTGCAGGAGGGTTCGACGGGCAATTTTACTATGCCATCGCGCGTAATCCGTGGACGTGGCATGCGGCAGAGCTTGATGTGCCAGCCTATCGCCATGTTCGGTTGCTCTACCCGGCCTTGGCCTGGGCGCTTTCAGGCGGCGGCGATCCCTACCATCTCTTTTGGGCGCTGCCGCTCATCAATCTTGCAGCTATTGCCGGCTTGGCCTGGCTGGGCGTGCGATTGGCCCAGCATCACGACGTTCCTGTCTGGTGGGGGAGTGTTCTACCGTTGGCCGTCAACGACGGTATGCCGCTTCTACGCGACCTTACCGATCCGTTGGCGACGTTCGCTCTGTGCGGTTTGCTGACGAGTTGGCTGCTCGGCGGCAGGTGGCATCACCTCGCTTTCTGGACGGCGGCTGCCCTGTTCAGCCGTGAACAAAACGTGGCTGTGGTGGTGGTTGTCCTCGCCGCCGCCCTTTGGAGGGGACGATATCGAACGGTCTTCGCCATCGTCGCCGTTTTGACGGTTTGGGCAGGATGGGTTGTCTACTTGCGCGCAGGCTACGGTGCCTGGCCCGTGTTACCGCGCAGCGATTATTTCTTTGGTGTGCCCTTCAAGGGCATGTGGTTCCGCTGGACACACCTGGGGCTCTCTGGCTCGTCTGTCTCTACAGGACTGCACTTCTGCCGCATGTCGTTGCTGACGTTGCATTGCGGCCTGGCAGTGTACCTCGCGGCTCGGACGCCGGATCGCGTCGTGGCGCTTTTGGCCCTCGGCGGCGTGGCCCTGGCAGTCCTGACTGGCATGGCCTCCTACGAAGACGCCTGGAGTTACACGCGGGTTTTCGTATGGATCCCACTGGCAATATGGCTGGCGGGCGTCCGACTCCGTCGCACCCGTCCGATGTGGTTGTTGGTTCCTGTCGCTGTGTGGCCGCTCGTTGCTGTAGCGACGGCATGGCACAACTGGCAAATCTGACGGTTGCCATAGTCTCTCTCGAAGCGGCGCAAACGATACTTTCGGCTCGTATGTACCTTTTTTCGCATGGAAAGCGGAAAAAGATTGAAGACGGCATTTCCTTCGCCGCCCCAAGCCTTCACAATAAAAGATGCTACATGAAGGCGAACGGCCATGACACCTGCGATTTGGAACATAAGCGGCAAGGGTTGGACAGCGGAAAGCGTGCGGACAGTCTCCGCTTTCGTGTTTCTTCTGTCGGCCCTGCTCGGCTTTCCTGTGGGAATGCATGCGGCAGAGGAGCTGTCGGGGCCGTTCCTCTTTGTGTCCTCGCCCCGCACGCCAAAAGACATCGAAATCGAGGCCAAGGTCCGCCGGGCATTGCGGCAAGACGCCCAGTTGCGCCCGTTGAATTTGGGCGTCCACATCAGCAGAGGGATTGCGGACCTCTCTGGACCTGTGCCGACAGTAGAGCTCCAGCGCAAAGCCCTTGCGATTGTTCAGCGCGTCGAGGGCGTCCTGGCTGTTAACGCCAAAGATCTCTACGTTTCCCTCTCCGACCAAGGGGGCAAACGCTTGTCCGTTCTCCTCCAGGACGACCATCCCACTCAGACGCGCTCGGCATCTCCCGGTTCACCCGCTGGGGGGACAGGCCAACAAGTCGCTTTGTTAGCTCCGGAGATGCTTGCTCCGGCGGCGCGCGGTGCGGAAGCGGCGCGTCTGACGGCCCATCCGCATCCGCCTTCCCCAACCGCTGCAATCTCTGCGGCCATCGAGCAGATGCGTCGGTGCGAGATACGCTACCAACAAATCCGGACGCAGGTGCAAGGCGCGACGGTTTACGTCTTTCCCGGCGGGGCAGCGAGCGAAGAGGTTATGACGTTCGCCCAAGCCGTTCGTCGTCTGCCTGGTGTGCAACACGTCATCATGGTCTCCGACTCGCGCTGAGCCTTTTTCACTCGCGGAGACATAGACCTACTCGTCTTTTTCGATACGTTAATCCCCAGCGAACCAATAGCATCGGTTGTTGTGGGCCTTCACCCAGCAGCGGACGCTGCCGGTTCGCCGGGGAGGAAAGCCTCATGACGTTGCGCGGTGTAATTCTGGCCGGCGGCAAGGGCACGCGTCTGGGCGAATTGACCAAGGTAACGAACAAGCACTTGTTGCCGGTCGGTCCCTATCCGATGGTCTATCATCCGCTTAAGAAACTGGTCGGCGCCGGCATCCAGGACATTCTGCTGGTATCGGGCACGGAACACATGGGCGATTTCGTCGAATTGCTCGGCTCGGGCCGCGAACACCAGTGTCGTCTGACGTATCGCGTGCAGGACGAGGCCGGCGGCATCGCTCAGGCGCTGGGATTGGCCGAACTGTATTGCCACGAAGTGCGCTCGCTGGTCATTCTGGGCGATAACATTTTCCGTGATTCACTGAAAGAACTCGTCGCTGCCGCCAACGCCAAGCCAGACCATGCTTGGGTCATGCTCAAGCGAGTCCCCGATCCGCAGCGTTACGGCGTGGCGGAGGTGCGCGACGGCCGCATCGTCAGCATCGAAGAAAAGCCGAAAAAACCCAAAAGCGACTACGCCGTTGCCGGTATTTATCTCTATCCACCGGACGTGTTCGACTTTATTAAGACACTCAAACCCAGCGCGCGCGGCGAACTGGAAATCACCGATGTGAATCGCCATTATCTCGAAAACAATCGGTTGAGCTACCGCGAGCTGCCAGGTTATTGGACCGACGCCGGCACCTTGGAATCGTTGGCAACGGCAAACCAATTGGTTCGAGCCGAGATGCCGGTGTATTAGCCCTTGTCTGAACCGACGGGCGCCGTTTCTTCGCTTGGCTTGCTATGACGCCGGAAGAATTTCGCCGTTTCGGACATCAGCTGATCGACTGGGTGGCAGATTATCGCGCCCGCATCGCTGGACGGCCTGTGATGGCGCGAACCGCCCCAGGCGAGGTCCAAAGCCAACTTCCGACGGCGCCGCCAGAGCAGCCGGAAGATTTCGCTGCCATTTTCCGCGATCTGGAGCATGTCCTTGTACCGGGCCTGTTGCATTGGCAGCATCCTCACTTTTTCGGTTACTTCCCGGCCAACGCCGCCCTGGCCAGTGTACTGGGCGACTATCTCAGTACAGGTCTCGGCGTGCTCGGCCTGTCCTGGCAAGCCAGTCCAGCCCTGACGGAATTGGAGGAAGTCGTCACCGATTGGATGCGTCAGCTAGTTGGTCTCTCCGCGGGCTGGAGCGGCGTCATCCAGGACACGGCCTCGACCTGCACGCTGGTTGCCCTGCTGTGCGCCCGCGAACGGACGACCGGCTACAGCCTGAGCCGCGGGGGGCTGCAAGCGGAGGCGCAGCCGCTCGTCGTTTACACTTCGGATCAGGCCCATAGCTCCGTCGAGAAGGCGGCGCTGTTGGCCGGTTTTGGCCGAGCGAACCTGCGCTTGATCGCTCACGATGAAGCGTATGCGCTGCGGCCGGCGGCGCTGGAAGCGGCCATCTGCCAGGACATTCGTGACGGGCGAAAGCCGTGCGCCATTGTCGCCACGGCCGGCACGACTATCTGTACGGCCTTTGATCCCATCGATGCCATCGCCGCCCTTGCACGGCAATACCATCTGTGGCTCCACGTCGATGCCGCGATGGCCGGGGCCGCCATGATCCTGCCCGAATGCCGTAGTCTGTGGCAGGGCATTGAAGAGGCAGATTCCCTCGTTTTCAACGCCCATAAATGGCCCGGCGCCGCCTTTGACTGCTCGCTCTACTATGTCCGCGATCCCGAACATCTGATTCGTGTCTTGTCTACCAATCCGAGTTATCTGCAATCGTCGGCGGACGGGCGCGTCAAGAACTTGCGCGACTGGGGCATTCCCTTGGGCCGGCGCTTTCGGGCCCTCAAATTGTGGTGCTTGCTTCGCGCCGAGGGCGTGACGAACCTGCAAGCGCGTTTACGCCGCGATCTCGCCAATGCTCAGTGGCTGGCCCAGCAGGTGTCCTCGACGCCGCTCTGGCGGGTGCTGGCCCCGGTACGGTTGCAGACCGTTTGTGTACGGCATGCCCCCCCCGGCTTACAAGGCCAGGCACTCGATCGCCATACCTTAGCCTGGGTTGAACGGATCAATCGTTCCGGCGCCGCATACCTTACGCCCGCAATTCTCGATGGCCGTTGGATGGTACGAGTCTCCATCGGCGCCGAAACGACCGAGCGCGAGCATGTCGCGGCCCTTTGGGAACGAATGCGGCAAGAAGCGGAGCAGGCTTGGCCCTCCCAAGCCGACTGAGCAAATGAGCAGACTATCCCTTTTTCGTGTTTTCTTCTGGCGGGACGCCCTTTATCATAGAAATGGCCCATGAGTATCTTGCAAGCGAAGGGAGAACCATCAAACTGAGGATTGCCCGATGATCCGCCCATCCGTGATTGCTTCGGAGAAGCTACCCCTAGGCTTGGATTTTCGTCCCCTGCCGTTTCTTCGCAACCCTCACGTTCAAACCGTGCTTGGCGTCCTGGTGCCTGGCCCGGACTGTCCTTTCCCGGATCGTCGTCAGATCGTTCGTCTGCCCGACGGTGACTGTCTGGTACTGCACAACAACACGCCGCCGGGTTGGAAACCCGGCGATCCGCTGGCGTTGTTGATACACGGCCTGGGCGGTTCGCACGCTTCGCCGCATGTCCGGCGGCTGGCGGCCCTGCTGTTGGCTCAGCGGGTCCGCGTGGTGCGCATGGATCTGCGTGGCGCCGGCGCCGGCGTGGCTCTGGCGCGCAATGTTTATCATGCGGGGCGTTCGGAAGATGTTCGCGCGGCCCTGGCAGAGATCCACCACTGGAGTCCCCCCTCGCCGCTGTTGCTGATCGGCCTGTCACTCGGCGGCGCCTTGGCGCTGCGGTTGGCCGGCGAGGCCGCCGATCGCCCCGTGCCCGGCCTGAAGCGCCTCGTGGCCGTATCGCCGCCGATCGATTTGCCCCGCTGTTCCGCGCTGCTGTCGCTGCCGCACAATCGCATCTACGAAGACAACTTCCTCCGCGACTTGCTCATCGAGGCCCGGCTGCGCCAGCGGTTCTTCCCTGATCTGCCGACGCTCCGTTTGCCGCGCTGCCGGCTGACCATGCGGCTCTTCGACGATCTGTACACGGCTCCGCGCAGCGGCTTCGCCGACGCCCTGGATTATTACCGCAAGGCTTCCTGCGCCACCTTGGTTCCCAACATTCAGATCCCCACCCTGATCCTGACGGCACGCGATGATCCGTTCATTGCTGTGGAGCCATTTGAAGAATTGAAAGTGCCAGCGAATGTTGTGGTCCGCATCGTCAACCATGGGGGGCACCTCGGTTTTCTGGGTTGGGATGGTCGCGGCGGCATCCGTTGGGCCGACCGGTATACCGTCGAATGGGTCTTGCAACCGGATTAGCAAATCTACCATCGCCAAGGCCGGCCCTAATACGGTAAACTCCTGTCCTGTAGATGTACTGCATTCTAAGGAGGGAGGTGCAGGATGCGTATCGGGATGGGACTGGTGGCTGCTGCTGTGACGGTCTCGCAAGTTTCTGCGCAGACAACATTTCAACTGGCCCCTGCCCTTGCGATCGAAGCCGAAGATTTCACTATCGAATCCGGCTGGAAAGTCCTCCGGAACGGCCACGGCAACTACATGGTAGACATCATCGGCTACAACCATATCTCGGGGGAGCGTTTACTCGGGCTCGAGAGCAAGAATGCTAACGCCTCTGCGTTTATGGATGTGGCTGTCCCAGAGACGGGCGCTTATCGTCTGTGGGTGCGCTACGAATATCCGCCCTTCTGTGAGGCGCGTTTCCGCATCGTCGTGCAACAGGATGGACGCACGGTGGTCGATCGCGTCCTGGGCGCCAAGGACAATCTGCGCTATGGCTTCGGCGTGCCGGTCGCCAAAGCACAGCACGATCCCGCCTGGGGACCGGAAGGATTGCTCGAGGAAGTCGTGCCGGTGCCGGAGTTGAAAACCGGCCCCGCACGAATCTATCTCCAGGGCGTTCCTCAGCCGCAACAACCCGGCATCGCAGCCAATCGCAATATCGACCTCCTTTATCTGACGCGCGATACGGAGGATGCTTGGCGAAAGTACTACGCCAAGCATACCAAGCTGTATCCGATCTTGGACGCTTTCCGCGACAGTCGGGGGCCGCGCTACGAAGTGCGTTTTACCAATCGCAGCGACAAGCCGGCCGATTTTCACATCACGCATGTTTACAATCGTGTTCCGTGGGGAGTCAGTGAGGCCGAGGCGGTGCGTGGTATCGCTGCTGGCGCCCGGAGCGCTTGGGTACCGTTGCGGAAGCAAGACACGACACATTTCAGTCTGGTGCGCTTCAGTGGTTCGACGAAAGCGTTTGACGTAGAGATTCGGCCCATCGGGGGAGCAGTAGAACGCAAATTCTCGGGGACGGAAACGGTGCAGGTGTATCTCCCCCCCTATCCCGGCAAGGGGGAAAAACCCCTCACTCCCGTTGAGGAGATCGATGCTCTGTTGGCGGAACTGAAGAAAGCGCCGACGATCGGCAAAAAACCGACGCAACCTCTCTGCTTTGGTGGTTGGATGCCAGTCGGCCTGGAGAACGAATACGGCCGTAAGTACGCCGAGCTGTATGCGGCGCTGGGCTTGCGTTCTTTGCATCCGGCGCTGAGCGGGCCGGCAGTGGTGACCAACCTGCAAGCGGTCGGCGTTCCCCTGAGCAAAAGTTGGGCGGCCAGCGGTTATCGCAATCTACCGACGCGCGGCAACATCGAGCAAGTACGGCGGGCGCTGGAGCGCTACGGACTCAACGGCCGACTGCGTTTCTTTGACTACGGCGACGAAATCGCTTTCAGCGAGTGGATCCAGCTGCGTGTGCAGAGCGACATCGAGCAAGGGAAGCTGCCAGACAGGGCCGTCAAGCCGGCCAACGTCCTCTCCAAGCTGTGGTTCGATTGGTTGCGTGCTAATCGGCCTGAGGGCAATGTCCGCGATTATTGGCTGAATGAATGGGGGCCGTTCAATGTCGGCCGGATGCGTCCGGATAGCAGCGCCGAAGTCGCCGCCGCCAATCCCCGTCTGTACGTCGATTCACTGCTGTTCTACGAGGACATAGCCATCCGCTTTGCCGCTGAGGGGATGAAAGAAGTCAAAAAAGCGTTCGGCGCGGACGTGCTGTGCGGTGGCAACTATTCGTGTCATCCCTTTTACTATCCGCATAGTACGATGTACGTGAAGTGGTTCCGCCAAGGGGCAGCGGACCTTGCCCGGCACAGTGAATATTTCTGGCAGGCCGGACAACTTGGCCCACTGATTAACGGCTACATTGCCGAGCACTTTCGGGCTGGTTTGCGCGACAATCCCAATGGGGTGCTGCGCCAATACACCATGCCCCACGCCCCTGGCAACACCGACGCTAACTTCCTCCGCTCCGCTTTCACGCACCTGGCCCACGGGGCTACCATGCTGGATTTCTTCGGCATCGGCATGAACGAAACCTTCACCGAAAACTACATCGACCACCGCGCGCATTCGCGCTATCACGCCTTGCGCGAGGTCACGCATGCCGTCGGACTCGTCGAAGATTTGCTGCCGAAAGCACGGCCGATGCCGACGCCGGCGGCGCTGCTCCTCAGCGCCAGTACCGAGCGTTGGGACTTCGCAGGCGTCGCGGAAGATTTAGCCTACCATGCCTTGTTTGGCCCGAATTTTCGTAAGTTGCGCCTGAACGCCCATATGGACCGCTTGGGCTTGTGGACGGCATTGACGTTTTTGGGCGTCTCGCCAGACCTCATCATGGAGGAAGATGTCGGCCCAAAGAGGCTGAAGGATTACAAGGTGCTGATTGTGGTCGGCGATTGCTTGCCGCCGAGCTTGGCGCCGGCACTGGAAGCCTGGGTGCGTCAGGGCGGCGTCGTCTTGGCTACTGCCAACGCCGGTCGCTACGATCCGTATCGGCAACCCACGACGGTATTCGAGAAATTGTTCGGTCTGCAATCACGACAAAGTGAAGAGCGCGTCTGGTTCTTCCGGCCGCGTCAGGAATTACCGTTCTTGCAGCCCTTCGATCACATTATCTGTCCCGGTGGGCCGCTACCGCAGTTGGCCACACGCGAACGTATTACACCGGTCCAGGACGCCACGGTCCTGGCCCGCTTTCAGGACAGCAAAGGTCCGGCCATCATCGACCATCGTCTTGGCAAAGGGCACGTCTTCTACGTTGCTGCCCTGCCGGGCGTTGCCTACCTATGGTCGGCATTGCAGCCGCCGGCCGTGCCCGACCGCGGTCCCAACACGCACTCTATCCCCACTGCCTTCAACCCGGGAGCACGTTCGCTCCTGCAATTGGTACTGCACGCCGCCCACGTCCAGCCCTCTATGGAAACGACACGGGAATTAGTGGACGCTCGCTTACTCAAGGCCCCAGGAGGATACATCTTGCCAATCGCCAACTATCAGAACAAGATTGGGCAACGAGTGACCCTACGTATCCGCCTGGAGGAGAAAATCGCTAAAGTCACGAGCGCCTACCATGGTGAACTGCCTGTCAAAGAGGAAAAGGGACGCATTGTCTTGACCATCCCGACCCTGGGATACGGTGATGTGCTACGCCTGGATTTGGTGAAATAGAGGGCGTTTCTTCTCCCGTCCGCTTTGCCGTTCCTGTTGGCTCAGGCGGCGGACGTATACGGTCCCGTTTAGTAGCGCTGTAGTAATCACTTTGGTAGCGCTGTAGTATTAGAGAAGAGGGCCGATGTACCCTTCCCGACCAAGAACCAAAAGTCAACAAGTTCCATGAACGAACCGGCACACGAGCACGTTCCTTTGCCTTCTGTTCCGCTTGCGGAGATGCCTTCGGCGCTTATGCCGACCTTGGCGTCGCTGCCGCCTTATCGTCCCAAACGCGGGGCGCGTTTCCTCGGCACAGTCCTTGCTTGGCCGCGCGCCGTTCTTCGCCATCCGCTGCGAAGTCTGGGGATCGCGGTCCTGCTCCTGGTCATTGCCACCGGAATCGGTATCGCTGGGATCTGGTTGTGGGCATCGTATCATCTACGGGCCGGCCGCGCTGCGGTGCAACATTATCACACCCCCGAAGCCGTTTTGCACCTGCAAGCCGCTCTGTCAATCTGGCCGCGCGATCCGGAAACGCTCCTCCTGGCCGCTCGCGCCGCACGGCGCGCCGCCTCGTTCAATACGGCCGACCATTTTCTCGATCTCTATCAGGAGCTGCGCAAGGAGGACAAAGATTTGACCCTCGAGCGCATCTGCCTTCGTGCTGAGCGCGGGGAGCCGGATAGTGTAGCCAAGTATTGCCAATCGCTGGTCGAACAGAACGACGCTGATGCACCTCTGGTCCTGGAGGCGCTGGCCCAAGGTTACTTGCGCAGCTATCAGCCTCAGAAAGCCGAGATGGTGCTAAGCAAGTGGCTGGAACTGGAACCGGACAATCCGCAAGCGCTTCACATTCAGGGACAAGTCTACGATTTGGAGTCGCGTCAAGCAGACGCGATCAAATCCTACCGCGCCGCCCTGACGGCAGATCCCACTTTGGACGAAGCCCGGCTGCGTTTGTGCGAGGTCCTCATGCAGCTGGGTTCATATGAAGAAGCCCAACCGCACCTGGAGTATCTGCGCGGCCGGCTTCCTCAGCATCCGAAAGTGTTGGTTTATCTGGCCCGCATCCAGGACCGGCAGGGCCATCCGGAGGAAGCGGACAAATTGTTGGCGGAAGCGCTGGCTCGTCAGCCCCACTTCGCGCCGGCCCTGGTCGATCGGGGTGTATTGGCCATCCGTGCCGGCCGCTTTGGCGAAGCTGAGAAATACTTGCGTGAAGCGGTGCAATACGATCCCAGCGATTTTCAGGCCCACGACCGCCTCGCCTTTTGTTTGGAGCAAAATGACAAGCCAGCCGAGGCCGACAAATTACGCGAACACATCAAACAGATGGAAAAAGACATGACGGAGATCCAGGCCATCATCCGACAGGGTCTGCTGGAACGATCACCGCACGATGCGGACTTGCATTATCGAATCGGCATGATCTCTCTGCGCGCTGGCGCCGAGGCCGAAGCCTTGCGCTGGCTGCACAGCGCCCTCCAGGAAGATCCCAACCACCAAGGCGCCCACAAGGCCCTGATGGAATACTATCAGCGTATCCGTAATTTCCGTAAAGCCGACGAGCACCGGCAAAAACTGCTAAAATAGGACCCGGAAGACGCGGAGACGGCGTCGGACGCAAGCCCGGAACGCCAGTGACGGGACCGCCCCAGCGCTGGCGCTCCGGGCTTGTGTTCATTGTCTCCGCGGCAAGTAGGTTTTTTGAATGCAGGAACTACGCATGACACGTATCTCTATCTACGACACGACCCTGCGCGACGGCAGCCAGGGAGAAGGCGTCAACTTCTCTTTACAGGACAAGTTGAACATCACGCGCCGCCTCGATGAATTGGGCGTAGACTTCATTGAAGGCGGCTATCCGCTGTCCAACCCCAAAGACTTCGAGTATTTTCAGGAAGTCCGTAAGCTGTCGCTGCACCATGCTCGTGTCGCCGCCTTCGGCATGACGCGGCGCAAAGGCGTCGCTCCTTCCGAGGATGCCTGCCTCAAGGCCCTGTTGGACGCCCAAACGCCTATCGTCACAATTGTCGGCAAATCGTGGGACCTGCACGTCCGCGAGGTGCTAGGCACCACGCTGGAAGAGAACCTGCGCATGATCGTCGATTCGGTGGCCTACTGCCGGCAGGCGGGCCGTGAGGTCTTCTATGACGCCGAACATTTTTTCGATGGCTACCGTCGGAACCCCGAGTACGCTCTGCAAACGCTGCGGGCGGCCCAGGACGCCGGCGCATCAGTCCTCATTCTGTGCGATACCAACGGCGGCACCTTGCCTGACGAGATCGCCGCCGCCGTCGAGGCGGTGCGCCGCCAGTTGCGGGCTGAGCTGGGCATTCATTGCCACAATGATTGCGATGTGGCCGTGGCCAATTCCTTGGCCGCCGTGGCCCGCGGCGTCACACAGGTGCAGGGCACCATCAACGGCATCGGCGAACGTTGCGGCAACGCCGACCTCGTCAGCATTATCGCCAACTTGGCCCTCAAGTGCGGTCATGACGTGCTGTTGCCAGGCAGTCTGCCCAAGCTGACCGAAGTATCGCGCTATGTGTGGGAGACGGCCAACATGAATTTCCGCTCCAATCAGCCCTTCGTCGGCGCCAGCGCCTTCGCCCATAAGGGCGGGATGCATACGCACGCCGTGGCCCGCAACACCGCCAGTTATGAGCACATTGATCCATCCGCAGTCGGCAACGAACGCCGCATCCTCGTCAGTGAATTGTCCGGTCAATCGACGATTTTGACCAAGACGATGAAATATCAGCTGGCACACGATCGACCGCTGATGCAAAAGATCTTGAATCAAGTGCAAGAACTGGAAAACCAAGGCTACGAATTTGAGGCGGCGGAAGCGTCGTTTGACCTGTTGGTCAAAAAGGCGGCCGGTCTGTATCAGCCGTTGTTCGAGCGCCAGAGCTATCGCGTCAACATCGAGGCCGGACCGGACGGCAAGCCGATCACCGAGGCCACCGTCAAGGTGCGCATCCAGGACCATCTCATGCATACCGTCAGCGAGGGGGACGGCCCGGTCAATGCGTTGTATGAAGCCTTGTCCAAGGCGCTGTTACCGTTCTATCCGCGCCTGGCCTCGATGCATCTGGTCGATTACAAGGTGCGCGTGGTCAACGCACGGGCCGAGACGGCCGCGCGCGTGCGCGTGGTCATCGAGTGGCGCGATCATGACGATGTCTGGGGTACGGTCGGAGTCAGCGAGAACATTATCGAAGCAAGCTGGCTGGCGTTGGTGGACGCCACCGAGTACAAACTGTTGAAGGACACCGAACGCAAACCGAATTAGCCGCAGGAAACAGAGAGAGATGGGAGGCGAGATCATGAGCACAGCAGTGAAACCCTTACAAGAAGAGCAGGTCGGTTCGGACCCCTTTCGCTACGGTTGGCGTTATGCCTGGCAGCCGGGGCCGAATGGGCAACTGAAGCGCGTCCGCATACCTCTGACCCAAGCGGACGTGCTCCATCCCCAGGAAGACGACTTTATTGTGCAAAGTCTTGAGCATGAAGAAGACTGTCATTTTCTGAAGACCGTCCTGGCTGCCTATCTGGCCGGCCGACCGGGCGTGCGGGTGTTCCGCGATCTTCGCATCGATTGGGGCGTCGCCGGCATCGAGCCGCATGGGCCGGACCTGGCCATCCTGGAGAACGTGCCAGACCATCTGCCTCCGCAACTGGGTACGCTTCAGGTAAGAAAGACGGGGGCGCGTCCGCTGCTGGTGATCGAAGTCACGTCGCCGACGACCCGCGAAGTAGACCTCGATGAAAAGGTGGTGGAATACGATCTTGCCGGCGTGCCTTTTTATGCCATCGTAGATCGCCGCCTGCGTAATGAACGCGAGGAGATCCGTCTTTTGGCTTATCGCGCCACCGATCAGGGTTATGTCCGCGTCAAACTGGACCCCCAGGGCTGGTTGGCGCTGGGGTCGATCGGCTTATGGCTCGGGACGGAGAATAACCATCTTGTCTGCCGTGACGCTCAAGGGCAGCGTTTGCTGAATTATCAGGAAGTTGTGCAAGCCTACCGGGCCGAAGCCGAGGCGCGGAAAGAAGCCGAAGCGCGGGCCGAAGCCGAGCGCACACGGGCCGAAGCCGAAGCGCAGGCCCGCCAGCAGGCCGAAGAGCGCATCCGCCAGCTCGAAGCCGAATTGCAGCACCTGCGTGGGCAGTCCTAACATTTTGTCCTCGTTTTATCTGCAAAGGAAGGATGCCGTTTCCTATGACGATGGAACTTCCCAAACACTACGATCCCCGCGACGCGCAAACCCGTTGGCTGCGCTTCTGGAACGAGCGGGGCTTCTTCCACGCCCGGCCCGATCCCAACCGCAAGCCGTTCTGTATCGTTATCCCGCCGCCCAATGTCACCGGGGCGCTGCACCTGGGCCATGCCCTCAACAACACGCTGCAAGATGTACTCGTGCGCTGGCGGCGCATGCAAGGCTATAACACCCTCTGGATGCCCGGCACTGACCATGCCGGCATTGCTACGCAAGCTGTGGTGGAACGCCGTATCCGCGACGAGGAGAACAAGACGCGCCACGACCTGGGCCGGGAGGAATTGGTCAAACGCATCTGGCAGTGGAAAGACCAATACGAAAAGCGCATCCTCGGCCAGCTCAGTGAACTGGGGTGCAGCTGCGATTGGCAGCGCACTCGCTTCACCCTCGATCCGATCTGCGCCCGCGCGGTTCGCACCACGTTCTTCAAGATGTTCAAAGATGGCCTCATCTACCGGGGCAAACGGCTGGTGAACTGGGACACACAACTGCAAACCGCCGTGGCCGACGATGAGATCTATCACGAGACGATCAAGGGCAGCTTTTGGACGTTTCGCTATCCGGTAAAGGGCAGTAACGAGTTCATCCGTTTCTCGACGACGCGACCGGAGACGATGCTCGGCGATACCGCCGTGGCCGTGCATCCCGACGATGAGCGCTACAAGCACCTCATCGGCAAGAGGGCGACCATTCCTCTCGTCAAGAGAGACATTCCGATCATCGCCGACGGCCAACTTGTCGATCCGACGCTGGGCACGGGCGCTGTGAAGGTAACGCCGGCCCACGATCCCAACGATTACGCCTGTGGCCTGCGGCATGGCCTGCCGATGATTAACATCCTCAACCCCGACGGTACGATCAACGAAAACGGCGGTCCCTACGCCGGCCTGGACCGCTTGCAAGCCCGGCAGCGCGTCATCCAAGACATGGAAAAGCTCGGCCTGTTCGACGGCTGCGAAGACCGCGACATCGACCTGGCCCACAGCGACCGCAGCAAAACGCCGATCGAACCGTACCTATCGGACCAATGGTTCGTGAAGATGGCCGATCTGGCCCAGACGGCGATGGACGCGGTGACAGACGGCCGGGTGAAGTTCTTTCCCGAACGCTATGCGCGGACATACCTGGATTGGCTCGGCGAAAAGCGCGACTGGTGCATCAGCCGACAACTGTGGTGGGGGCATCGCATCCCCATCTGGTATAGCCATTGCCCAGAAAGCCAACTGAAGCACGCCTTCGCCGGCCGGGACGATGTGACGTGGCGGCTCGACGAAGACAACGGCCGCTGGCTCATCTGCGCTCTCGCCGATTTGCCGAACGATATTCTGGGTCCGAAATATCCTCTGGAACAAGACGCCGATGTGCTCGACACTTGGTTCAGCTCCGCCCTTTGGCCGCATTCGACGCTGGGCTGGCCGGAGCATACACCAGAGCTGGCTTACTGGTATCCGACCAACGTGTTGGTGACCAGCCGCGACATCATCACCCTCTGGGTGGCCCGCATGGTGATGACCGGACTGTACAACATCGGCAAAGTGCCGTTTCATCACGTTTATATCCACCCGAAGATCCTCGACGGCTTCGGCGAGACGATGAGCAAAACGAAGGGCAACGGCATCGACCCGCTCGACATTATCGAGCGCTACGGCGCCGACGCCCTGCGCTTCCTCATGGTCCATCAGGCCACCGAGACGCAGGACAGCAAGATGCCGGTGGCCAACGTCTGCCCGCATTGCGATACGCTGGTGCCCATCAAGCAAGAGCATATGTACATGCGGACGCGCCAAGTGACCTGTCCCAGCTGCAAGAAGCCGTTCCGTCCTGGCGGCCCTTGGCCCGCCCCCGACCCGGAACTGCCCACGGCCAAACAGGCGTCCGAACGCTTTGACATGGGACGCAACTTCGCCAACAAGCTGTGGAACGCGGCCCGCTTCCTCTTTCTCAACCTGGAGGGCTACAAGCCGGAAGCGATTCACTACGAGGAATTGCCCATCGAAGACCGTTGGATTTTGAGCCGCCTGGCCACAACGACGGCGACGGTAACGCAACACTTGGAGAACTATCGTTTCAGCGAGGTGGCGCGGGCTATTTATGATTTCACCTGGTCGGAGTTCTGCGACTGGTATGTGGAGATGAGCAAGCGTCGCCTGCAAGAACCGGCTGCGCGTCCGTTGGTGCAGCGCGTGCTGGTCGGCGTGCTGGACGGTATTCTGCGCCTGGTGCATCCGATCATGCCGTTTGTGGCCGAGGCGATCTGGCAGCCGTTAAACGAAACCGCTTTTGAGCGCGGTCTGCCGACGCCGGAACCGGCTGCCGAAAGCGTGGTCATTGCTCCGTGGCCCCGTTTCCCCGATGTTTGGCACGATGCAGCGATGGAAACGCGCATGGGCCGCATGCAAGAACTCATCCGCGCCGTCCGCGAAGTGCGCAACCGCTACAACGTGGACATGAAAACACCTCTCGATGTGTTTGTGCGTTGTTCTGAGACCATCGCCGAGGACTTTCGCACGTTGCAGCCGTTTATCGTCGCATTGGCCGGCGTCGGCCGCTTGGAGTGTGGGTCTGATACCGGCAAGCCGCCCCAGGCAGCCAGCCACGTGACGCCGGAATTCGCGGTGTACACATCGCTGGCCGGCCTGATCGACATGGCCGCAGAAAAGGTCCGCTTAGAGAAACAGCTCGCCGAGAAACGCAAGCACCTGCAAGCCGCGCGGGCCAAGCTCGCCAACACCAACTTCGTCCAGCGTGCTCCCGCCGACATTGTCCAGCAGCAGCGCGACCTCGTCGCCGATTTGCAAACGCAGATTAAAGCGATTGAAGAGAATTTGAATGAACTCTGTCAGGAATAGAATGGCTTCGTAGCCCAGGCAAGGAGTAATCGGCAGGTCGAAGTGTGTTGAGAAGACGGGGCGCGCTATCAATTACACTTTACCGACCCAATAAGACTCCAACAGACCGAGGCGACGGGCGCGCGGCATGAGTTGATACGTTGGCGGCGCACAAGGCCCGTCACGCCAGCACTTCGCGGATCGGCGTGCCCCACGGCGCCAAAGCGAAAGGGCGCCCCAAGCGATCCGTTAATTCCAAATCCGGATCGATTCCCAGACTGGTGTAGATAGTGGCGATGATGTCGCCGGGCGTCACGGGATTGCGGCTGGGAAGGGCGCCGATTTTATCGCTGGCGCCATAGACGAAGCCGCGCTTGAAGCCGCCGCCGGCCAAGAGCAAGCTGTAACAGAAATTCCAGTGATCGCGTCCAGCGGCCCCATTGATTTTCGGCGACCGGCCAAACTCGCCCATCATGGCCACGAGGGTACGTTCCAGAAGGCCCCGCTCTTCCAGGTCGGCCAGCAAGCTGCTGGCAGCAGCGTCGAATTGGGGCAGCAACCTCGTTTTCAGATTGACGAAGTTATTGCTATGCGTGTCCCAGGTAGCGTTGGCGTCCGGTGCCCAGGAGATGCAGGCCACGCGCGTGCCAGCCTCGATGAGCCGGCGCGCCAAAAGCACGCTTTGGCCGTAGATATTACGTCCATAGCGGTCGCGCACGGTCGGCGGCTCCCGATCCAGTTGAAACGCCTTTTGGGTCGCCGCTGAGGCTAGCAAGTCGAACGCCTTACTCTGGAACCCAGCCATCTCCTGAGCGGAACGATCGTCTGCGCCGCAACGCAGTCGGTCCAGAAGGTGCCTCCGGGCGGCCAGACGGTTGGGGCTGATGTCGGCGCCGAGGCCCAGCTCCGGCATGGCGAAGTCGGGAGCATCCGGGTTGCGCAGAATGAAGAGCGGATCGCGTGTGCGGCCCAGCAATCCGCCGAAGAAGCCCGGCTGCGGCGGCCCCCCGGCGCCTTCTTGCGTGATGTAAGGCATCGATACGTAAGGCACAACGGGCTTCGTGGGCGGACGACACAAACCCATCACCGAACCGATGGCTGGGTGATCGGTTGGTCGCGCGCCGCCGCCGATCTCGCCGCGATCGTGTCCGGTCAGACCTGTATACACAGCAGCGGCATGAGCATTGTTGACGCTGTGATGTACCGAGCGGACCAGGGTGCAGCGGTGCATGTGTCGCGCCAGTTTCGGCAGATGCTCGCTAAACTGCACGCCGGGCAAGCTGGTGGCGATGGGCTGAAATTCCCCGCGCACCTCCTTGGGTGCATTCGGCTTCATGTCCCACATATCCAGATGACTGGGCCCGCCGTTGAGGAAAATAAGGATACACGCGTCCGCCCTGGGCGTCCGTTGGGCTGTCGCCTGGAGCAAGCGCGGCAGAGCGAGACCGAGTAAACTGGCGCCGCCGACTTGGAGGATTTCACGGCGCGACAGGCGCGGTCCCGGACAAGGAATGGGATTGTTTGGCATGGCGTCTCCTCAATGAAGGTACAGCATAGCCGACGAAGCCGCTGCCACACAAGCGCAATCCCGCGCAAACAAAGGGCCGCCGATCGCTTGATCGGCAGCCCTGCGGGAAACTTCCTGAGAGTGATTGTCAATCACGGCTGTTGGCAGCCATGACAATGCGAAGGATGTACCAGAACAACAGGGCCACGGAAGCGAACAACTCCAACGCCGCCCCGACGTGCTGATCGGTGCGATAGTGCAGCATCACGTTGGAGGTGTCGTAGAGGATGTAGCCGGAAGCCAACGCCACCATCGCAAACGAGAAGAGCATGCCCAGGCTGAAGCCAAAGAGGCAGGCAGCGATGATGACCCCAAGGGCAATCATGGCGCTGATACTCAGGATCGGCCCTAAGAACGAATAATCCTTCCGGGTGACGAAGACCGCCAGCGTCAAACCGCCAAAGACGGCCAGGGTCATAATGCCGGCCGTGGGAATGACCTGCCGATCGGTCAGCCTCGTTGCCAAGTAGAGCAAGGGCAGGAAAATGACCGCTTCAGCGACAACATACAGCCCCAGACCAAGGTACTGAATGGCCGGTGAGGATTCCGAATGCGCCCAAGCACGTGCGATCCAGCCAGCGGCCATAAAGGCCAAGAGCACAATCAACCAGCTAAAGCGTGAGGCGCCCAGAACACTGAAAATCTGTTCAGGACCTACGACGTTCAACAACACGGTTTCTATGCCCATGAAGGCGAGGATGGCGCCGGCCAAATGGGCATAGGTACGGCGAATGAACAAAGCACGTTCACTGCTGGCCGCCCGGGCGACCGGATATTCGTAACCGTAACTCATGATATACTCCTGACTTGGGTTTTTCTGACATTGGAGCGGGGGCGAAAAGAAGCCGCCATGCCACGCCCCAAGTCTACCTCATTGTAGGTGGTTGCGGAAGACACATCAAGCGATGCTCCCGCTTCTTTCATTCATAAGCGATCGCTTCGGCGATGCGCAGGCGTGTGGCGTGGTAGGCCGGCCACAGACCGACCAGCGCAGCCAGTACCACCGCCAGTGTGAAAACCACGGCTGCCAAGTTCCACGGTACCAGGAGGGGGAAAACGAAGCCCGTTTCATCAGGCAAGATCAGCCGAATAGTGTACCATTCGATAAACAGACCGACCACGAAGCCGATGAGCGCTCCGAATAGGCCCATCAGCGCTGCCTCGGCGAGGACGGTGCCCAGCACCTGGGCGCGCGAGGCGCCGACGGCCCGCAGCAGGCCCAACTCGCGGCGGCGCTGCAACACGGAGATGAACAGCGCGCTGACCACGCCCAGCAACGTCACCAAGCCGACGATGCAAAACTGCGCATAACCCAACAGATAGACGCGATCGATGTCCTTTTCGATGGTCTCGTGCATATGTTTGCGCGTGGCAGCGTACACCGCTTCCTGCCGGCCCCATCGGGTCTCGATCTTCTCCCGCACGGCTTCGGGGTCGGCATTTTGGCGTAAATAAATGTCCCAAATATCCACTAAATCGTCGCCGAACGCCTGCTTGAACCAGGCGCGGTCAACGAGGATGGTGCCGCGGTTCCAGGTATAATCTACCGCCAGGCCGATCACTTCCAGCGTCAACAGACCGTCGCGGCCGCGGATGGGGATGCGATCGCCGGGGTGGACATTGTAGAGGGCGGCGAAATTTTCGGAGACGAGGGCGGTGCCGCCTTCACGCAGACGAGGGTACTGGCCGAGATTGCGCGCAAGGGAACGCGTGCTGCCTGCGGGGAAAGCGTTGGTGTCGATGGCCAGCATGAAAACGATGCGCTCGCGGAAATCGAGAATGTGGAAACGAATGCCCACAGCCGCCTCCACTTCGGGCAGCGCCGTCAGTTGGTCACGCAGACGAGCGTCCATCGGCTGGGCCAGACTGGCTTTTTCGATGGGCGCGCCGCAAGTCAGGAACAGGTCGGCAGCGACCCGGTCGTCGATCCAGCGATAAACGGTCTCTTTGGTGCTGTGGATGAAGGCGGACAAGCCGAAGACAAGGGCGGCCGTGGCGGCGAGAGCGGCGATGACGATGCCGGTGCGGGCGGGACTGCGCAGGAGATTATCGGCGGCGAGCCGGCCCTCCAGACCCAGGAAAGAACGTACCAGCGGTCGGAGCAATCGGCCCATCAGTTCGGTAACGAGCGGGATGAGCGTCAGGGCCGCGACGAATAGCAACACGGCGCCGGCAAAGACGCCGGCGCGGCGCGGCAAATGCTCGCGCCAGACGACTGAGGCAACTCCGGCCAAGACCAGGAGAAGGATACTGAAAAGGTGCAGAAGGCGATGCCGGAGCCGTCGGCTCGGCGGCACTCGGCGAACAGCGGCGGCGGGTTCCTCTGCGGCGGCTTGCAAAGCTGGAATCAGCGCGGCCAACATGGCGGTACATACACCCGCCAGCAAGGCTACCCCCATCAGCGACGGCGATAGCGGCAGCGCCAGCTGTCCCAGCGGGACAATTATCTCGCTAAGGAAACGCACCAGCGGCCACAGAGTCAGCCAACCCAGCCCCCAACCGAGCGGCACCCCTAGGGCCGAACCGACCAAGCCCAAGAACGCCGCCTCGCCCAAAAAGAGAGCGGCTACCTGGCTGCGCGTCGCGCCAACCGAACGCAGGATGCCGATGTCGTGCCGCCGCTCTGCCACACTAACCGACAACACGTTGTAAACCAAGAACAGGCCTACCACCAGCGCAATCGCCCCGCCAATGTCGAAGCCCAACTCCAGCCCGCCCGTCACATCACGGACTGCTTCGTAGTTCGATTCCAAAGTACGGACGTCGGCCCGGTCGCCGACGTACTCTTGCAGGCGCTGCTGGACCTGCTGGGAGGCCGCGCCGGCCTCGATGTGGATATTGATCTGACTGACGTTTTCCTTGCGCTGCGGGAAAATTAGGTCGGCGGCGTCGCCGATGTCCATGACGAGGAAATTGTCGTCGCTCAAGGTGTGCAAGTCCGAAAAGCGGACGGTGCCGAGCAGCGACAGTTTGCTTCGCTTGCCGGAGGCAAGCGCCTCATACGACGTGTCGCCGCGGGGCGTTTTTTCTTTCAATGCTTGAGCGAGTTTGCTCCCGGCGAGAACGGGAATGCGCCCGCGCAGTCGGTCCCACACAATGCGAGAGACTCCAGCTCCCGCAGATAGATCGTGTAGCCAGTGAATCTCGAAGTCTCCTGAGCCGCTCCCTGGGGAACGGTTGTCTTCTCCGCTGCCCAGGGAGCGCGTGCGGATTTGTCTGGCCCAGTCCAATCCAAATAACCAGACGGAGCGACCTTTTTCATCGAGTTGCGGCAGGGTAATGCGTCCCAGTACGATCGGCTCAACGTCGCGCACACCGGGGATTTGGGCTTTGCGGATTTCCTCGACCAGCGCCCGCGGCACGCCCGTTTGCGCATTCATGACCACGAGGTCGGCGATCTTGGCCATCGGATTGACGGCCTCGGGCGCTTCTTGGTTGATGCTCTGATTGAGCAGGCGGGTAGCCACCAATGTCGCAACGCCCAGAGCGATGCTCAAGACAATCAGCACCGCCCGCGTCGGGTGCAGACGTAGATAACCAACGCTCAAGCTACGGTGCAGTGCGAGCATGAAGCTGGCCTCGTGTAACGCTTAGTGACGCTTTGACGAGCCGGAAACGTAAGCGACGGACGTTCCCCCGTCGCTTACACTTCCGGCTCGTTGAAGCTCCTCAATGTCGGCGATCCGTCCATCGCGGATATACACGAGACGATCGCCATAGGCGGCGGCTTGCGGATCATGCGTCACCATGACGACGCTGCGCCGTCCCTTCTCCGGCAGGCTGCGCAG
>JAJPIY010000151.1 GCA_021324515.1 Planctomycetota bacterium
CTGCGGGTCGCCTTCGGGGAAGCGATCGCGGTAAAAATCCACCAAGATGGCATTGTCCAGCTGGGGAGGGCCGACCGGCGCGATGCCGTTTTTCCCCGGAGGAGCGGCGTCGTGCCCCTCGGGCCGGCGCAGGATGCGATGATCGGTAGTGGCCGTATGGGCAACGTCCCAACTACGATAGCGCGGCATATGGCAGTTGATGCAGCTGTCCGGGGGACTCACCTGTTTGCGCCGGAGCAGAGGTTCGGAGCAAACGGACGCTTCCTTCGTGCCGTCGTGGCAGAGCAAGCACTTGGGGCGATAATACGTTTGCCGCTGGTCCGGCCCAATGGGGACGTGGGGATCGTGACAGGTGATGCAGCCGAGTTTCACACCGTCCACGGCTTTGGTGAAGCATTTACTCTGATACATTTGCTCGACGTGATTGACGGCCTTGGCGTCTTTGTCGTTGTGCCGGCCCTGCACCACCACGGCCCAGAAATCGTGTAACGGCAGACCGGGACGATAATCAAACAGTTGGCGTCCCGCGCGGAGAACGCGTGCCTCGCCTTCGAGATGGCATTGCTCGCACACCGCGTCACGGAGCGGCGGCGGCAAGCGTGCGGGATTGACGATGTCCCAGCGATCCGCGCTGTCGATGTGCCGCTCTCCCGGTCCATGACAGCGCTCACAGCCGATGGCCAAGCCGTCAAATATCGGGGGCACAAAACGATTGG
Source organism: Planctomycetota bacterium (assembly GCA_021324515.1). GTDB lineage: Bacteria > Planctomycetota > Planctomycetia > Gemmatales > Gemmataceae > JAJPHU01. Next base: position 717 of record JAJPIY010000151.1, read on the forward strand.
GCTGTTCGGGATCCTCGAGGACACGATTGGCATGACAGTACAAACAGGAAGCGCCTACAAGCCGGCCCGTCAAGACGTTCGGCCCGAATCCCGGCGAGAGGTCCCAACATTGTTGCTGCGTAAACCAACTAATCGGTGTTTGAAACAGATAACCGCCGCGCTCGAACAGATAAGAATAGCCCTTGGCGCCCGAGCCGACGGCCCATTGCACTTCCAGGTCCAGTCCTACCACGGGCTTGCCCGAACCGTCGAGGACGGCCTGGCGATGCCACAGTCGTTTCCCGTGGCGAACCACCTCAAAGCGTCGGCCTAAGCTCGTGAAGGGATTTTGGGTGTCCGACGTATAGCGCTGCTGGTCGAGCAATGCCTCGATCGGCACGAGAGAGCGTCCCATGGGATGGCGGGCATAGCTTTGGGCGATATCGTTGTGGCAGCCGAGGCATCGAGCATCGCCGACATAGCGAACATGGGGAGCCACGTTGGGATAGGGCCCCTCGTAGGCGCGGCGGGAATCGCTCGGTCCTGGCGATGAGGAAGAAGCTAGCCGGATCGAGGGTGTAAGCAACCGGAAGAGGACGGCAAGGGCCAATGCCGACAGCAGTACCAGTCCAGCTGGCAAGAAAGCGCGATTTCGCAGGTTCGTCCATTTCCTTGTTGAGGAAGTGCTCAACATAACAAGGCCCTCATTGAGCCGCAAATCGCAGGCGCGCGCAGCCGGGCGCCTTGCGCAAACTATTCTTGCATGCGGTGGAGCATTTCTTGGGCGATGGGGCGGGCAGGAAAATCCAAACCGGCGCCTGCCACGGTCGCAGTCTGGCTCCTCCACACGTCCAGGGCGGCGTGGAAGTGCTGGCCAGCCTTTGCGACCTCTCCTGCTTCCAGGGCCAAAAGACCACGCAGGACCTGCCAGTCTGCTTCTTCACGCAGCAATTCCGCCGCGGCCACCAGAGAATCCAAGGTCTTGACCTGAGAGCGGAGGGCTGTCACCCACTCCGCCACCCCCGCTGTTTTGAGGGGGAAACTGAGCACAGCCCGCCCCACGTGAAAGGCCATGCCCACACGCACCGGCACCACCAACTTCGGCGACAGGCCAATGCGACGGAGCCGTTCACTGCCTTTGTCCAGTTCCGTATCTGCTTCGGCATAATCTCCGCAGCTGGCCGCCGCGACGGCCTTCAGCCAATGATAGTGGTTGATTTTGAATTCCAATTCCGGCTTCAGCACGTCAACGACTTCATAGCTTTGACCGGCTTTTATCATGAGATCCAGTTGGTACTCCACTCCAGCCCTGCCGAAGATGACGGGAGACGACTCCTGCAAGATTTGCAGCGCCTTGCGCGACAAGCCGTAACGCGACGCTAATTGAGCGCGGTCGAGGGCTTTGGACGGATTGGTCTTGCCCACCAAGTTGGCTTGATAGGTCCTTTCCGATTCGCTCACCACTTTTTCCAACTTGTCAACCTCGCCACGCACGGCAGCGACAACATCGGGATGCTTGACAATGCGCAGGCGGGCATACAGGTGATCGAGGCAGCGATCCATTTGGCCCTGTTCCCAGTAGAGTTGGGCCAGCAAGGCGTGGGCCTGGTCGAGGTCCGGCCGAAGCGTGGCCGCCTGTTCCAGCGCCGTTAGGATCTGGGCTTGGCGCAAGGAGGCGAGAGGAGGGAGCAGGGCCTGCCAAGTCGCTTCCTGCGTCTGGCGGGCCAGCCGGAAATAGGCTTCGCCCAAGAGCAAAAAAGCACGAGCATCATCGGGATTGGCGGCCAAGGCGCGGCGGGCGGCGCGCACCGCTAACAGCAGCGGTTCCGACGGGAGCAGAGGGAGAGGAGGGGTAATTTGCAACCGCATCGCCAGTGCCGCAGCGGTAGTTATGGTTCCCTGCGCTACTCCGCAACCGACCAAGCCCGCCGCTTGCGACAGTAACCATTGGGCGTTGAGTTCTTCCGCCTGCACATCCGAAGAGAGCAGATGCAAGGCCGCCTCTTCTCGATCGGCCGAACCGGGATCGAGGCGGCAGCGAAAAACGTCGAGCCAATTCGACGGCTGAGGGGGACGCGGGGCCGGAGGCACGTGCTGATCCGGCTCGGAAAGATAGGCGGCGCGGCGGTATTGGAAAGGTGGTGGCGAAGACGCCGTGCCGCTGCGGCGGCAGAAGAGCGTGGCACCGCCCTCCACAACCCGCAGTTCCCATTCCATCGCCTGGCGAGGCATCGGTTCCGTCGTCAGGGGATCCACCGCTCGGAACAAATGGCGATAAGCCTGCGCCAGGCGTGACCAATCGGCATCGTACAACACAATGCGGTCGAGCCGGTAGGCATCCAGCAACGGAACCAGTTCCCTGGCAACGTCGCCTTCTTTCTGGAGAAGACAACGCCGCATGCGCACGTAATCGTCGGCAACCCGGTCAAAGAGCGGCCAACGGGAATCGACAAAGCCCTTCTCCTCGGGACAGAACCAAGCCAGGTAATGCGCCACTTCCGGACTGAAGGTCAGGGCGAAACGATCGGCACGGAAGCGGCCTTCGGCGTGCTGGCGTTTCAGTTGTTCAGCCATCCGCACCAACGAACCGTCCGGCTCGACCGCCCAGCCGCGCGGCTGATACGGGGCCGGTTGCAGCCATCCCGGCCAAGCCAACACCAGGAGGACGACGCCGAGCAGCACGCCCATCCAGCGGACCAGGTCCGGTACGCGCTTCGCAAGTATCGGCCCGCCTGGCAGGGCAAGTCGGCCCCGCCCTTGCTGGACGTTGAGGACTAGCAAGGGGGCCGCCGCCACGGCGAAGAAGGGGATGGTGCGGGCGCGGTAGAGGCTAAGCGCTGCCAAGGCCAGCCACACCAGCAAGCGGCCCAAGTGCCAGGTCCGCAACGCCAGCATAAAGGAAACCGCCCCGGCTAGCAGAAGAAAATAGTAGGCCCAGGCGCCGGGACTGCGAAAAAGCGGTGAACCTGTGAAATACCCTCCAAAGGAAGGGAAAATCATGCTCGGGCCGAGCGGATCATACTGCAAGGCTTGTTCTGCAAGGTTCAGCCCCAAGAACGTTGGCCAAGCGAAGATGCGATAATGGTAAGGCGTGGCCAGACAGGCAGCCAGCCCGACACAGAAAAGAAGGAGCAAACGGCGAGCGGGGGGTGTAACCCCCCCGCTCGCCGGCGAGCGGTGCAACAGTTCACCTAGCGCATACAGGCCAACCAGAACGGGGCCGAGGACGAACCATTCATCGAGGTTGGCCCACAGAGCGAACAGCGGTACAAGGAGCCAACACTCTGGCCGCGCTCTCGGGACAGGGGCGTCCTCCGTCAGACAAGTACGTTCCAGCAGATACAGAGTCAGCACCACGCCGAGCAACGACCATAAATTCGATTGCAGCGGCAGCAGCCAGGGACCGAGCGCCAACAGAGCGACCAAGCTGGCGCAAGCGACTCCCCCCATTCCTTCGCCGCGCCGTCTAAAGCTCAACAACAGCGCCGCCAGCAACGTCGTGAGGACGGCCTTGACGACTATCAGGGCTGCGCCATCGCCGAGTTTATAGATCTGGTAAAGGAGAAAATCGCTGAGCCAACTGTGGTTGACCCAAAAAACGCCCTGGGTTGTGGAAGAAAACGGCTCCGTCCCATCGAGCAGCCGCCCTGCGCTCAACTCGCGGCCCGACGCCAAGTGCAGCCACAGGTCGCTGTTGCGAGCGGGAGTGGAAGCGAGGAGAAAGGCCAGGCTACAGATCAACACCACAGAAACCCGTCCGAGGGTCATGCAGCTACACCACTGTAAAAGAATCCGCGAAGACTCGATGCACCGGAACGGTTCCTGTTAAGTATAAGCGAATTCGACTACTCAACAAGTTCCTCTGAACGAAAGACGATAGGGAAGTGCGTTTGAGGGGAGCGGGGTTGGGTGAGCGCCCCGAGGCGAGCGGGGGGTGTTAACCCCCCGGTAGCACAACCGGGGGGTTAACACCCCTCGCTCGCCTCGGGGCGCTCACCCAACCCCGCTCCCCTCAAGCATGCGGCACACCCGAAAGGAAGGCGAAGGAAGTGCGCTTGCCCGATCGGCAAACCCATTGCCCGATCGGCCAAGACGAATTGCCGTCCTCTGATTATCCTTATCCTTGTGTTCCAGAAAATCTTTAGTTTTTTTCACTTTCTCATTGACAGGACGGGGAGAAATTCCTACGGTTAGCTAAGAGGCATAAAGGCTCGCTAATTCTGCCGCAAGACGTGTTTTTAGCCCTCAATTGCACGGCTTGTGGTCTTTTAAGTGCCTCTTCTGCCGTTTACTGAGTATAGTGGGATCCGCCTTCTCCAGTACTTTCTTTTTCTCGGAGGTGCTTCATGCCGACCCTGCATTTGTTCCGTCGCTGGCGAGGATTCACCCTTATCGAACTGCTGGTGGTCATCGCCATTATCGCCATCCTCATCGGCTTGCTGCTGCCCGCTGTGCAGAAAGTGCGGGCCGCCGCCGCACGCGCGCAGTCCACGAACAATCTCAAACAGATGACCTTGGCCCTGATGAACATGAATGATACCTACGGCGTCCTGCCGGACATCGACGGGCTTTATCCCAAACCTCCCCCGGGAGCGATCATCGATTACACCTTCAACCAACCGATGATCGGTACGCCTTTCTATTTTATGCTGCCGTTCATCGAGCAACAGAACGTCTACAATTACATGCAAACCCGGCACTACGATTCCTGGTGGTGCGGTTGGGAGATCAAGACCTACGCCAGCCCGGCTGATCCTTCCGCCCCGGCGAACAATGAACCGGACACCGGTTCGCCTCGTTTCGGTACTAGCTATGCGCCGAACGAATACGTGTTACGCCTAGGTCCTGTCCAGTGGTGGCCGAGCCGCGGTTGGACGCCGGTTGCCAAGCTCCCGGCGAGCATTCCGGACGGCACTTCCAACACCATGGCTTTTACAGAGAAGCGGATGATCTGCCCTCTTAATCGCGGCGCCGTGTTTTATTGGGGCGAAACAGGCGGCCCCTGCTACCGTACAGGTTATACCACGAGCAACACGATCGGCTCCATGCCTGCTGTCTACAGCTATAGTAGTAACGCGAACGTTTACCCCCTGCAGCTACCGCAGATCAATCCGCCCTTGAACTCCTGTAATCCCTGCGTGGTCAATTCCAACACCGATGGGGGGGTCTTGGTTGCTACCTTTGATGGCTCCGTGCATCTGGTCTCGCAAGGGATTTCCCAGTACACTTGGCAAAACCTCATTCTCCCCAATGATGGTTTGACCCTCGGTCCTGATTGGAACCCGTAGCGAATGAGACGAGTCAGAAGCGTAAGCGACGGACTCACGAGCCGGAAACAGAAGCGTCGCAGGAAGACCTGGCGCTTCTGCTTCCGGCTCGTTGTTGTTTTTTGCCCACTCTTGGCCGGGGCCGCATGTCAATCGGAACCCCATCCGGCGCGTCCTCCCGAAGAAGCCGCCGAAGCGCCCGCGGGACCGCTGCTGTTCGAGGACATTACCTGCTCCTGCGGAGTCGAGTTCACCTACCATAACGGCGAGGAAGCCGAGCATGCCTCCATCCTCGAATCCCTGGGCGGTGGCGTGGCCCTGCTTGACTACGATGGCGACGGTTTGCTCGACATCTTTCTCACCGGCGGCGGCTTTTTTACTGGCGCAGACAAAAAGACCATCTCCGGCCTGCCCTGCAAGCTCTACAAAAATCTCGGCGGCTGCCGCTTCCGCGATGTCACGGCTGAAACAGGGCTAGACCATCTGGCCGGCGGTCAGCCGTGGTTTTACAGTCATGGGGCCGCGGTCGCCGACTACGACCGCGACGGCTGGCCCGATCTGCTTGTCACCGGATGGCAGCATCTGGCCCTGTTCCACAATGTACCCGTCTCCAGCCACGATCCCGCCAAGGGCCGCCGCTTCGAGGACGTGACGACGGCTGCTGGACTGGATAACGGCATCACCTGGGCCACCAGCGCCGCCTTCGGCGACCTGGATGGCGATGGCTGGCCGGATCTGTACGTTTGCCAATATGTTGATTGGTCTTTCGCCAACAATCCTGTCTGCGGCGACGATATCCACCAGGACATCTGCCCGCCCAAGAGCTTCAGCGGCTTGCCCCACAAGGTGTATCGCAATAGCGGCCGCGGACGATTCCTTGATGTCAGCGCTACGGCTGGCCTGGCGGCTGCTGGCCGCAATTCCAGCAAGGGACTGGGCGTGCTCCTGGTCGACCTGAATGGCGACGGCAAAGCGGACATTTACGTGGCCAATGACGCCGTCAAGAAATTCCTCTACCTGAACCACTCGACGCCGGGACAGGTTCGTTTGCAGGAAGTCGGCCTGGCGAGCGGAGCGGCCCTGGACGATCAAGGCAATGCCAACGGCAGTATGGGCTTGGATGCGGGCGACTTCGACGGCAGTGGCAAACCGGCGCTGTGGGTGACTAACTACGAAAACGAGCTGCACGGCCTTTATCGCAATGACATCAAGCCGGGCCAGGTGGCGTTCCACTACCATACACCGCTGACTGGACTGGCCGCCCTGGGCCAAAAATACGTCGCCTGGGGAACGTCCTTTGTCGATGTCGATCTGGACGGCTGGGAGGACCTGTTCATTGCTAACGGCCACGTGATGCGCTACCATCGGGCCAACCAGATGCCGCGCAAGCAGCCGCCGCTTTTGTACCGCAACTGCGGCGGCAAGTTCTGCGACATCAGCTGGGGCCTGGGAAGTTACGGACGCAACACTTACCTGGGCCGCGGTGTGGCCTGCGGCGACCTCGACAACGACGGCCGTATCGACTTGGTCGTCAGCCACATGAACGAGCCGGCGGCAGTGCTGCGCGGCATCGGCGGCGCGGGATGCCATTGGCTGGGCGTACAACTTCTTGGCAAGGACCATGCCGATATTGTGGGGACCAAAGTAGAACTGCGGATTGGCGAACGGACCTTGACACGCTTTGCTAAGGGAGGCGGTTCCTATTTGTCGTCTAACGACCGCCGCCTTCTTTTCGGACTGGGCAGCGAAAGCAAACCCGGGCGCTTGACAGTGACCTGGCCCAACGGCGTCCAGCAGCATTTCGACGGATTAGCCGCCGATTGTTATCACCGCATTAGCAGTCCGTAGTCCGTAGAATAGATGGGATCGGTTTTCTGCCGCACTACGGGTTACCCATGCGTTGGCGCATCCGTTCGCAGTTGCTGTTGCCGTTGCTGGTGTTGCTGGTAGGGGTAGTGGGCTTGAGCGTGGGGCTGGCCTTTACCGCCGCGCGGCAGGTCCGCCAGCAGATCGAAACACGCGTTCGTGATGTGGCCCACATCGTTAGCGAAGGCAAAATCCCGCTGGCGCAGTCTCATGTCCTCCTGTGGATCAAGTACCTCTCCGGCGCGGATTATCTACTGATCCAGCAGAACGGTAAACGCATGAGCACCCTGGCCAGCGATCCAGAGCGCTTGCCGCCGGCGGAAGAAGTAAGCGACGATTGGCGGACGCTGCAGCTGGGGCCGCCACTCCGCGCCGGCAGCAACACCTACTTGTGCAGTGGCCTTCGCCTGCACCGTGGCGCAGATTTTGGCGATGTTTTGTATATTTTATATCCAGAAAAATTATGGAAAGACGCCTTATGGGAGGCAATTTGGCCGTTTCTTCTCCTGGGGGGATCGGTGGGAGCGGCCTCGGTGGCGTTGGCCGTCAGCTTGGGTCAGGGCTTGAGCCGAAGGCTCCGCGAGTTGGAGCGGCAGACGCGGCGGATCGCCGGCGGTGATTTCAGCCCCGTGCCGCTGCCGCGGCGCAACGACGAGATCCGCGACCTGGCCCAGTCTGTCAACGACATGGCCGGACGCTTGGCGCAATTTCAAGAGACGACCAAACGAAATGAACGGCTGCAACTGCTCGGCCAGATCGGCGGTGGACTGGCCCATCAGCTCCGCAATGGACTCACCGGCGCGCGTTTGGCCGTGCAGCTGTTCCTCCGCGAATGCGCGAAACCGATGGATACGTCGGCGCTGGAGGTGGCCCTGCGACAACTGACGCTGTTGGAAGCGCACTTAAAGCGTTTCCTCGACCTGGGCCGCGACGGCGAGGGCCGCCGTGAGCCGTGTTCGCTGCCGGCGTTGGTCCACGAAGCGGTCGCGTTGCTACAGCCGCAGTGCCGCCACGCCGGCATCGAACTGCGCGAAAGCGGTAGGACCAACGTCCCCCTGGTCTTGGGCGACGCAGGGCAGCTGCAACAGCTTGTCCTCAATGTACTGGGCAATGCCATCGAGGCGGCGGGGCCGGGCGGCGTCGTGGAAGTGAGGTGGCACGAGCAAACCCAGCCAACTCCACCGTCCTCAAGCGTGGTCTTGGAGGTGCGCGATTCCGGGCCAGGCCCCAAACCGGAAGTGGCAGACCGTTTATTTGAGCCGTTTGTCACGGACAAGTCCGAAGGCGTGGGTCTGGGTTTGGCTGTGGCCCGCCAAGTCGCCGAAGCGCACGGCGGCCGCATTGCTTGGCATCACCGCGACGGCTGGACTTGTTTCTGCGTGGAATTACCCCAAGCTGTACGTTAGCTGTCATGTGGAGCAGAACGCGTTCCCGCGACCCGCAGGGAAGCGGCTAACCAAGAAACGTTTCCCCTTCCCCAAGGCACGCTATGCTGGGCACGGTTGAATTTGGCCCAATTCCCCCCACCCCAACCCTCCCCCACAAGGGAGGAGGGAGCATAATTCCCCCCCACCCCAACCCTCCCCCACAAGGGAGGAGGGAGCATAATTCCCCCCCACCCCAACCCTCCCCCACCAGGGGGGAGGGAGAAACAAGGCACCCTCCCCCACCAGGGGGGAGGGAGCCTTGGTTCTC
>JAJPIY010000042.1 GCA_021324515.1 Planctomycetota bacterium
ACCTCGTAGATGAGGGAACGGCGGATAAGATAGATCCCTGCATTGACCCAGCCGGGGCCTTTATCCGGGCCTTTTTCCTGCAAGTCCAGGATACGTCCGCCGGGACCAAGATGGACCCGGCCGTAGCGGGAACAATCCGCCGCGGAGGTAAGAACGAGGCTGAAGTCAGCAGCATGACGTTGATGGAACTCCCAGAAATCAGACAACGAAGCCGCGCAGTACGAATCGCCGTTTAGCAAAAGAATGGTCGAAGAAGACAGATATGGCAGCGCCCGCCGCAAGGCCCCAGCGGTTCCCAGCGGCGCGGGTTCGCACGAATAGACCAGGTGCAGACCGGCATACCGATTCCCAAAGGTTGAACGGACTTGCTCCGCGAGATAGCCCGTCAGGAGGACGGCGGTGCGGATGCCTGCGTCGGCCAGCTGCTCTAGTAAATAGGCCAGGTAAGGCCGGCCGCGCACCAGGGCCAACACCTTGGGGCGATCGGCGACGCGGGGCCGCAGGCGTGTGCCTAAACCGCCGGCCAAGATAGCGGCCGTTGCTTCTTCAAGCCTCTCTGCCATTAGCGTCTTCCTTTCTCCTTGTTGTCAGTCTTAGGCGGCGCTTCAGGCCGACCCATACTTGGCGAAGTTTCCAAAACTTGCTGCTCTCCATAGCTCGAATATGTGCATACAGATGTTTCCGTTCGGCCTTCCAGATTTGCCATTCCTGCCAGGCTTTGTCCCGTTCGGCCTCGATCGTGCGCAAATCCGGCCGCAGTTTCGGCAGGGCCAAACTTTCGTGCATCGTCAGAAGCGTGTGGACACGGGAGGCTTTTTGTGCAATTTCCTCTCCGGAATGGTCTATTTTCTGCAATATCTCCAGCGCTTCCTGAAAGACGAGGGAGCCAGAGGCCAATTCCTGCAAGAGACGGCAAGCAGCCCGTTGATCTTCAGGAAGTCCCCGCTGGAGCAGTTGCTCGGCATACCACAACTGGAAGAACGGGAAGTCCGGATCGAGGGCTGCGGCGGTCCCATAATCATCAAGTGCTTGCGAGTAGAAGCCGTGGTAAGCGGGATAAAAACCGCGGTAGGCGTGCAGAGAGGCCAAAATCAGCCGGCACAAGTCGTCCTCGACGTCCGTTCCCTGCGTCAGATGACGAGTGACACGATCGAAGTAGCCGCGGTAGTTGAAAAACTGCGGGAAAAAGTCCCACGGGAACACGTCTTCCATCACATCGATCTGCCAGTGGTTGGGCGGCAGGCTGAGCGTTACATCCAGTAGTCCGAGCGCCTCGGACACAAGTTCCGGCGTCCCGAAGTGCAGTAGGACGCGGATTTCGTTAAAACGGACGACCAGGGAGTGTGGAAAACGCTCTCGGGCCCTGCGATAAACATCACGCAGGAACGCCAACCACTGCGCCAGAGGGACCAAACCGGCTTCGGCCCGGTGGCAATTGCCCAGGACGGACTCGCGGGCAAGATCGATGTACACATGAGGGGAAACCGCTTCCGATGCGAGGATAGTTTGCAAGCGTCTGTAGTTGTGGACAGCCATGCTTTGCAGGACGGGGCTGTGATGAAAATCTTGGCTGGGCAGCCATCCTTTGTAAAGGATGGAGCGTTTCTGATAGGGCCGGGCATTGCTGCCAAGCGAGCGGGGTTTGCGCGGTCGGGCGGCCAAGAAGGTCAGGAACCGCAAATACTGCGACGCCACGCGCGCCAGCGAGAATTCGTCACGGACTATCTGCGCGCCCAAGGCGGCCCGTTGGGCGAACTGAGGCCAATGGTCGAGGATGGTACGAACGGCCGCCGGCAAATCGTTTCGTTCCAATCGGTAGGTCAAAACGCCCTGCTCTTGGCCGGCAAAAAGCGTCAGTACATTGTCCTCTTGGACGATCAGGGCACATCCCATGGCCAACGCTTCCAGCCCACGCGTAGGCAGGGCCGTGGGATGGCGCACGTAGGTGATGCAGATTTTGGAGTGGTTCAGGTCACGGTAGTATTCAGTCGGCGCTGTGAAGCCGTTGATGATCTTGATGCGGAGTCCGGGAATTTCCAAGAGTTGATGAAGCAGTTGCGCTTTGTCCAGATGGTAGGGGTGCAGCACAGTACCAGAAAGATATACATCGATCTCCCGTTCCACCTGCTGAAGGGGTGCTATGTTGTGGGGCACGCCGAAGGATTTCGGGAACGTATAGACGGGGACACGGACCAGGCGAGCAACGTCCCGCCATTCACTGGGATCAGTGACGAGGACAGCGTCGAAAAGTCCTAGCCAGGGGTAGACCGTTTGGATGTGCAGGTCGTAATCGGCGGTCTGTCCAAACACGGGACAGCCCAGCTCTTGGAGGTTCGGCGGCACGAGGTGCCATTCGACCATAGAGCAGATATAGAAATCGGGCGGTTCCGAAGGGGTATAGTAGTCGTGGATGTCGCCATAAGGCGTATTGGGCAAATCATCGGGGTGGAAACTGATGTTGGCAACGCGGAAGCGTGGATCGGCCGCGGCCCCCGTAAGCAGGTCCGCACAACCGCAGCGCATCCAGGACCATTGCGCCAGCACGTTGATATGGGGCTTGCGGAGCAGAGCAAGCAAGTTCCGCGCGTGGTCGGTGGGGATCGACTCCAGAAGCCGCGACGCCTCTTCGTCTTGGCCGCCGATCCAGTGGGCCGCGGCCCTGTAGAAAGCGGCCTCGACATGGTCAAAGCGAGCCAGGCCCGCCACTGCTTCGCGCGTTTTTCCAATTAGCCCAAGGGCCGCGTAAGTCTGCCACTCTTGCCGTCCTCCGATCCTGGCAACGGTGGCATAATCACCCCTTGCAAACGGTTCGGCCGTCGGATTGTCCGGAGTATAGATTGCGGACGGTGAATCGTAGGTCGAAAGGCCCCCAATTGCGATCTCATGTGTTTCCATCGGTCTCAGCCTTCGCACACATTTTTCGATCCATTGGCCATCTACATTAGGCAGCGTTTTTGAACAGGCCGCGCCCCATCATGCGGTAGCCCTTGAGCAGCTCTTGAATCCCCTGATCGAGGCTGCGCTGGGCTTCGAAGCCAGCTTCGCGCAGCCGTTGATTGGAGACGAGGTAGTTTCGTTTGTCGGGATCTTGGCCGATTGCTGCGAAATGGATGTAGAAGTTGGGCACGTAATGCTTAACTTTCAAGGCCAACTCCTCTTTGGACAGGTTAGCGCTGTCCAGGCCGAGATTGTAGGGCCTGCCGACCATGCGCGGCGCATGGGCAATGGCGTAGAGCATACAATCCGCCACATCGCGCACGTGAACATAGTTGCGCTTGAAGTCTTTTTCAAAAATGACGATGTACCCTTCGGTCAAGGCCGTGTACACAAAATGATTGACCAGAAGATCCAGGCGCATACGGGGAGACATGCCGAAGACGGTCGCCAAGCGGAACGTGATGACGTTGGGGCTGTCGAGCAAATGTTTCTCGGCCTCGACCTTGGTGCGGCCATAGAGCGAGATCGGTTTCAGGGGAGTATCTTCTGTGCAGAACGAAGCGCCGTCGGTGACACCATAACCGCTGTTGGTGTTGGGATAAATCACCAGTTGATGTGGGCTGCGAAGGCGATTGAGCAAGCGGACAGAGTCGAGATTGACCGTGGTGGCCAGGTGCGGATCACGGTCGCAGGCCGGCGCGCCGACGATGGCGGCCAGATGGATGATGACATCCGCATCTTTAACGGCCCCCTTCATGACCGCCTCATCGCGTACATCGCCCTTGATGAAATCGAAACCCGGCCGGGCGCAGAGGTGGAAAAGCCCTTGTTGGCCGGTCCCGTACATAAGGTTATCCAAGGCTTTCACCTGAAAGCCCGCGTCGAGCAAATGTTCGCAAAGGATGCTCCCGATGTAACCGAGACCTCCGGTGACAAGGACGCGCTGCACCATCGACTACTCCAGCAGGACTGCGGGCCGCCAAAAATCTGCCAGGCGATCAGGGGCGGCGCGACCCGGCGCTGTTGCCGCCCAATTCGGAGGAAAGCATTAATGCGCGGGAAAGGCTAAGGCGTCAATAGGCGTTCCGCGCGGGCGGAAGCGGGGCACACGCCTCTGACTGAATTCGGTACAAATCTCTCTCCTTCCCTGGTGGGAGTGGGGTGGAGTGAGGGAAGAAGCATCTCCCTCCCGGCGCCTTCTCCATTTCTCTATTGAGGTAAGGCGGAATAAACCGGTCACAACGCTTTGTGCCGAGTATAATCTTGCCTGGGATGCGTCTTCTAGCAGCTATACGGGACGCGGTAGAGATGGACACAGACAGGGGCGAGCGGGATTGCGTAACTCTGGCGAGCGGGGGGTGTCAACCCCCGGTTGTTCTCTGGCGAGCGGGGGGTGTCAACCCCCCGGTTGTTCTCTGGCGAGCGGGGGGTGTCAACTCCCTGGTTGCACCACCGGGGGGTTAACACCCCCCGCTCGCCAGAGTTACGCAACCCCGCTCGCCAAGATGTCAGATCTCTCCGCACCCAGCATATATTTCATATATTTCAGACTTAGGGGATGGCATGAAGCGCGTACGCATCGGCAACGGTTGCGGCTTCTGGGGTGACAATCTCGATGCGCCGCGTGAGTTAGCCGAGCATGGCCGGCTCGATTATCTCACGCTCGAATACCTCGCCGAGTTGACCATGTCCATCCTGGCGCTGCAAAAACAGCGCCATCCCGAAGCTGGCTATGCCAGCGATTTCCTCACCGTTTTGGGACAGCTGGCGCCTCTCCTTGCCCGCCAACCCCAATTGAAAATCATAACCAACGCCGGCGGCATGAATCCCTACGGTTGCGCCATCCGTGCCCGGGCCCTCCTCGATCAAGCGGGCCTGACGAAGCGACGTATCGCCGTCGTCCACGGTGACGATCTGCTGCCACGCCTGGATGAACTGCTGGCACAGGGCCAGCAGTTCGCTAATCTCGACACAGGCGAGCCGCTGAGCGCCATCCGCGACCGACTCGTCAGCATGAACGCCTATCTCGGTTGTCAACCGATTGTCGCTGCCCTGCAACAGGGGGCCGATCTCGTCATCACGGGCCGCGTCGCCGATGCGTCGTTGACGCTTGGTCCTGCCGTGCATGCGCTCGGTTGGCGATGGGATGACTGGGACCGTCTGGCGGCAGGCACGGTGGCGGGCCATCTCCTCGAATGCGGCGCCCAGGCCACCGGCGGCTTGTGGTGCAATTGGCACGAAACCGATCTCTCTCGGATCGGCTACCCCATCGCCGATATGGAAGATGGCGGTGATTTCCTCCTCACCAAGCCGCCTGGCAGCGGTGGCGCAGTCAACCGCGAGACCGTCGCCGAACAACTGCTCTACGAAGTCGGCGATCCGGCCGCCTATCTGACGCCGGACGTGGTCGCCGATTTCACCAGTGTCCAACTCACCGAATGCGGCCGGGATGAAGTGCGCATCAGCGGAGCGCGTGGCAAACCAGCGACAGACAGTTATAAGGTGTCGATCGCTTACCGTGACGGTTGGACCGCCAGTGGCACGTTGGTCATCGCCGGACCTGATGCGGCGACGAAGGCCCGTCGTTGTGGCGAAATCCTCTTCGAGCGCCTGCGCCGCGCCGGCGTCACGCCGACTTACCGCAACATCGAATGTCTGGGCGCGGGCGACAGCGTACCGGGCGTTCTCCCTGTCGTAGATGCGCCGGAGGTGGTATTGCGCGTCACCGCGCGCGACGCCGACCGCGCCGTCATCGAGCGCTTCAGCAAGGAATTCGCCCCCCTGGTCACATCAGGACCGCCCGGCATCACGGGCTATACCAGCGGCCGTCCGCCGGTACGCGAAGTGTTCGCCTACTGGCCGGCGCTGGTAGCCAAGAGCGCCGTTGTGCCGCGGGTGGAAATGCTTGGTGGTGAGGGAATTTGAGTTCCGCAGTTTTCTGCTTGGCCGGGGGCATGGCCTCCCCTATCAACGGCCTCCAACTCACCTATCACTGCCCCATTCGGAGAGGTACAATCGGGAAAGATCATCAGGTTCTCTGTTACATCTGTTTGAGGGAGGCGAGGCATCGTGGAAAGTGAAATCGTCCATCCCCCGCAGTCGGCGACTTTCGGTCTCCTCACTGGGGAGGTTGATCCGCGCCTTGTCTTGTCGCCGGAAGACATCCCCAATGTCGAAGACTTGGTCATCGAGGACGGCAAACCTGTGGACAATATGTTTGTCGAGAAGGAATATCGCCTTCTCACTGAGCCGTTGTACAGTTCGTGGACACCCTCAAGCGGTGAGTTCCTGGCCGTAGCCAACGTCGGTCTGTTTTACGCTTATCGCGAGCCGCCGTTGGTGCCGGACGTGATGCTCAGTCTGGGTGTCCCGGCTGGGCGCGATCTGTCGCGTAAAGAGAACCTTTCTTACTTTACCTGGGTCATTGGCAAGCCACCGGACGTGGTGATTGAAATTGTTTCCGACCTTCGCGGCAGTGAAGAGACGGATAAGATGGCTGCCTATGCGCGCATCGGTGTGACTTATTACGTCATTCACGATCCGCGAAATCGCTTGAAGCACGGTCTTTTGCGAGCATTCAGTTTGCGCGACGGCGTTTATCAGCCGATTGAGCCGTCGTGGCTCGAGAAGGTCGGCCTCGGACTCACGTTCTGGGAAGGCGAATACCAAGGCCAGGAACACCCGCAGTGGCTACGCTGGTGCGATCGCAACGGCGTTGTCATTCCAACCGGCCAAGAACGCGCCGAACAAGAAAAACAACGCGCCGAACAAGAAAAACAACGCGCCGAACAAGAAAAACAACGCGCCGAAC
>JAJPIY010000394.1 GCA_021324515.1 Planctomycetota bacterium
AAAGCAAGGAACAAGCGTTCGCACTGGACGTACCCCTGATCGGCGTGCGCGGCCGCAAGGGCGGCAGCGCCGTTGCCGCCGCCGCAGTCAACGCCCTGCTGTTGATGGCCCTAGAGGAGGCGAAGCAATGACGGAACCCCTCGTGGTCGTCGGCATTGGTCATGATGGTCCGGCGGGCCTTTCCCCGCAAGCGCTCGACCATATCGCTCGCGCCGAAGTCCTGGCCGGCGGCGCCCGCCACCATGCTTTCTTTCCCGATTGGAACGGGGAACGGATCGTCTTGGATACAAATATGCCTCAGCAGATCGCTTGTATCCAAAAATATGCTTCGCAACGGAAGACAGTCGTGCTGGCTTCGGGCGATCCCTTGTTTTATGGCATCGGTCGCTTGCTTCTGGAAGCGGTCCCCCGCGAACAGCTGCTGTTTTTGCCGCACCTCAGTTCCGTGCAACTGGCCTTCGCCCGCATCAAGGAAACGTGGGACGACGCTTGCATCGTCAGCTTACACGGCCGGCCTTTGCAAACGCTCATGCCCGTTCTCCAACGGCGGGAGCGCAAGATCGCCGTGTTCACCGACGCACGCAATTCTCCAGCGGCGATCGGTGCTTTTCTCCACGAGACCGGCCAGGCAGCGGATTATCCGCTTGTCTGGGTGTGCGAAAACCTCGGCGGAGCGGATGAGCGCGTTACCTCCTGGGCGCCTGCTGACTTGGAACGCCCCATTTTCTCTCCTCTCAATATCGTGGTCCTCTTGCGTAGACAGGATGAAGAGCGCCCCATCGATATGTTCCCAAACAAGGCGTGGCAACGCGGAGAGGCGCCTTTGCTGGGCATTCCCGAACAGATGCTGCGGCACCGGACGCGACAGGGCGATCTCATCACGCGGCGTGAGATACGTTTGCTGTCCTTGTGTTATTTGGAACTGCATCCAGGCGAGGTCCTTTGGGACGTGGGCGCCGGCAGTGGTTCGGTATCAATCGAGGCCGCACGCCTTGATCTAGAAATGAAGATATTTGCAATAGAGAAAGATATCGAAGCCTTTGAAAACTTGAAAGCGAATGTGCAGGCATGGGGCGCGGTCGGCGTCCACCCCATTGCCGGCACCGCGCCCGAGGTGTTTGGAGAACTGCCTGACCCGGATGCGGTTTTTGTCGGCGGCAGCGGCGGCCGGCTGGAAGCAATCTTGGCCGCAGCCCTGGACCGTCTGAAGCCAGGGGGACGCCTCGTCGTCAATTGCATCACTCTGGATAGCCTTACCCGCGGCTGGAATTGGCTGCGCGATCATGGCGTGCAATCGCAAGCGACTTCTGTGCAGCTGGCGCACTCGCGTCCCTTGGGGAACCTGTACACTCTCGAATCGGCCAATCCTCTTTTCATTTTGCAGGCGCGAAAACGATGCCATCATCCTGGAAAATCGCTCTGATCGCCGTCACCCGCCGCGGGCTTGAACAAGCTCGGTTCCTGCGCACGCGCCTGGGTTGCGGCGAAGTGCATCGCCCGGTCCATCTTGGCGATCTCGCGTATCCGTGGGAGTATTCCTTCTCTGGCCCCTTGTCGGAACAAATTCCAGCCCTATTCGCGCGCTGCGATCAGTTGGTCTTCTTTCTGGCGGCAGGAGCAGTGACGCGCTTGATTGCCCCTTGCTTGGTCTCTAAATCGAGCGATCCGGGCGTACTGGCCGTGGACGAGGCTGGTCGTTTCGTCATCGCGCTGTTATCCGGCCATCAGGGCGGCGCCAACGCATTTGCCCGCACCGTCGCCGGCTGCCTGGGGGCGACCCCGGTCGTCACCACGGCATCGGACGTTCTCGGCGGTCTCAGCATCGAGGAGCTGGCGAATACGTTCGGCTGGGTTGCCGAGCCGGCGGAACGTCTCAAGTCAACGGCGGTGGCGCTGGTGAACCGCGAGCCGGCAGCCATCGTCCAGGAGATCGGCAGCCGCGGCTGTTGGCTCGATGAAATGGAATTGCCCGCGAACGTGCAGTTCACGCACGACGCTCGTCGTTTGCAGGACCGGCATTTCGAACGCATTGTGTGGATCACGGATCGCCAAGTGGCGGATGGTCACGGCTTAGACGAACAACGTATCCTTTGGCTGCGGCCGCCCAGTTTGGTCCTGGGGGTCGGCTGCGAGCGCGGCATCTCCACGGAGGCATTGGCCGACGGGCTAGCGCGCTTTCTGCAAGCGCACAGCATCGCACAAGCCAGTATCCGCACGCTCGCCACGGTGAACATCAAGGGCGATGAAACCGCCTTTCTCGAATTGGCCAAACGGCATGGCTGGCAGACAGTCTTTTTCCCTGCTGAAGAATTGGCGCGGGTCCGCAGCATCCCCAATCCTTCGCCGGTGGTCGAACAATGCGTCGGCACGCCGGGCGTAGCCGAGCCGGCCGCGCTGTTGGCCGCCAATACCGAGCGCCTTTTAGTTGAGAAACACGTAGTGGCTTCGCCGTTGTCACCCCAACGGATGACTTTCGCACTGGCACGTTTCGCTTGGTTCCAGGAACGCAAGACGGCAGGGCGAGTGCTTTTCGTCGGGGCGGGGCCGGGCGATCCGGAGCTGTTGACGCTCAAGGCCCGCCAAGCGCTCCGCCGCGCCGATGTGGTGATCTACGCCGGATCACTGGTCCCCGAAGCAGTGTTGCGGCAGGCGTCGGCAACGGCCCGGCTGCACAACTCGGCGCCGCTGACACTGGAACAGGTGATCGAGATAACCAAGACAGCGGTGGACAACGGCCAATGCGTGGTCCGCCTCCATTCAGGAGATCCCAGCCTTTACAGCGCCATTCAGGAACAGCTCGCCGTCCTGGAAGACGCGGGGATCGAGTGCGAGGTCATTCCGGGCGTCAGTGCGTTTCAGGCGGCGGCGGCGGCTCTCAAGAGCGAATTGACGCTGCCGGAGGTCGCGCAGACCGTTATCCTCACGCGCGGCGAGGGGCACACGAAAATGCCCCCGGGCGAAACGTTGGAATCGTTGGCTCAGCATCAAGCGACTCTTTGTATCTTTCTTAGCGCAAAATTAATCGAGAAGGTGCAGGCGCAGCTGTTGACGGCCTATCCACCCCAGACGCCGGCGGCCATTGCTTATCGCGTCAGCTGGCCGGATGAAAAAATCATCGTCACGACCCTGGCGGAGTTGGCCGGGGAGGTCCGCCGCCATCATCTGACGCGGACCACGCTTCTTTTGGTAGGCGAGGCCGTCGGTGGGCGCCGCAATCGTTCACGGCTTTATGATCGCCGTCATGGACACCTGTTTCGGGCACGGGACCGCGATGAAACGCATCCTCCTGCTTAGCGGCACAAGTGAAGGGCCGCTTCTGGCCCGCGCTTTGCTCGACGCCGGTTGGGCCGTGCGCGCCACGGTCACGCGCCCGGAAGCCAGGGACAATTTGTTCGGCCCGTTGCTGGATGCGATCGCGGTTGAGGTGCGCGGCTTCACAGAGCAGAGTTTGACGGAATTTCTGGCGCGTGGCGAAGTGGACCTTGTGTTAGATGCTACGCACCCTTTCGCCGTGCGGATCACGCGCATCGCCCAGGGGGTTTGTGAGCGTATGCAGATGCCTTATGTGCGTTATGAGCGCCCCGATTGGATGCCGCCCGTCGGCACGCATTTTGCCGAATCGTATCTGGCGGCGGCAGCTATCTTGCCGTCTTTGGGATCGCGTATCATGCTGACTATCGGCGCCAAGCAGCTGAAACACTTTGCCTCCTTGCACGGCCGGCTGACGCTGTACGCACGCATCTTGCCTTCGCCCGTGTCGCTGCGACAAGCGTTGGAAGCGGGTTTCGCCGAAGAAAACCTGGTGCGCCAGCGGCCGCCGTTTTCCATGGAACAAAACGACGAACTGTTCCGCCGCTACAACGTCGATGTCCTGGTGACGAAGGCATCGGGGCGCGAAGGCGGCGTGGTCGAAAAAGTTGCCGCCGCCCGCGCTTTGGCCATCAAAGTCCTGATGATCCGCCGGCCTGAGCCGGCCAGCCTTGACTGGGTGACTACGATCGAGGATGCCGTGCGCGCCTGCAAAACGTTGATGGGAGAATAAAACGCGGATTCGGGTCCGTGCTCTTCCACATAGATCCGCTGTATCCGCGTTCTATCACGGAGACCAAGCGATGGGACGGCCGAGTGAAAACTTGCGTTCTGGTTACACGACGGGTGCCTGCGCGACAGCCGCGGCCAAAGGTGCTCTGCTGGCCCTGATCTATCAGCAAGTCTTCGAGGAGGTTTCCATCCGTTTGCCGCAAGGACAGAGAGTGAACTTTCCTCTTTACACCTGTTCGTTCACGCCGGACGAAGGCCAGGCCAGTGTCATCAAAGACGCAGGCGACGACCCCGATGTCACCGATAAGGCAGAGATTTGTGTGCGTGTCGCCTGGAGCCAGGCGCCTGGCGTCACGTTTCGACGCGGCCCCGGTGTCGGTCTGGTGACCAAGCGCGGGTTGCCCGTTCCTCCCGGAGAGCCGGCCATCAATCCGGCGCCGCGCCGCATGATCGCCGAGGCGCTGCAAGAAGTCCTCGACGAAGCCGGTCGGCCGCCCACCGGCATGATGGTAGAGATTGCCGTACCCGGCGGCGAAGAAATGGCCCGCAAAACCTTCAATCCGCGCCTGGGCATCGTGGGCGGCATCTCCATCTTGGGCACGACCGGCATCGTCACGCCGTACTCAACGACGGCTTGGCTGGCCAGCGTAGTGCAGAGCATCGATGTGGCGGCAGCCCAGGGCTGCCGCCACCTGGTTCTGACCGTGGGGGCGCGCGGTGAACGCACGGCCCGCCAGCTGTTCGCCCTGCCAGAAGAGGCTTTCATCCAAATCGGACCTTTTTTTGCTGATGCGCTGCGCCACTGCCGCCAGGTCGGCATTGCCAAGGTCAGTCTCGTGGCGATGATCGGCAAACTCGCCAAGTTCGCCGCCGGCAAGGAATCTGTCCACAGTACCACAAGCGTCCAGGACTTCGCTTTCCTCGCCCGTATCGCCCAAGAAGCCGGCGCCCCAGAGGAATTGTTGCCCCGCATTCGCACAGCCAACACGGCCCAGGAAGTGGCGGAAATGATTGCGGCCGCAGGACATCCTGCGTTTTTCTCTCGGCTGTGCCAAGAAGCCTGGATGTTCGCCCGCGGCATTGTTGGGGAAGCGCTGTCGGTAGAAATCCTGCTCACGGGAGTGGCGGGCGAACTCTTGGGGCGATTCCCACGAAATGCGGAGCAACCGACTGATAAAGGAGAATGAGGATCGTGAATACTTTTAACTCGGACAGCGGCGTTTTTTCCGAAGCAGAGCGGGAGGCGATTTACCGAGTCATGCGCGCGCGCCGCGATGTGCGCGAATTTCGCCCAGACCCCGTTCCCTTCGAGGTGATTGAGCGCATTTTGGAGATGGCCCACTATGCGCCCTCGGTGGGTTTTATGCAGCCGTGGAACTTCATCCTCATTACGTCTCTGGAAATTCGCCGGCAGATCAAAGAACTGTTCGAGATGCGGAATAAGCAAGAAGCAGCCCTTATCGCAGACGCCCAGCGAAGACAGCTGTACGAGCAGCTCAAACTGGAAGGGATCTTGGAAGCGCCCTTGAACTTGGCCGTGACCTGCGATCACCGCCGCGATGGTCCCTTCGTCCTGGGACGCGGCCCTATGCCACAGACCGACCTTTACAGCACATGCCTGGCCATCGAGAACATCTGGCTGGCGGCCCGCGCGGAGGGTGTGGGCGTCGGCTGGGTGAGCATCCTCGATCAGCAAGCCGTTGAAAGCATTCTGCAATTGCCTGCGGGCGTCGAGCTGGTCGCTTATTTATGCGTGGGTTATCCCGTCGAATTTCGCGCCCGGCCCATGCTGGAAGAAGTCGGCTGGAAAGAGCGGATGCCGCTGGAAGACCTCATCTATCACGATCGGTGGGGGATCCGATTCTCGAAGTAGCAACGTATACTGGGCACAGTTGGATTGGACACAATTCCCCCCCACCCCAACCCTCCCCCACAAGGGGGGAGGGAGAAACAATTCCCCCCCACCCCAACCCTCCCCCACAAGGGGGGAGGGAGAAACAAGGCACCCCCACCCCAACCCTCCCCCACAAGGGGGGAGGGAGAAACAAGGCACCCCCACCCCAAC
>JAJPIY010000082.1 GCA_021324515.1 Planctomycetota bacterium
AACGCACCGCCGCCCACTTTGACAACTACTGTCGGGGCTTGCTCTCCGACTTGCCCCGCAAGACCGTCGAACCGATCGCCCTCGAAGCAGGTACGGCCGTGCGAACGCTCCAGGAATTCCTGACCACCGCACGTTGGGACCACCAACCCATGCGTGACCTCTTGCAACGGCAACTGGCCGACGCCCTCGCCGAGGTGCCTACCGACACCCTGGGCACCGTCGGCGTCCTCGACGAGACCAGTTGCCGCAAGTGGGGCGACGAGACGCCGGGAGTGCAACGGCAGTACCTGGGCTGCGTGGGTAAGGTCGATAACGGCATTGTCACGGTCCATGTCGGCGTCGCCAAAGGCCGCTTCCAAGCGTTGCTGGATGCCGACCTGTACCTGCCCAAAGCTTGGGATGCCGACCGCCAACGCTGTCGGGCCGCCGGCATTCCCGACGCGATCCGCTATCGGCCCAAGTGGCGGATGGCCCTGGAGCAGTTGATCCGACTGCATAGCAACGGCATCGCCTTCGACTGGCTGGTATGTGACGAAGGCTACGGAGCGGCGGTGCCGCTGTTGCGAGTCTTGAACGCCGTGGGGCAACGCTTCGTCGCCGAAGTGCCGGTGAATTTCGCGGTCGCCGACGGGACGGGTGGGCCAACGCAGCGAGCGGATCAGCGACTGCGCGCGTCCGATGCCAAAAGGGGCAAGCGTTATCGGCTGGCTCATCGAACGGTGTCGGACTCGGTCTGGCGGGCGAGTACGGCCAAGGTGTGGGTAGCCGGCCGGGAGTACCTGCTGATGGTGGCCATCAACGAGGCGACGGCGGAGGTCAAATACTTCCTGAGCAATGCGGTGAGCACTGCGGTGGAGCAGTTGTTGGCGGTAGCTTTTTGTCGCTGGAATGTGGAGCACAGTTTCCGCCTGGCCAAGCAGGAAGCGGGTTTGATGCATTATGAGGGTCGGGACTACACGGGTCTGATGCGTCACCTGATCTTGGCCTTGGTGGTGTTGGGTTTTGTGGCCACTCAGACCGAGCGGTTGCGGGGGGAAAAATCCGCAGGTGACAGCGGAGCAGGTCTGCCGGGCGTTAAACCAGCGTTGCGCGATCGTGTTGCGTCGTCGTCGGGGGGGACCAGAAAAGCGGCATCTGAGCGAAGTCATAGGTTATCACCAGCGGCGAAACGAGCAAGCGACGAGATCCCACAAGAAACGGCTGCGTAAATGCGTCATCTAAAGGCGCGCTGTACTGCTAGGTGCCCGGCGATTTTCATAATTGTGATGCGCGTTGTACTCATGGTGCTTCCTCATCTCTGGCTGAATTCTTTTCCCCATCAATGTCTGACTGCTCCTCGCAATCGCTAACATGCTCCAAGTAATCGTTCACAGGTCGAGCTAGGCAGAGCGATTCTATTCGCGTATTCCTGTTCCACAAGATAACATGGACTGCGTATCGGCGAAAGACTGCTTCCGAGACGGCCTTTCACTGGTAGTCCTTCCTGCCACTCGTTTTTTCTAGATGGACGCGCGCCGAAAATACGATATTGTATACGCGAATTAAATGTCGCATATTTGCTTGGAGCGGCGGCGGTCACGTTCCCCGCCGAAGCTGGGGCAAAAGGGCAGCTAAAACGAAAGGAACGAAGAAGACGGATGTATCGAATGATTGGACAGAAAGAAGGCGGCAACCAGGCGGCGTCAGACAACGGAGGAGCGGCGCTTCTGGCCCTGCTCGCCATGATGGCGGCCGGCTCCGTAGTTCTGCTTGCCTGGCAGGCGCTGACGAGCCAGCCAGCCCGTTTCGCAGGCATCACCATCGACCGGCTGAGCGCGTCGCTGACACTGCTGGTGGCAGCCGTTGGCGTTGTCACTTTTCGCTTTTCCCAGCGTTATCTGGTGGGTGAGGCAGGGCGGCAGCGATTCTTACGACAGCTGGCTTTCGTGATGGCGGCTGCCTACGTCCTGATGCTTTCCAGCAACCTGCTGCTGCTGTTCGCCGCCTGGTCGCTGACGAGCCTCGGCCTTCACATGCTGCTGACCCACTACCAAGACCGGGCCGAGGCACGCCGTCCCGCCCGCAAGAAATTCCTCATCAGTCGGCTCGGCGACCTGGCCTTGATCGCCGCGATCGCCTTGGTCTGGCGGCATTGGGACACGCTGGACTTGTATATCTTCCTGGAGCGTGTCGCCGTCTCTCCCAAGAATGCCGCTGCTACCCCGGTCGGGATTCTGGTGGTGCTGGCGGCCCTTACCAAGTCAGCCCAATTCCCTTTCCACAGCTGGCTGCCGGAGACGATGGA
Source organism: Planctomycetota bacterium (assembly GCA_021324515.1). GTDB lineage: Bacteria > Planctomycetota > Planctomycetia > Gemmatales > Gemmataceae > JAJPHU01. The sequence continues at coordinate 2,285 of JAJPIY010000082.1, forward strand.
GGCGCCCACGCCGGTCTCCGCTCTGATGCATGCCGGCATCATCAACGCGGGCGGGGCGCTGTTGCTTCGCTTCGCGCCGCTGATCGTCCGCGTGCCGGAGGCGCTGTTCGCGCTGGCTTTCATCGGAACACTCACCATTGCCGTGGGGACGCTCGCCATGTGGGCGCAGGTCAAAGTCAAACATACCCTGGCATGGTCCACTGTGAGTCAAATGGGCTTCATGATGGTCCAATGCGGCCTCGCCGCCTTCCCGGCAGCGTTGCTGCACATCTTGGGACACGGCTGCTACAAAGCCTGGAGTTTCTTGAAGTCCGGAGAAGTACCGCCGCCGATGCCCTGCATCCGGTTCGTTCCACCCAGCCGCAGGCTAACGCTGGCCGCCCTTGGCACCAGCCTGAGCGTCCCGGGGATGGTGTTAGCCTCGTGGGTGACGGGATTCTCGCCCTGGCATTCCCCTGGTGAGTTGGCCCTGTCGGTCATCGTGGCGATGTCCCTTGGCCAGTTCTGGGTGGCTTGGCTCGGCCCTTCGGCGGAAGGATGCGCCCGCACGATGCTGCGTATCGCGGGCACGCTCCTGAGTACCTTTGTCCTCGTGACAGTCGTGTTCACCCTTTACCGGGGAGCGTCCGTCTTCTTGGAGCCGGTACTAGGCGATCTGCCAGTTCCCTCCGGCCCCATGGCCTGGTCGGCAGCAATCCTGCCCATACTCGTACTCGTTCTGCTCACCCTCATCCAAGCATTCCTGCCGGTACTTGGACACACATCGCTGGGACGTGCGCTTTACACTCATGCTCTGCACGGCTTCTATTTTGGGGCGGTAGCTGACCGAGTCGTGGATGGCATCTGGAAACGCTTCTTCACCCCAACAAAGGAGGTCGCGCGTGCTTGAGACATCGGAGATAGCCGATGTTGCGGCGGATTCGGAAACTCTCTGGACGGACATTACCCGCGTCTGCAACCGGATACCGCCGCTGTGGGACCTGCACAATTATGTAGCTGTGAACCCATTCTTGGGATTTACCGCCGAACCCATCGACCAGACTGCCCAGACGATTGGTGCGGGCCTGGGTGCGCAGCTTCTCCCCGATCTGACATTCTTCCGGCAGCGCTGGAACGAGGAGGCTTTCGGCCCGACCGACCTGGCTGGGGCGGCTCGGCGGCTAGGGCATGACCCGCACTGGCTGGAAGCCATTCTTGCCGGCCACTGCCCCATGCCGATGCGGACTTCGCATCCGGTGCGGACCTTCGCGGAACTTCACGACCGCGACTACGGGACGGACTGGAATAATGTCCTAAACCGTTCTGTCGGGCGCTGGTGCGCCGTTCATGTCTTGGGGGGAGGAACTTATTGGGGGCTACCCACAAGCCAGTGTCTTTACGAGTCCTGGCTGGGGTCCGCCCGCGTGGATCGGTCGTTGGAAATCGCCGGGCTTCGCGGCTGGCGCGCCTGGGTGACACAGCTGCCAGCACACCCCGAAGAGGCCATCCGGACGATGTTGACGCGATTGAAGGTGCCTGGCGAGAAGCGCACGGCGTATCTGTACCGCTTGCTCGGCGGGCTTTATGGCTGGGCCTCATACCTGCGTCGCGCGGCCTGGGAGAAGGGGAGTGGTGAACCAGGAGCGGTCGCCGATCTGCTGGCGATCCGCATCTGTGGCGACGCCGCCGTCGTTGAGCTCTTGCGGCCGGCCGCCCGGACGAAGCTCAGGACCGTCGCCGAAGAGGTCGAGGACGAATCGATCCGCCTCGCCTTTCAGGAAGCGCTGGAAGATGGCTTTGCCCGAAAATTGCTGAACAAGCTCGTAGCTGCCCCACGCCAGGTCGCTCGCGTTCGGCCAGCGGTCCAGGCCGTCTTTTGTATCGATGTGCGTTCCGAACCCCTGCGGCGTCATCTCGAAGCGCAGGCGCTGGAGATCGAGACGCTCGGTTTCGCCGGGTTCTTTGGAATTGCTCTCGATTGGCAAGTCAATGGCTGCGGCAGCGCACGTTGCCCCGTGCTTGTCAGACCCGACGTCCATCTCAAGCCAATGTCTCCTATACATCCAAGGCCGCTTGCCTCGGGCGCGCTCAAGCATATCCAGAGCGCCCCGGCGGCCTCGTTCTCGTTCGTCGAACTGCTCGGCCTGGCCTACGGAATCCGTCTCGCCGCTGACTCATTGGCTGTCGTCCCCGACCCGGAACCGGCCGATCATCGCGTCTCCTTCCAGCTTGAACGGGATGATCAGGACGGAGGGTTTGATCGGGAAAGACGTGTGGACCTTGCCGCGGCTATCCTGAAGAACATGGGGCTGCGAGACCGGCTTGCCCGGCTCGTTCTTCTCTGCGGGCATGAGAGTCGCAGTGCGAACAATCCGCACGCCGCCAGCCTGGATTGCGGAGCCTGTGGCGGTCATGGAGGGGCAATCAATGCCCGGATCGCGGCGGCGCTGCTGAACGACCCGGCCGTTCGGGCCGGGCTAACCAGCCGCGGCTGGAACCTACCCGCGGATACACACTTCCTCGCGGCTGTTCACAACACGTCCACCGATGAGGTCACCTTGCTTGATTGGGCACAAGCTCCGGACAGCCATCAACCCGACATCGCCCGTCTGCGAAGCTGGCTCGATGAGGCCAGCGCTCAGGTGCGCCGTGAGCGGGCGAGCAGCCTTGGGCTGAATTCTTCATCGGTGAGCGTCCTCGACCGCTTGTTACGCCGGCGGGCCCGGGACTGGTCGGAGGTCCGCCCCGAATGGGGCTTGGCCCGCAATGCAGCTTTCATCGTCGCCCGCCGCGTGCGCACGCGCGGCGTTGATCTGGAAGGGCGTGCCTTCCTCCACGAGTATGACGCGGCGGTGGACATGGACAACTCGGTGCTGCACATGGTCCTCTCGGGGCCGATGGTGGTTGGAGCATGGATCAACCTTCAGTATTTCGCTTCCACTGTGGATAACCGCGTGTTCGGCTGCGGCACCAAGGCCCTGCATAACCGTGTGGGGGCGGTCGGAGTAGTGCTGGGCAACGGCGGCGACCTGCGAACCGGCTTGGCGGTGCAGTCTGTCCATGCGGCCGACGGCCGCTGGTTCCACGAGCCGCTCCGACTTCAAGTGATTGTGGAAGCCCCACCGGAGCGGATCGAGCAGGTGCTGGCGAGCCAGCCAGAAGTGAAACAGTTGGTGGAAAATGGCTGGGTGCGCCTGTTCGCGTTGGGCCGCGACCGCGCGGAGGTGTATCAACGGACGCACGGCTTCGGATGGCAACGTGTTCCGTGCGTAGAATGACACCGGTCCTTTATCCGAGGCAAAAAGGAGCGATGGGCCGAAAGCAAAAACGACCTGTACCGGCCGCTGAGTGGACGTTTCTGAGCAATCACGCGCATGTGTTGCTCCTGATTGCGGGCGACCCGCAGATACGGCTCCGTGATGTCGCCGACCGGGTCGGGATTACCGAGCGAGCGGTGCAGCGGATCGTGGCCGACCTGGAGGCCGGCCGCTATATTGAACGACAGCGCTGCGGACGGCGCAATCGCTATTACGTCAACCCGAAGCTGTCATTGCGGCACCCGGTTGAGGCGCACCAGACCGTCGGCGCCCTCATCGAACTTGTGCTGGGACGCCCATGAGGCAGGCGGTTGCTGAAGGTGAGTCTGTCGGTCAAAGGAGACCAATTCTTGAAGAGCAAAGGTGGGCTGGAGGCGGAAATCAGCCAGGCCATTGTCCGTTTCGAAGCGGTATAGGCGGCATGCAAGTTCCAAATGATGAAGGAGAAAGTAGATGGCCTCTCAGGTGACGAACGCAGGCGAAAAGTTGGTGACGGTGATTCCCGGTGATGGCGTCGGCCCGGAGTGCGTCCGGGCGGCGCAACGGTTGATCGAGGCGGCGGGCGCCCGCTTGGTCTGGGAAGAGCGGGCCGCGGGGGCGAGCGTTTTCAAGCAGGGCATCGCTTCCGGCGTGCCGCCGGAAACCATCGAGTCGATTCGGCGGACCCGCTGCGTCCTCAAAGGGCCGCTGGAGACGCCAGTCGGCTACGGTGAGAAGAGTGCCAACGTGACCCTTCGTAAGCTCTTCGAGACTTACGGCAATATCCGGCCCGTGCGCGAGCTGCCTGGCGTGATCACGCCCTACAGCGGGCGGGGCATCGACCTGGTAGTGGTCCGCGAGAACGTCGAGGACTTGTACGCCGGTATCGAGCATATGCAGACGCCCGGCGTCGCCCAGTGCCTTAAGCTCATCTCGCGCAAAGGCTGTGAGAAGATCGTGCGGCTGGCTTTCGAGCTGGCCATCGCCGAGGGCCGCAAGCGGGTCCACTGCGCCACCAAGTCGAACATCATGAAGCTGACCGAAGGGCTACTGAAGCGCACCTTCGAGGAGATCGCCCTGCAGTATCCCGGCATCGAGGCGCAGCACATCATCATTGACAATTGCGCTCATCAGCTGGTGAAGAAGCCGGAGCAATTCGACGTGATCGTGACCACGAACATGAACGGCGACATCATCAGCGATTTGACTTCGGCACTGGTTGGCGGGCTGGGTTTCGCGCCCTCGGCCAACCTGGGCAACGACGTGGCCATCTTCGAGGCAGTCCACGGCTCGGCCCCCAAGTACGCCGGCAAGAACGTCATCAACCCGACGGCGGTGATCCTTTCGGCGGTGCTGATGTTGCGGCACCTGGGCGAGTTCGAGGCGGCGAGCAAGATCGAGAATGCCATCCTGGTGACGCTGGAGGAAGGAAAGGCCCGCACCGGCGACGTGGTAGGTTACGACAAAGGTGTTTCGACCACGGCCTTCACGGAGGCCATTCTCGCCAACCTGGGCAGGTCTTCGCAGCGCTGGCGGGTGCGCGACTACCGCCCCATCAAGCTGCCGCAGTTTGATCCGGCGCCGGATACGGTCAAGGTCAGCTCACGGCGCACCGTGGGGGCGGACGTGTTCGTGGAATCGTCGCTGTCAGCCGTGGAGTTAGGCAAGAGCCTGGAGGAGATCGCCGCTGGCTCGCCACTGCGGCTGAAGATGATCTCCAACCGCGGTTGCAAGGTTTACCCGCCGACCGGGGCCATCACCGACTGCGTGGACCACTGGCGCTGCCGCTTCGTGGTCCGAGAAGGGACGCCGGAGATGATCGATGCGCACTTACTCGACCTGCTGCACCGGATCAGTCCCCGACACCGCTGGATGCAAATCGAGAAACTGTACGAGTTCGACGGCGCTGCGGGCTACACCAAGGCCCAGGGAGAAGACTGACCGTGATGGCAATCATTTTTCAGACGGTCCCCAGCGGCCGCTGTAGACTGCAAGCATCCAGATAAACGCGCATACATTGATCTTAAGCTGGAAAAGATGAATGTTGAATGTCCCCTTTGTCCTGGACCCAGCGTAGCAATTCCTAGCAATGGCAACCGCCTGTCCGAGCCGGTTGGTCCGCAACCGATGCTTGCTAAAGAAAAAGGGCACAGCGTACATTTGCGATTAGTCAAGATTAAAAGTACGCTGTCCCTTTTTTTGTGAGTATACGGCCATACGGGACGCAGTAGAAACGAA
>JAJPIY010000388.1 GCA_021324515.1 Planctomycetota bacterium
GTAGCGCAGATAGTACCAGCACGAGCCGGCCCATTGCGGCATGGTGTTGGTCTCGCGCTTATAGCGTTTGCCGTGGCGCGTCACGTACAGCCAATCCTTGGCCTTACTCAAGGGCGGCTCGGGTTTGCCGGTCGGTTGGTAATCTGCCAATTCCGGCAGACACAGGGGCAATTCTTCTGGCGCCAGTGGTTCGACCACGCCAGTGGGATTGCCTTGGCCGTCGATTTCGTGCAGGATCGGAAACGGCTCGCCCCAATAGCGTTGCCGGCTGAACAGCCAATCGCGCAGCTTGTAGTTGATGCGGCAGCAGCCCAGGCCGCGCTCCTCCAGCCAGGCAGTGATGCGGCGCTTGAACTCGGCTGTCGGCAAGCCGTTGAAGGGGCCGGAGTTAATCGCCGTCCCTTCGCCCACAAACGGGTAGTGCGTCTGTCCATCTTCGGTATAGGCCAGGGCAGCTTCTTCCTTGCTTGGCTGATGACCCTTGGGTGGCAGCACCACATGACGGATCGGCAGCCGAAAGGCGCGAGCGAACTCCCAGTCGCGCAGATCGTGCGCCGGCACGGCCATGATCGCTCCGGTGCCGTAACTGGCTAAGACATAATCAGCGATCCAAATAGGTATCTTCTCCTGATTCACCGGATTGACGGCATAGGCGCCGGTGAACACGCCGGTCTTTTTCTTGCTCAGCTCGGTGCGTTCCAAGTCACTCTTGCGGGCGGCCTCGGTGCGATAGGCCCGTACCGCCGCCTGCTGCTCCGGGGTAGTGATCGTCTCCACAAGCGGATGCTCGGGCGCCAGTACCAAGTACGTCGCTCCGAACAGCGTGTCGGGCCGCGTGGTGAAGACGCGAATCCGCGCTCCCGATTCCAGGGCAAAATCGACTTCCGCACCCTCGCTTTTGCCGATCCAGTCCCGCTGCATTTTCTTGATCGATTCGGGCCAATCCAGACCTTCTAAATCTTCGAGCAGGCGTTCGGCATAGGCGGTGATGCGCAACAGCCATTGCCGCAGCGGCATGCGCACTACCGGATGGCCGCCGCGCTCCGATCTGCCGTCGATGACTTCTTCGTTGGCCAGCACGGTGCCCAGTGCTTCGCACCAGTTGACCGGCACCTCGGCCTGATAGGCCAAGCGTTTGCTATCGCGGTAAGCACGCACGGCGGCCTCGTCCTGCTGGCGTATTTCCGGTGGGATGGGCAGCTCGCTGATGGGCCGGCCGCGCTTTTGTTCGGCATCGTACCAAGTGTCGTACAGTTGCAAGAAAATCCACTGCGTCCAGCGGAAATAATTCGGATCGGTGGTATCGATCTCGCGGTCCCAATCGTAGCTGAAGCCGAGCATCTGAATCTGGCGGCGGAATGTGGCGATGTTCTTCTCCGTGGTGATACGCGGATGGGTGCCGGTGTTGATGGCGTACTGCTCGGCCGGCAAGCCGAAAGCGTCCCAGCCCATCGGATGCAGCACGTTGTAGCCGCGCATGCGCTTGTAACGGGCCAGGATGTCCGTGGCGGTGTAACCTTCCGGATGGCCCACGTGCAGCCCCGCCCCGCTGGGATAGGGGAACATGTCGAGGACATAGAATTTCGGCTTGTCGGAAAAATCGGGCGTGCGAAAGGTCTTGTTCTTCAGCCAGTATTCTTGCCAACGTCGTTCGATAGTCTTGGGATTATAGGTCGGCATGCGCACCCATCCACTCTACTTGCAAAGTTTCCGGAAAACCGCCTCACCGCCGCGAGCCGGCACATGCCTTATCCTAATCTAAGTTGCCTCGAAAGGCGAAGGGCCCTCGTCCACCAACACCAACAGGGGCGAGCGGGGTCGCGCTCCAAGGGCGAGCGGGGGGTGTCAACCCCCCAGTTGTTCAACCGGGGGGTTGACACCCCCCGCTCGCCAAAGTTCAACCGGGGGGTTCACACCCCCCGCTCGCCAAAGTTCAACCGGGGGGCACACCCCCCGCTCGCCAAAGTGTCAGTTCTCCCTGTGCCCAGTAGAGGCGGTCGGGGACAGGCCTTCAGTAATCCAGCGTTGGGCTTCGTCGTATTGGGACTCCTCGAAGTAGCGGACGGTAGCGCGCGTAAACGGTTTGCAGAACGCCGCCATGCCAGCTTCCCATTTGCGTTCGCCCACCAGGGCCAACCGCTCGATGTCGGCAAAGTGCTTCAGATCAAACTTGATGTCTTCCCACAAGGCCCCTATCGTCCAGCCGTGGAAGTCGTGCATGCGGACCAACATGCGCAGTTTGCCCTCCCGCTGGATGAGCCGTTCGACCTCCGGCACGAAACGCTGGTAGTCTTCTTTTGTCAGCTTGCCGCTCAGTTGCACCAGCAGGCATTTGCCGCCCGCTTCTTCCCGCAATTCAACGGACATGATAGACCTCCTTTGTGATGAAAAGAGTTTGGCCGTGTGCGCGCCGGCACACTCCGTTGTTCCTCTTACGATTTCTGTGGGGCGGTCTGCATGGACAGGACCAGGTGCGCCAATTCGATGAGTTTGAGGTTCTTGGAACTGGCGGTTTTCTGGAGGCGGCGAAACGCTTCCGCTTCACTCAGGCCCAGTTCTGTCATCAACACCCCTTTGGCCCGTTCGATGACCTTACGGTCTTCCAGGGCCTGGCGCACGTCCGAGGCCTCGCGGCGCAGGGCTTCGAACTGCTCGAAACGGCGCATGGCTAGACTGATGGCCGGGACCAGATCCGCCTGTTTGATGGGCTTGACCAGGTAAGCCATAATGTGGTCCGCTCCGGCCCGCTCGATGAGCTTGGCATCACTGTAGGCTGATACAAGGATGAAAGGGACCGACATCTCTTCGTAAATCTGTTTGGCGGCATCAATGCCGTCCAGGCCCGGCATTTTGATGTCGGTAATGACCAAATCAGGCCGGTGAGCACGGCACAAGGTGATCAACTCGTCGCCAGTAGCAGCGGCGGCGACTACGCTATGCCCCAGGCGCGGCAGGATTTTGCAGTAATAATCACGGACATCTGGTTCATCGTCGGCGACGACAATGCGTAAGGCTGAGGTCATGAGTTCCCTCGCGGCAAGAGAAGCAGAATTTCGGTCCCCGGACCAGCCGGGGCGCCGACGGCAATTCGGCCGCCGTGGGCTTCGATGATGCGTTGAGCAATTGCCATGCCCAAACCGGTGCCTTTGGTTTTGGTGGTGTAGAACGGCTCGAAGATGCGCCGCTGCTGTTCGGCGTTGAGGCCCGGCCCATTGTCGCGCACGGCAACCCGCAGCGCTGCTTGGCCCCCCAACTCGGCTTCGGAGCACGTTATCGTGATCTGTACAGGGTCCTTGCACGCCGCCAAGGCGTTCTCCAAGATGTTGCGAAACACCTGTTCCAGCCGAAATGGATCGACCAGACACACCAAATCAGCGTCGTTGTTTTCTTCCCGCAGCGTGACCGTGCGCCCCTGGCGTTGCTCGGCCAAATTGTTCCACGCCTGGCGCCAGATGGCGCGGAGGGAATGCTTCTGCTGCTCCAACTTCAACGGGGCGGCATAGTTACGGACTTCATCGTACAGTTGTTGCAAATGATTTTGCGCCGTCTGGATGCGCCCGATGAGTTTAAGCGCCTCCGGCCGGTCTTCGACTTCCATGGCCAGCATCTCCAGGCAGGCTTGACTGCGGGCCAGAGCGTTGCCGCTCTCATGAGCCAGGCCGGCCATCATCTGACCGATGGCCGCCAAGCGCTCGGCTTGCAGGGCGCGTTCTTGGGCCTGCTTAAGAGCAGAGATATCATGACCGACCATCAAAATAGCCGGTTCCCCCTCATAATCCGGCAATCGTTGGGCGTTCCAGATGATCCAACGCTGCGCGCCGTCGCGGGTGCATAGCGGGTTCTCGAAGCCACGCACCGGTGTGCCCGCCAGCACGCGGCGTAATTGTTCCCGGACCTTTGTTTGACATTCGCTACAGAGAAAGCATTGGGCATAGTCCTTGTTCAGGACTTCGCTCGCTGGGAAACCCGTCAGTTCTTCGGCATAGGCGCTGAAATAGGCCACGGTGAGGTCAGGCCGCAGGATAGCGATGAAGCAGGGGGCAGCTTCGACGAGAGTGCGGAAGGCGGTCTCGCTGCGTTCCTTGGCCAAGGTCAGCCGTCTGCATTCGCGGATCCGGGCCAGGCTGGCGCGGAGCGCATCGGGATTGATCGGCTTCAAAATGTAATCGGCCGCCCCTTGCCGCAGGGCCGCGATGGCCCCTTGCAAGTCCGCATAACCGGTAACGACGAGGATCGAGGCGTCGGGGGCCAATTGGCGCAGGCGCGGCAGCAATTCCTCGGCCGTGCCGTCGGGCAGTCGGCGATCGAGGAGAATGGCCAAGTAGCCGTGCCAGTTGCGGCTTTGCAAGACTTCGGCGACGGTGCCTGCTGTCTCGACCTGAAAGTCGTCCAATTCCAGGATGTCGCGCAGATTGTTGCGCGTGTCGGCGTCGTCATCGATCACGAGCACGCGGAGGTCAGTCTCGGACAGCATTTTTTCCCTCCTGGGAAGGCGGCGCATGTTCCGCTGTCAGCCGCTGCAACGTGGACAACAAGGCCGGCACGTCAAACGGTTTATAACACACGGCGTCGGCCCCCTCGGCCAACACCTGCTGAATGACCGGATCCATCTCCAGCCGATGGCCGGTGATAACCACGGTACGCGCCTGCGGATTGGTCTGCCGCACACGCTGAAACACGCCGCGGCCATCGCCGCGCGGCAGCTTCATGTCGATCAGCACGATGCGAAAAGCATGATTCTGGAGCAGTCGGGCTGCTTCCGCCTCGTCGTAGGCGACGGCCACACGATAGGCGCGGTCGCGCAGCAGGTCCCAAAGATTGCAACAGAGGTCGGGGTCGTCATCGACGATCAATATCAGCGGTTGCCCCAATGCTTCTTCTACCAGGGCCAGCAGACGCGGAAAATCGACCGGCTTGGGCAGCACCTGCCAGGCGCCGGCGGCCAGCGCTTCCTCCGCCGTAGCCTTACTGGCATAGGCCGTCACCACAATCGCCACCGTCTCCGCGCACAGCTGACGCAGCTGCCGGTACAGCGTCAAGCCGTCCATGCCCGGCATCTTCAAGTCCAACAACGCGACGTCGTAGCACTTCTTGCGCGCCAACTCCAGGGCGGCCGGGCCGTCGTGAGCTGTATCCACATGGTAGCCTAAGTCCGTGAGGATGTCCGACAAATTGCGACAGGTATCGACCTCATCATCGACGACGAGAATGGAAGCGGAAGCTGTCATGATCTCTGCTGCTCCTTGGTTGCGTTCTCCTCCGCGGCATCCGTTTGCAGAAATACGGTGAAGGCCGTGCCTCGGCCTGGCTCACTGGTTACACGCAGGCTGCCGCCGTTTTTCTCCAGTATAGCCCTTGCGATAGGCAACCCCAAACCCAGACCGCGGGCCTTGGTCGAGTACAGAGGCTCCATGATGCGATGCAGCAGGTCCGCAGGGATGCCGACGCCAGTGTCGGCTACCGTCGTCTCCAGGACGCCATCCCCGGCTCGTGTTGTCAGAGTAAGTTGGCCTCCTTCGGGCATGGCTTCCAGGGCATTGCGGATGAGGTTGGCGAAGACAATACGAATCTGATCGTGGTCGGCCAGCGCCGGCGGCAACGACGACGGGCAGTCGAGGAGGACGCGGATGGTATCGGGCATCGGCGTGGCCTCAAGGGCCTCGCGGAGGCAATGTTCAAGGGCGAACGGCTTGCGCTGGGGCACCGGCAGCTTGGCGAAGTTCGACAGCGCCGTAATGGTATTATCCGCCACCATGACGTGTTTTTCGATGCGGTGCAGGTGCTCGGCCCTTTTCTCCGGCGACGGATTGCGGGCATGGAGCAGGTAATACACAGAGGTCTTGACAACGTTGAGCGGATTGCGCAGCTCATGGGCGACGCCGCCGGCCACTTGACCGATGGCCGCCAGCCGCTCACTCCGCTGCAAGCGGAGCGAATATTCCGTCTGGTAGGCGTCTTCGATGATGGCCAGATCCAGATCGAGCAATTTATTGAGGGCACGCACGGTCTCTTGCAGGGCTGCTCGGTCGCCGGACCAGTTCTCGTGCAGGATACGCATCAATCCCGTCCGCAGCCGCGAGAGAGCGGCGTTGGTGTAGACCTGTTCGAGTCCAATTTCAACGTGCCGCCAGCCGACTTGCCAGCGGCGGGCGACGTAATTTTGGTCGTACTGACCGGAGACCAATTCGCGCA
>JAJPIY010000380.1 GCA_021324515.1 Planctomycetota bacterium
GAAGGTCCGACGTTGGGTATTCGTCCTAGTTACAGCGATGAGGAAGAGGGATTGCTGATCGGCGGCGTCGTCGAGGGCCGGCCGGCGGCCAAAGCTGGACTCCAGGCCGACGACCGCATCATCAGCATTGACGGCAAACCAATCAAGAACATCCAGACCTACATGACCGTGTTGGGCCGCTATAAGAAAGGCGAAACGATCGAAGTCGGCTTTCTCCGCGAGGGCAAGAAACGGACGGTCAAAGTGAAGCTGGAGTGAAGCAGCGTCTTCTCCTGTTCACTCCTCCTTAAGAAGCGCTTCCGCCTGCTTATCGCCGCGGTACAGCTCTTTCAAAGCGTTCACGATCGCCGCCGCCTCGTTGTCGCGGCCCTGTTCGCGCAGCTGACGGGCTCGCTGAAGCGCTTGACGTACCGGTTCCCAGTGACGATGCGGCGGTGGTTTATCGTTGAGTTTGTCCAGTTCCTGTTCCGCCAGGCGCACCCACGGCTTCTCTGAAGGAACGTCCTGGAATGCGCGCACTAGCAATTTCCAGGTGCGCCGCGCCTCTGTCTCGTTGCCCTGCTGGAGCCACCGCAGGCCCTCTTGATAAAACCATTGCGCCTCGCTCATAGGCCCGGCCCAACGCGCGGCGCGCTGGGCCTGCCGGGCCGCTTTTGCTCCTTCCACCAGGGTGCGAAACCTCTCCACTTCTGCGCGATGCGGCGTATCCGGGTGCTTGTCCAACAACGGTCCCAGATAGGTGTCCCAAGCCGTCTCCCAATCGGCCGGGTCTTGCGACTGCATGAGGGCTGCCCCGCGCTGATACATCTCATCGGCGCTGAGCGGCCGAAACGTCCACACGAGGAGCGACACCGTGAGCACCAGTAACCCCAGCAACACCCACGGCCGATTGAAAAACTGGCGCACCAGGCCGCCCCGGCGCTCGCGCTCCAACTCTTGCCGCATGAGTCGGCTCATCAGCGTGGCCGGTCCTTCCACGCTGCCCTGTATATGGGTCGCTGACTGTCCGATCACATATTCCACGGTCTTGGCGTCGCCGTGTGTCGCCTGGTAGGCCAGCTTGCGCTTGAAACTGTCAAGCCGGCGGAACAGCACCATTGCATCGGCGGGACGTTTGCCCGGATCTTTTTCCAAAAGCTCACAGACGATAGCGTCCAATTCGTGCGGGACCTCCGGCACAAGCCGGATGGGGCGATCGAACTGAGCGAAGCGATGCTTGTGCAGCAGATCGAGGGGATCGCCCTGAAACGGCGTGCGCCCGGTCAGCAGTGTATACAGCACGACGCCCAGGGAATACAGGTCGCTGCGGCGTGTCGCCGGTTTACCCGCCGCCTGCTCCGGGGATAGATACTCTGCCGTACCAACGATGCCGCCCGTCACGGTCAAATGCGGACTGGCAAACAGGCTGGCGATGCCGAAATCGGTCAGCTTGACGAGAACGCCTTCGCTGTCCCAACTGGCCACGCGCGCACGTGGTGCTGCTTCCGCTCGTTCGCCCTCTCCATTGGGAAGGGGGGAAGCGAGCAATAAATTGGATGGTTTCAAATCGCGGTGGATGACGCCGCGGTCGTGGGCGTGCTTAAGGGCCGGGGCGATCTGCCAGGCCAACTCCAGCACTTCCGTCCACGGCAATCGTCCACGCTGCATGAGCAAAGTATCGAAGCTTGGCCCCGGCACGTATTCCATGACCAAATAGTGTTGCCCCTCCTGCTGGCCGGATTCCAGGAAGCGCACGATATTGGGGTGATCGAGCTGGCGCAAGATGTCGATTTCGCGCTGGAACCGCGCCAAAAAGCCGGAATCAACCGCCAACTCGGGCGCCAACACTTTGACGGCCGCTTGCACGGGCTTGTCCCCCGCCCCGGCCGTGCAATGCGCAAGGTAGACACAGCCCATGCCGCCGCGGCCGAGTTCCTTATCGAGAATCCAGGGACCAATGCGTGCGCCGATCATAGGTGCTGCCCGCTGTCTGCCGTTTGCCGTCTGCCGTCGCCTAATCCTTATCTTACAGGGCGGCGGCTGCGAACAGCTAGCGGATTCGCTACAATCGATAAGAAAGGCGCATCGGCCGCGAACTTCCTGTCTTGCCCGATCAATTGCATTGACAGCTTGCGGGGATCTTTTACACTGGAATAGGTGCTTTTCTTTCCTGTCGCGAATCCGACCACGAGGGTGCTCCAATGCCTCCACGATCTCAACAAAGCGAGTCGAAACAAGGTCTGATTATCACCCTGGTGTTCTTCATCTTGGCCACCCTTACCTTGGGAGTCACTACCTATTTCGGCTACTCCGAGCAGGACAAACTGGATAAGGCCGCCAAAGAAGCCAAAAGAAATGAAGACACTTTCAAGGCCGAACGCGACTATTATAAGGCCCAAGCTATGGTATACCGCGCCTACATGGGCATGGCCGAGGGAATGGACGGCGCCGACACGCTCGGCACGCTGAAAAGCCAGTTGGACAGCGGCAGCCTGGGCAAAAGTGCCAAAGACAATGCCGATGTTATGAAGACCCTGAAGGCCTTGGAGACCAAGTACGGCTGGAACGGCAACCAGCCCAAAGAAACGCTCGAGGGGACCATCCAAAACCTGACGATGCAGAACGATAACTTGGCCAATCAGGTGAAAAAGACCACCGACGACCTGAAGAAGGCCAAGTTGGATTTGCAGAGGAAAGAACAAGATCTGGAAATCGCCCGCAAGGAGTTTGAGGACAATCTGAAAAAACTGACCGAGAAATTCCAGCAAGATTTCACCAAGTCGAACGACGACCTTGCCCAGTTCCGGGCCAAGATCGAGCAAGAGAGTCTGAAACTCGAAGAAGTTCGAAAACAGGCGGAAGAAACCAAAAAAACGCTGGAGACGACCATAGCAAAGCGCGAAGCGGAGATCAAAGACCTCAAGGGTTTGGTTCAGAGAAAGGAGAGCGAGCTTGCCGCC
>JAJPIY010000108.1 GCA_021324515.1 Planctomycetota bacterium
TCTTCCCCGGAAGCAAGAGGCGCGGCAACAGGGTCCGGAGCACCCACCAAACGCGTGGCGGCAAACAAACCCGCCGCGTCTACGTCCTCAGCCAATACGGCGTCGATGGTCTCCGACTGCGAACATGCCGGGAAGTACAGCGGCAGCATGTGCGGCGCGAAATAGCGCAACTCTAGATAAACGGCGGCAAATTCTTCATAAACTGTCACCGCGTCGCCGGGCGGCAGCAGATAATGCTCTTGTCGTAGCACTGCGGTCGCTTCGTCGAACTCGGTCAGACCCATGCGCTGGATGCGCCGCCCTAACTCCCTGCGGATGTTGCTCGCATGGTGAAACACTAAGTGGACCCGTGCATGAAACAGCAGGCGCCAATAACGCAGCAGCGTTCGGGCGCGGTCGCGTATCGTTGGGGCTTGCCGATCGGGCTGCGGCAACAACACCAAAGTCGGCGGCAGCTGGCGGCCAGGTTCCAGGCCCAATTCCTCGGCAGTGGCGAAGCATAGCAAACGATCGCGCGCCACGACGTAGCTTTTGCGATGCGGCACTTGCAGCCCCGGTCCCGCCAGCCCGCGGTCCCTTTTGATGACGCGGCGGAGAATGCGCGGAGGGACCAGCAAGGCCGCCGGCTCTACTTGCGCCACGAGCCTTTGCAGTTCGGCGACAGTCAAGACATCGGAGGGCGTCGTGGTCATGGAGCGAGACCTTTCCGAATGAATCGTTTAAGCCGTCATGGTAGCGACTGGGCGGCTAAATCGCTACAGAGGATAGATTGTCTCTTATCCGTAGACTTCGCTGCCACCGCCCCCTATCCTTACCGTATTCTGCCGTGAAGGCCGACTCACCCCGGCTGCGAGATGTATGGGTGAGATGTCAACACGATAAGGAAATCCTTCCAAGGAGATTTCGCCGCTCATGATTACCTCATACTTTCGGCGACAGCTTCGGCTGTCGAATGTGACCGCGATCCTCGGCGCCTTGGCGGCGCTGTTTGTGACAGCCGTCTCGGCCCATGCCGGCGAGGCCGACCTGGCCATCCCGGACTTGCACGAGGGGCATTTCACCAGCCTCGGCGGCCTTAGCGCCTGGTGGCTGCTGTTCCTCGGCGCCTGGGTCATCTGCGGCACCCTTGGCATCAGCCTCTACCTGCGCACGCAGATCCACCGCTTGCCGGCCCATCGGTCGATGCTCAACGTCGCGGACATCATCTATGCCACCTGCAAGACGTATCTGATTCAGCAGGGCAAGTTCTTGCTCATGTTGTTCGTGCTGATCGCCTGCGCCATCAGCTATTACCTGCTCGGCTTCAGCCAAGAAGCCGGCGCCAAGGAAGCGGGTTCCGCCGAGCAGATTACTCCCATCACGACGCTTCTTCTGGTCTTGCTCTTCGCCGTCGTCGGCATGGGCGGTTCCTATTCAGTGGCCTGGTACGGCATCCGCGTCAATACCTACGCCAACGCCCGCACCGCCTTCGCCTCGCTGCGCGGCAAGCCGTGGGACGTCGTCAACATCCCGCTGCGGGCCGGCATGTCGGTCGGCCTGTTTTTGATTTCGCTGGAGTTGGTGATGATGGTCATCATCCTACTGTTTGTGCCGCGGCAGATCGTCGGCTACTGCTTCCTTGGTTTTGCCATCGGCGAGTCGCTGGGCGCTTCGGCGCTGCGCATCGCTGGCGGCATCTTCACCAAAATTGCCGACATCGGCTCCGACCTGATGAAGATCGTCTTCAAGGTCAAAGAAGACGATCCACGCAACCCCGGCGTCATCGCCGACTGCACCGGCGACAATGCCGGCGACTCGGTCGGCCCGACCGCCGACGGCTTCGAGACCTACGGCGTCACCGGCGTCGCCCTTATCACCTTCATCACCCTGGCCGTCACCGAAAACCTCATCCGCGGCCTGTTCGGGCTGGAACCCAACCCCGTCGCCCGGCCGGATTCCGCTCATGCCACCACCAATTATCTCGACTTGCAGGCCAAGCTCATCGTCTGGATCTTCGCCATGCGCTTCCTCATGGACTTCATGTCCGGCGTTTCCTACTTCGTCAACCAATGGATCTCGGAAAAACAGTATGAAGGGCGAACCGAGTTCGACTTCGAGCAGCCGTTGACGCGCCTTATCTGGATCGCGTCGATCCTGTGCATCTCGACTTCGTTCGGCATGAGCTGGCTGCTGCTCAACGATCTCTCGGTGAAGGCCGGCACTATCGTGGTCCAGATGCCACACCTCTGGTGGCAGTTGGCGACGATCATCAGTTGCGGCACGCTGGCTGCGGTGCTGATCCCGGAATTCACCAAGGTCTTCACCAGCTCCCATTCGCGGCATGTCCACGAGATCGTCACGGCTTCGCGTGAAGGCGGCGCGTCGTTGACGATCCTTTCGGGGATCGTCGCCGGTAATTTCAGCGCGTTTTGGAAAGGCATGCTCATTGCCAGCCTGATGGCCGTCGCCTATGCCGTTAGCTCCGTGGAATCGCCTCAGTATACCGCCGAGTTGATTAAGGTAATGGGGCCTTACGGCTCGGTCTTCGCCTTCGGTCTGGTAGCATTCGGCTTCTTGTGTATGGGGCCGGTCAACATCGCCGTGGATAGCTACGGCCCCGTGACAGACAATGCCCAGTCAGTCTTTGAGCTGGCCCAGACCGAGCAGATCCCCGGTATTCATGAGGAAATCGAGCGCGACTTTGGTTTCACACCGAATTTCGAGCGCGGCAAGCATTACCTGGAAGCCAACGATTCGGCAGGCAATACCTTCAAGGCCACCGCCAAGCCGGTGCTGATCGGCACGGCCGTCGTAGGCGCTACGACCATGATTTTCTCGATCATTCTGCTGCTCAAGAGTGTGGGCCTGTTGGCCCTGAGCTTGACCGATGCCCCGGTGCTGCTCGGCTTCATCTGCGGCGGGGCCGTGATCTTCTGGTTCTCCGGCGCCTCCATGCAGGCGGTGGTCACGGGCGCCTACCGGGCCGTCGCCTTCATCAAGAAGAACATGAATCTCGACAAAAAGGAAGCCGACATCGAAGACTCCAAAACCGTCGTGCGCATCTGTACACAGTACGCCCAGAGCGGTATGTGGAACATCTTTATCGCGCTCATGACCATCACGTTGGCGTTTGCCTTCTTCGATCCGAACTTCTTCGTCGCCTACTTGGTGTCTATCGCCATCTTCGGCTTGTTCCAGGCCATTTACATGGCCAACGCTGGCGGCGCCTGGGACAACGCCAAGAAACTCGTTGAGGTGGATCTGAAGGAGAAAGGCACCCCGCTGCACGCCGCTACGGTGGTCGGCGATACGGTCGGCGATCCGTTTAAGGACACGACTTCGGTGGCGCTGAACCCGATCATCAAGTTCTCGACGTTGTTCGGTTTATTGGCTGTAGAAATCGCCGTCCATCTCCGCTTGGCGGCCCAGCACGATGGCACGTCGGACTACGCCCCGCTGATAGGCGTGGCGATGTTGGTGATCGCCCTGCTATTCGTGTGGCGCTCGTTCTATGCCATGCGCATTCCCCGAGAAGAACGGCCTTTGCCAGACGAAGAGGCGGCGTCCGCAACCACGGCTGGCGATCAGACACCGGTGCGGAGTCACTAACGATTCGGGAGCGTAAGCGACTATCATCCGTCGCTTACGCTCCCGAATCGGTCATTTTTTACGCTGCTTGCTCCACCAGGTGATCCATTGGCGCACGGCGTGATCACGTTCTTCGCGTGTGGCCGTGGCAGGGGGACCGAAGTCCTGCTCCGTCAGCGCCTTCAGGGAAGCGTGGGCGGCCCGGACCACGCTGATTTCGGGATCGCGCAACAGCGCGATGAGGCCCGGCACGAGGGCCTTGCTGTCCTTTTGGCCGACGGCAAGGGCGGCGGCGCGGCGAATTTCGGCGTCCTCATCGCGCAGGTATTCCTCCAGGGTTTCGTCCTTCATGCGCGTCAGGCGATTGGCCAACGCCTCGCGTGCTTTGCGGCGGGCTTCGCCTTCTAGTTTGGGAATGGCGGCAGCCAGGGCCTCGGTGTAGTGGACGCCTTTTTCGGTCTCCATTGTGGAGATAAGCTGGTCGCGGCGTGGGCCGGTCGCTTGCAACAAGGCCTCGGCCAGCCGATTGCCCTCGGCAGACATGGCCTTCAAGAGCGGCTTCTCCAGGGGCTTGGCGTCCCTGGTTTCGATCCCAGATAGCATCTTTCGGGGCCGCTTGCCGCGTGGTGCTCCGCTCAGCACGCGCTCGCCGGGATCCACGACCTTGCCCTTGAGGGCAACGGTCAGATCGCGGACCAGGTTGGCGCGCCGCAGGAACAGAAGCGCGAAGCAGGTATCGACCCCGCCCTCGGCGTATTCGCCCTTCCAGCTGCCGTCCGGCTCCTGATTTTCCAGCAGGATTTCTGCGCCCCAGCCATACCAATCCTTGCCGCCGATGGTTTTCAAATCGAGGGCCACCGCCACACGTTCCAGCGACCACAGGAAATAGTAGGAGCGTCCGCCCACGCGCTCGGTGGGGGGGAGTGGGCCTCCCGGTGGAGCGAATGGCGGCCCTGGCTGCTGGGGCTTGAGGCCCCGGGGATTGTCGATGACGGTGCCAAGTGCTTCCAGGCCCTTCATCAGTTCCTTGTCTTTGCTGATGTCGGGCAACTTGGCGTCCGGCTTGCGTTTGCGAGCATCCTCCAGGACAGCGCCATCCGCGATGGCCAGGGCGATCAGTCCAGCGCAAGTCATGGCCGGGGTCGAACTCATTCCAGGAAACATGGGCGCGCCTGCCGGCCGGAAAAAAGTCATATAGGTCCAGCCGCCATCTTCCATTTGTGTGCTGCGAAAATGATCGGCCATGCGGTTGGCAGCTTGCTCAATCGGTACGCCGTGACGGCTCGCCACCCACAATCCCAGGGCAGCGAACTGGGTGTTCGAGTTGTCGCCGCCCGCCCCGGCCATCCACATCCCGACGGGGGGACCGGGTTGGGGAAAGGGAAAGCCTGGCAGTCTCGCTCCGTTCGGCGGGCGATCCGCAGCTACCTTGCGCTTGTTCAGCACTTCCCGCAAACGCTGCTTTTCCTCCTCGCCAACCGGAGGACAACCGTAGGACCAGGCGCCATTGGTGTTCTGCCCGGCCAGCAGACGCTCCGACAGCGATCGAATCAACGGCTCATCCTCACGGTCGCCGAGGCGATCGAGAAACAGCAAGCACAAAGAGATAGAATAGGTGTGCGTCAGATCGATGCTGGCCTGGCGCACGGCATTGGCGGCCCGGAGCACGGCTTTATCGTCTTCTTTGGCGCCGCATTCCAGCAGTGCTAGGCCAGCCAAGGCAGTGGCGCCGATCCATTGGTGTGGCCAGGTGCCATCCGCCTGCTGCATTTTTCGCAATGCCGCAACGCCTTTATCGAGGGCTCGATCGATCGCTGCCTGATCGACGGCACGGGCCGGCACACTTGCCAGCGTTAGCGTCGCCAACAATCCCAAAGTTAGACGGCATGTCATGGCGCATCCTCCGAGAAATGCGAGAAACTCCCTTCTCACAGGATACCGCGCGGGTGGTGATTTGCCAGCTTGCTCCCCGTTTAGCCGCGAGCCGCAGGCGAGCGCGGGGCCGGCCCCGCGCTCGCCTGCGGCTCGCGGCTAAACGGCGTGGTGGATTTACGATTGGGGCCGGCCCCGCGCTCGCCTACGGCTCGCGGCTAAACGGCGTGGTGGATTTACGATTGGGGCCGGCCCCGCGCTCGCCTACGGCTCGCGGCTAAACATCTGCTATCTGAAATGGTGTGACGAATGACCAATGTTGGACGGGTTTGCCCTCCTTGTTCGGATTTTGCTCGATGTAGCGGATGGCGCGCACAATGTCGGCTTCGCTATCCAGAAATACTTTCCACAGTCCCCGCGCCCAGCATTTCGGCACGGTCCCGTCCTGGGAGCGATGCTCGGCGAACGGATGCAAATTCTCGGCGAGAAGTTGACGAGTCGCAGCTCCCTTGAGTAACTTGACCAGCTGTTCTACTTCATATTCTTGGCGCGCCGCCACGAGATGCACGTGTTCGGGCAGAATGGCGCAAGCCCAGATGGTCGCCTTCGATTTCTGAACGAAGGATGCAAAGCCGCGTCCCACTGCTCGCGCTTGCAGTCCGGTAAAAACAACGGGCGGATAACGGAGGGCATCCTGAGCGGCGCGGCGCTGCTGTCGGTCGTGCGATCGGTGGGCGACGGATCGCCGAGTATCGGTCGTAGTCGCGGCCCCGAAGCGGAACAACTCCCACGAGCCGACAAAATCAGACCAGGAGCCGCGCGGATCGTTCGGCAGCCAGAATCCGTACGTTCCGAAAACGACGTGATATCCCAAAATCATCCCCCCCTCCCCGTTTAGCCGCGAGCCGCAGGCGAGCGCGACCGCGCTCACCCCCAATGCATAAATCCGTTTAGCCGCGAGCCGTAGGCGAGCGCGGGGCCGGCCCCGCGCTCGCCTACGGCTCGCGGCTAAACATAACATTAACGCGCCGGCTGGGGACGCGGCAAACGCACGCGCTCCGGATCGTTCTTCCAACCGTATTTCGTGGCGAATTCGTCGGGCGTCAGCGCCTCCTGGCCGGCATCGGTCTGGACGACGTAGACGATCTCCTTCTCGACCCCCGGCGAACCGCGATAGTGCCCGTCGGAACGCAGGGCCAGCCATTTCCCGCCAGAAAGCGGCACCAGCGTCAGCGCAAATTTGCCACGAGAAATGTCCCCAATGTTCAGAGCGCCGCCTCTGGAAACAGCAACGAATTGGCTGTCCGGACTGAGTACGGGCCAGTCCAGTAACGGAAATTCCTTGCGACGGAGCAATTCGCCCGTCTGGCGGTCCCACCAGCGCACCGTTTCCCCGCCCCATGTCATCACGGCCTTGCCGTCGGCGGACCAGCCCAACAAGGCCCATCGCAGCGAATTTGCAGCTCTTTTGTCGCCATGTCCCACGTCCGCGTATCACCCCCCGTTGTCGAAGCAAGGCTTTGGCCATCGGGCGAGAACGCCAGCCCGATGCAATTGTCTACGTCGAACGAATGGAGTTGCTTCCCCGATGCCGCATCCCACA
>JAJPIY010000034.1 GCA_021324515.1 Planctomycetota bacterium
CTTCCTTGCTTCCGTGGGCTTGCGCCGCGAGCTTGTGCTTGTGCATATAATAAAGAGAGAGGAGAACAACTATGCACAGTCCCGTTGCTGCCGGACGCGCGCTGGTCATCGCCGTCCTCGCCGCCAGTTCGGTTCAGGCGCAAGCGACCAACCCCAATGGTACAACGTACCCCTACTGGGGCACGGCCCCGCAGAGCTACTCCGGCCCACCCATTATCATGTTGGCGCCGAGCATCTCGCCTAACATTATCTCGAACGCGGCCCAATCGCCGCCGTCCCCAACAAGTGTGGGAGTCGGTATCGGCGGCGGATATTTGCCGCCGTTCTTGACGGCAAGAGAGATGGGCGCAGACAACAAGGCGCATATCTGGCTGCGCGTTCCCGCAGACGCCGAGATCTGGGTAAACGGCGTCAAGACCAAACAGACTGGCGAAATGCGCTATTTCTTCTCGCCACCTTTGACGCCGGGAAAGAAATACAGCTACCAGATGCGCCTCCGCTGGATGAAAGACGGCAAGCCGATAGAGCAAACGCAGAGTCTCCTCGTTCAAGCCGGAGAGACCATCCGCCGTGATTTCATCCGTTCGAACAAAACAAACAAGACAGGGGCGCAACCGTAAGAGTTGCCCGACAAAGCTCCCTCCCCCTTTGTGGAGCAGGGAGTGGAAAAGCCTACTCGGGGCGTTGACGCACCTCCTCTCGCCCCAATGACGTAACCCCGCTCGCCAAAATCTAGTGGCATACCTCGCACAACCGAAGAGCTTGTCAATCCTTGCTCCGCTCATTACCATGTCAGAATAGAAGGCGTGGTATTACAAAGTATTTCCTCACAGGGAGGGTGGTGATGACTAGGCAATACGGAGCAGGAGCGATCTTGGGTGTGACGGCGCTGGTGCTGACGAGTGGGCTTCTCGGCTGTACACGGTCCGCGCCGGCTTGGCGCAATCGCGGCGGCCCACCGCGGGTTGTCGTCACCATTCCTCCCCTGGATAATTTCGTCCGTAACGTCGGCGGCGATCATGTCGGCATCGTTTGTCTTTGCACCACGCAAGGACCGCACCATTATCAGGACAACACCCAGGACGCTATTTTGCTGCGCGAAGCTGACCTGTTCTTCGCCATCGGCCTATCTCTCGATGACAAGTTCGCCGATTCGATCCAGATTGCAAGCCACAATCCCCGTCTCCAATATATTAAGCTCGGCGACAAGCTCCGTGCCGGGGAAGACAAGCGCAAAGAAAAGCTGTTGCTCCGCTTCTCCTCTTCGCCTGAGCAGGGCCATGAGGAGGAACACGGACACAAGCACGAGCACGGCGACTACGATCCACACATTTGGCTCGGCATCCCGCAAGCCATCGCCTTAGTCGAGATCATCCGCGATGAGCTGAAGCGCGTCGATCCTCCTCACGAGGCTGACTACGACAAGAATGCGGACCAATATATTCGCAAACTCCAGGCCCTACATGCTTACGGCAAGGAGCGGCTCAAGGACAAGAAGAATCGCAAGATCATCGCTTTCCACGAATCGCTAGGATACTTCGCTAAGAGCTTCGACGTGGAAATCGCAGGTGTTCTGGAAGTGACGCCAGGTGCGGAGGCAGGGCAGGCGCATCTGGTGAAATTGGCCAAGGAGTGTCAGGAGAAAGACATTCGTGTCATTGCGGTCGAACCGCAGTATCCCACAGAGACCTCGGCCAAGGTGTTACGCGACGCCATGAAGGACCGGGACAAGGAAATCGTTTTCGTGGAGATTGATCCCTTGGAAACCGCGGAGAAACAAGAGCTTAAAGATGATGCAAAGGAGTTGAAGAGCGTGGAATGGTACGACAAGAAAATGCGGCAGGCCCTCGACAATCTGGCCAAGGGCTTGCCATGAATTCGGATTTGGTGACGATCCAGGACCTTCGTGTCACGCTGGGCGGCAACGCTATCCTCAAAGGGATCAACGCCACACTGGCGCGAGGCCGTATCACTGCGTTGATCGGCCTCAACGGCGCAGGCAAGAGCACCCTTCTGCGCGCCTTGGTCAAGGAAGTGCCTTACTCCGGGCGTATCGAGTTTCACTGCGGCCACGACCACAGCCGGCCTAGCCCCGAGCATGTCGGCTACGTACCCCAGCGCCTACGCATCGAAGCCAACCTGCCCTTGACGGTCTACGACCTGTTCGCTCTGGCGCTGCAACGCCGTCCGCTTTTTCTCGGTGCCACGCGCAAAGTGCGCGAGCGCATGGCGCAGCTGCTCGAACGAGTCAACGCGCTGCATCTGCTGCATCAGCCGGTCGAGAAGTTGTCAGGTGGGGAATTGCAGCGCGTGCTTCTGGCCCTGGCGATGGAGCCGCGTCCCGAGTTGTTGCTGCTCGACGAGCCAGCCGCCGGCATTGACTTCAAAGAGGGCGAGAAGTTCTACGATTTGATCGCCGGCTTGAACCGCGAGACCGGCGCGACCATCTTGCTTGTCTCGCACGATACCCACGTCGTGGATCGCATGGCCCATCACGTCTTATGTCTGAAAGACGGCCGCATCGCTTGCCAAGGGCCGCCGCGTGAAATCATCAACGAGCAGATGCTCGAACAGATTTTCGGCAGCCACAAGGGATTTTACGACCATCACCATCCGCACATCCATCCAGAACAAGGGCAACCTTGATTGCGCGTTTGGAAAGCCGGGTAATTCCGTGGAGAATTTTCTTTGGAGGACAATCGCTATGGCTTGTGAAGAAGCGCGCCAATATGTGGCGGAAGCCGTTCCAGCCGGTGCGCATCCACCTCCCACAGGCCATGTGAGGCCGGGACGCTTCAAGGCTTTCCCCATCGAGGAAGACCACCCCCTCCTGATCGTCTTCCGCCACATCGAACGGAACCCGCTGCGGGCAGGACGGCTCGCCCGTGCTGAGGATTGGCCCTGGGTCGAGTGACACCATCCGGGTTTTGTCCGGATGGAGCGTCAACCCGTACCTGCCGAACCGTTTCGGCAGCACCTCCAGCAGCCGGCGAGCGTCCGCTTCACAGGCGAAACCCATGATGAAGTCGTCCGCGTAGCGGATGAGGAAGGCACGGCCCCGCAACCGCGGCTTGACCTCTCGCTCGAACCACACGTCCCGCACATAGTGCAAATAAACGTTGGCCAACAGCGGTGAGATTACCCCTCCCACAATCTTGCGAACGGCCCCCCTTGGGGCCGCGCTCACAAGGGAGAGGAGTCACCTTGTAGACCACGCGAATGCTGTCTTCTCCCACCTCGACC
>JAJPIY010000329.1 GCA_021324515.1 Planctomycetota bacterium
AAGCGATGTCGTCCATGCCAGAGGATCTTCAGCGAATACAACCTGCACATGACGGATAATACTGCTCCGTTTAGCTGCTACAACTCGCGGCTAAACGGGGACCGTCGCCAAAACCGGCGCTTGCATCCTCCCATAAAGCCGTGTCTGGGCCAGATCAGGCGGGTCCCATGTTGGCAATTCGCACAGCCCGCCGCCGCAATAGGTATGGTGCCACAGCTGCGTTGCGATCACGCCCATCAAGCCCATGTCCATAGCGAAGCGCTGCAGCGACGCCACCGGCTTGCGCAGCTGGAGCTGCCGCGCCCATTCTACCGCCTGGGGATCGAAAAAGCCGGTCGCTTTCAGCGCTTCGGGGCTGAGCAGTTGATCGACCCAGCGCGGCCGCGAGGCGGCGACGAAGGCCCGTCCCAAATGGGCGCGGAACATGGTCTTGGTCCGCTTGGCAATGGGCGGCGGCAGCACGCGGGCGGCGACGCGGCGCAGCAGATATTTGTCGGTCCAGCGGCGCAGCTTGTAATGCGGTGCTATGCTGGCGCAGAACTCGACCACGTGCTCGTCGAGGAATGGATAGCGTCCCTCGGTGGCGGAAAAGCGCGTGGAGCGATCGCCTTTAGCGGCCATGAGCAGGCCGGGCATCATGATCTGATAGCTCATGTACAGCGACTGGTTCAAGGGGTGCCAGCGTTTGAGGCGTTCCGGTGCGGTGATGTCGTCGTAAGCGGAGTAGCCGTCCAGCCGCTGCCACATTTCGGGCGTATAGAGGCGTTCACGGCCCTGGGCCATAAATTCCCAGGCGATCTGCTGGGCGGTGCGGACGCCGCCGGTGCCGAAAAACAGCGGGCGATGGGCCTTGCCGCCGCCGATCAGCCATGACAGCGCGAAGTTCCGCGGCGCCTGAGAGAGGAAGCGGCCATACTTGTAGGCGCGATATTGGAAGATGTGCCATTTGTACCAAACGTAGCCGGCCAAACCCTCATCGGCGCCTTCGCCGGTCAAGGCCACGATGTTGCCTGCCGCCCGGTTGGCGCGGGCCAGCAGCAGCGTACCGACGCAGGACGTGTCCAGTACCGGGCTTTCCGCGCCCACGATCACATCAGGAAAGTGGTTGACCAGATCAGCCGGCGTCACCGTCACCGTCGTCAGCTTAGAACCAAGATAATGGGCCGATTCCTCCGCCTTGCTTCGCTCATCCGAGGGACCGGAACGTTGCAAACTGATCGTGAACGAGGGGATTGGCTCGCCCTTTTCTTGCGAACTGAGTCCGAGAATGACCGTGGAATCCAGACCGCCGCTGATGTAACAGCTGAGCGGCACCTCGCCGCACAAGCGGCGGCGCACCGCCGCGCGCAGCACGGTTTCCAGCTCTGCCGCCGCCTTGTCGTCGTCCGCGAAGCAGCGTTCCGCTCCGCGATCGGGAAAATCGAGGTCCCAGTAGCGCTGAATCGTCATCCGGCCGTCGCGGATGCGGGCATAGTGGCCGGGCGGCAGAGAATAAACACCCTCAAAGGCAGTGCGTCGTTGCGGGGCGCAGAAGAAGTTGAAGAAATAGTCCAGACCGCGCACGTCGGGGCGTGGCTTAATCAGGCCCGAAGCGAGCAGTCCTTTGATTTCCGACGACCACAAGAGCCAGCCGTCTACTTCGGCATAAAACAACGGACTGATGCCGATGCGATCGCGGGCCAGGTACACGGTGCGCCGCGCCCGGTCCCACAGCGACACACCAAATTGGCCATGCGCTTCCCCGAACACTTTTTCACCGAGATCCTCGTAGAGATGAACCCAGGCTTCGGTATCACAGCGCGTCCGCAGCTGATGGCTGCGAGAAAGCAGCTGCTCCCGGATCTCCGGATATTCGTACAACTCGCCCTCGTAGGCTACCCAGACATCGCCCGTTTCATTAGACAACGGCTGACGACCGTGGGCCACGTCGATGACCGACAAGCGGCGAACTCCCAAGGCCAGGCCCGGCTCCTGGTAGATGTATTCGTCATTAGGCCCCCGATGCGCCAGGGCGCCGGTCATCCGCAGCAGCCGTTCTTCCGGGAATTCGCGGCGACCCGTCAAATCAAATGCTCCAGCGATGCCACACATGCGATGCTCTCTTCTAGGGACAGCGTTCGTCTATTACGAGCCGTAGGTAAGCGCGCGTCTGTCTGCGCTCAACCTATGGCTCACGGCTAAACTTAGGAATTGTCGGTAATGGCCCGCGACCGCAGCGTGTTTTCTACGCCCAAGTCGGCGAATAACGTTTCCAGGGTGCTCAGGTCGAGATGGACGTCCTTGGTGCGCCGTTGGGCGCGGCAGTCAGCGATCATCCGCTCCGCATTGGGGAACCCAATCTGGTTCAACATCGCTTC
This sequence comes from Planctomycetota bacterium, assembly GCA_021324515.1. Lineage (GTDB taxonomy): Bacteria > Planctomycetota > Planctomycetia > Gemmatales > Gemmataceae > JAJPHU01. Next base: position 2,358 of record JAJPIY010000329.1, read on the forward strand.
CCACACATCCAACTCCGGACTGGCGAACCACAGCGACGGCTGCGACAGCGCCCCAACGAAAAATTCCCGCTCGCGCACGCTCAGACCGTGATAGATGATGGCGCCCAGGCTCTTGAACAGGCCGTTGTGCGCCGACTCATCCCGGCGATGGATCTCCGTGGTGATGCGGTTGAGCGGCTGAATGTCGAATGCGTTGGACAGCCGGCTCAGGTACTCGCTGACCATCACTTCCGAAACGACGGCAGTGGCTAGCTGAATCAGGATCTTTTTCCACTTTTCCGGGTGCTTTTCCTGGTACTGATGCATGCGGTTGACCAGGTCGAACGACGGCAGCGTCAACTCGTGCAGCTGCCGCCGCTGCCGCGTCACACCTGTGGCCTGGACGACGAGGAGGATATGAAACGCCTCATCGGTCAATGCCTGGGCGATGCCGGCACGGTGGCGATGGCGGGGAAAACCGGGCACCTCACCGTCGATCAGATGCATACAAGCCGGAGAGACAATCTTCGATTCGATGGCTACAGTCTTTTCGTTGTAGGCGATCCAACCGCATGACAACGCCGCCTGCTTGTATTCTTCTGGGGCTTTCTGATAGAGCGGATGATCGTGAAACGGCAACAACTCGGTCAGGAAGTCGGGTTTGCTCGGGTCATAATCCAACGTGAGGTCTAACGGCGACTTGCGCACGTTGGCCCGACTGGTCCAGGAGTCCGTCAGCCGCTCAATGCGATCGTGATCGCGTTGGAGATCATTTTCTTCCCAACAGGGAGGCAGTGCCTCCTGAGACAGAGGTGTGATTTCCAATTCCGCTGGACCCAAAGGAATCATAAATCGCCCCTAGTGAGGTACGTATCTGCCTGTCTTTACCTATCTTACACAGGCTTCCCCCCTTGAACAAGCGTCACTTGAGTAAAATGGCGTCTTTTGGCCAACAATCTCGCCAAAATAAGCGATTGTGCCAAGCGTTCGCACTCTACCGACGGCGCAGGCTTATTAGACTTGGTGGCTCAAGGGGCTTTCTATAGTCTGAACTGGGCAAGGTCGCCACGTCGTCGCCCCAATGGAAAGGATCCCGTATGCCCGATGATTTCCAGAACACCTACTCTCTGGAACCGGACGTAAGCAAATCGCTCCTGCCCCAGTCGTGCCAGCTGGTCATCTTCGGCGCGGCCGGAGACCTGTCGTGGCGGAAACTGTTGCCGGCCGTTTACAACCTGAACATCGATGGTGTGCTGCCCACCCATTTCGCCGTGGTCGGCTTTGGTCTGCCCGCTGAGGGCCACCTCAGCGGCGACCCCGACGACTACATCCGCCAGCGTGCCAAAGACGGCATCAGCCGTTTCTCCCGCCAGCCGCTCGATGAGAGCCATTGGGCCGATTTCGCACGTGCGCTGTTTTTTGTGCCCGGCAGCTTCAACGACGCTCGCGCCTACGCCCAGCTCAAGGCCAAGATGGAGGCCGTCGACCAGCAATTCGGCATCCCCGGAAGCCGGGTTTACTACCTGGCCGTACCGCCCACCTTGGTCGGCACCTGCGTCGAGCACCTCAAAGCCGCTGGACTCATCGCCGATCCGCAACAAGTGCGGTCTTTCACCCGCGTCATCGTCGAGAAACCGATCGGCCGCGATCTGGACAGCGCCCGCGACATTATGCGCGTCGTCGGCGCCTGTTTCGCGGAAAGTCAGACCTATCGCATCGATCACTACCTCGGCAAAGAGACGGTGCAAAACCTGTTGGTACTACGCTTTGCCAACAGTATCTTTGAGCCGCTGTGGAACCAGAAATACATCGATCATGTCCAGATCACCGTCGCTGAAGAGGAAGGCTTGGCGCAATACGATCCGAAGACGGGCGAGATGATCGCCACACGGGCAGGCTATTACGAAGGCGTCGGCGCCTTGCGCGACATGGTACAAAATCACATGCTGCAAGTGCTGTGTCTGGTGGCCATGGAGCCGCCCTGGTCGCTCAAGCCGGACGTGGTGCGTGACGCTAAGGTCGGCGTCCTCAACTGCCTGCGCCGCATGACGCCGGCCGAGGTCGAGAAACATGTCGTCCGTGCCCAGTATATTGAAGGTGATATTCAGGGGAAGCGCGTGCCCGGTTATCGCAAGGAAGTGCGCGAATCGTTCGAGGTCATGAAGAAACCGCTGCCGCCCGAATCGGTGCATTCGACGACCGAGACGTTTGTGGCCTTGAAGTTGTTTATCGACAATTGGCGCTGGGCCGGCGTGCCGTTCTATTTGCGCACCGGCAAACGCATGCCCAAGCGCGCCAGCGAAGTGGCCATTCAGTTCAAGGACGTGCCCCAGGTGTTGTTCGGCTCCCCAACCGACGTGCCGCTAGAGCCGGTCGTGCTGTCGCTGCGCGTGCAACCGGAAGAAGGGCTGGCCATGCGCATTGCTTCCAAGCTGCCGGGGCCGAAGGTGCGCATCTATCCGGTCAAAATGGAGTTCAATTATAGCTCATCATTCGGCGGCACTTCGCCGGAAGCCTACGAACGCCTCATTCTCGACGTGATGGCTGGCGACGCTACTCTGTTTATGCGCCGCGACGGCGTGGAAGCGGCTTGGCAGTTCGTTATGCCTATTCTCGATCACTGGGAGCAGATGCATGTACGCGACCTGCCAGAGTATCAGTGCGGCACCTGGGGCCCGGTCGAGGCCGACCGCATCATCGTACCGGATGGTCGGCGTTGGCGGACGCTATGAAAAGAGGGGCCAGCGGCCAGGAGTTGGAGGAAACAGCCTGTTCTCCGGCCCCGGTGGCTGGTTTCGGACGTAGGGAGCAAGCTATGCCTGAGTCAAGCGCGCGTTCGGTCCCCCTGGGGGCGGTAGAGCGTGAATTGTTGCGGCAAATGCGCGAATTGCAAGGGCCGGATGAGCGGCCGGTGCAGCGGACGCGCATGGCCAATCTGGTCATCTACTGCACTAGCCAGGAACGCGCTGCCCGTCTTAACGCCGAAATCCCCGACGTAGTGAACGTTCATCCGGCCCGCGTTCTACTGTTGGTCGCCGACGCCGACTCGCCGGGCACAGAACTGGAAGCGACGGTGCTGGTCCGTCCGCTGCGTCTAGGCTCGCATGGGTTTAGTTTTTCCGAACAGGTGACGCTGACGGCTGGGCGCAGCGCAGTGCATCACCTGCCCTTCGCCGTGCGGGCGCTGCTGATCGGCGATCTGCCCACAAACCTGTGGTGGGCGGCGCCGGTGCCGCCGCCTTTTGCCGGCCCGATCCTCTACGAATTGGCCGAACACGCTCAGCAAATCGTTTACGACAGCAGCGGGTGGCCGGACCCGGCGCGTGGCGTGGCCGCCACTGCTGGCTGGCTGGAGCAGATCGAACGCGGCGGCGGCCCCGGCCATTGGCGCGTCGCCTCCGATGTCAACTGGCAGCGCCTCAAATACTGGCGGCGCATGTTAGTGCAATCTTTGGAAGGCGCTGAGGGACGCGGCTTATTCGAAAGTGCTGCCGAGATCCGCGTCGAGCACGGGCCGGGTGCAGTCGTGCAGGCCTGGATGCTGATGAGTTGGCTGACAGGACAACTGGGTTGGAAAGTGCAGACCGGCCGCGTCGAGCCGGGCGTAGAGATGGTCTGGCGTTTCCACGGCCCTAGCGGCGAGCCGCTCTTACGTATCCATCGCCGCGACGAGGGCCTAGAAGATATTCAGCGTATTCGTATCGCTTGTCGCATTGACCAGCGCGATTCCGCCCTGGACCTCTTTGTGCAGGACGGCCAGCGCTTGGCCCTGCGCGTCGAAGGCGTCGAAGAAGCGCTGCGTACCATGACGACGCCGCTACAGTCGCCCGCAGAGTTGGTCGGCCGTCAATTGTCCGACCGTGAACGCGATCCGGTATTCCGCGCCAGCATGAGCGTTGCGCAGATCATGGCCCGCAGCTTGTTGGAATGCTTCAATGGGGCCGCAGGTTAAGAGCATGGTGAGCGGGGGGGTGTGAACCCCCCGGTTGTGCTACCGGGGGGGGTCACACCCCCCGCTCGCCTGCGGCTACCGGCGCTTAGCTTCGGGAGCGGCAGCGTTCCAGGGCTTTCTTGCAATAGGAAAACAGCAGGCCAAGGTCGATCAGTTCTTGTTCCACGCGTGCGTTTCCTTCTGGATCGGCCGAATCGACTTGCAGGGACCGCGCCACTTCGGCGACGAGCAGTTCGCCGAATAGTTCCCGACCCCGATGAAGTAACTGGCGTACTCCCGCCGCCGTGAACGGTCGGCCCAATTTTGCCGATAGCAGCTCCGCCAATTGCGCGGAACGCGCCTTGGGCTTTTTCGCCTGGAGCCGCAGCACCACGGCATAATTCTGGCCGGTCTTGTGGTCCCTTTGTTCTAGCTGGTGCCAGACCCACTTGATTAGCTCTTCCCGCCAGCAACGCACAAAGTCCTGATCCAGTTCTTCTTCCGAAGACGAAGCTGGGGCCGGCAGCTCATGTTCGCCGGTCAGATGTTGGAATTGTTTGTGTTCGCGCGATCGTTCCCGATAATAATCGGCGATCATGTGCTGTAAAACCGCCTTGAGATAATCGCGGAAACGGCCCCGCTGTGGATCGACGTTTTGCAAAAGCCGATCCGACTCCAGGACGCGCGTGGCAAAATTGCTACACACCTGATCGACTACTTCCGGATCGCGCAGCACAGTCCGTAGATAGCGCAGCACCACTTCGACATAGCGCAGCAGCAAGGCATTGCGCGCTGCCAAGGCCGCATCGCCCTCGGCCTCACGGGCGCGGAAAATGTTCGACCAGTGCGTCGAGAGCTGTGCTAGATCGGCCTGCTTCATCGTAGGTAGCCTTCGGGTTCGCCGATACTGTCGAGTCTCAACAGGCGTTATTGTATCCTATCTATCCCCTGCCGCCCGAAAAATTTTAAAATTTTCGGCGAACCACCCCCTAACTGTCCGCAGCGCCCACGGAGAGACGGATTTCCCGCGCCGGCGAGCAGACTGAAACCCGGCTGCCGCGCGGTGGGTAGAATCGTTATGTTAAGAGTGTCGCCCTTGCGGGCATTGGGTGTGCTGCTGGATTTGGGCAAGCGCGCTGGCTTAAGTGTTAGCAGTCTTTGCCCTCTCCCCCCACGGGGAGAGGGGAGAAACCTACTCGGAGTGCAGACGCTACCCCGCTCGCCCCAATCGAACGACACACCCTGGGCATCCCCTCCTTGGTTCGGCGAATGGAGAGCGTCTTATGCCACGGCTGCTTTCGCGGTTGTTTCTGCCGGTCGTTGTGGTCCTGATCGGGGTCGGCGTGTCTGTTCGAGCGGGTTCCGAGGTGGCCGTCGATAAACTCAACAAGAAGATCGACAACATCACTTTGCACGATCCCTCTGGCACGCCGCGGTCGCTGTACGATCTGGAGGGCAAAAAAGCGATTGTCGTTGTCTTTTTGTCTTTTGAGTGTCCCGTGTCCACCAGCTATTCTTCCGTCTTGGCGGAGTTAGCGAAGACGTATCGCGACAAGCAGGTGGCCTTTGTCGCCGTTGATAGCAGCGATGACGGCGACGCGGCTCACCTCGCCCAGCAGGCGGCCGAGTTCAAGTTGCCGTTTCCCGTGTTCAAAGATGAAGATTTCCGCGCCGCCGACGCTTTCAAGGCCGATACCGCGCCCTCCGTGTTCGTCCTCGATCACAACTTCGTGTTGCGCTATCGAGGCCGTATCGATGACGGTTACTATGCGCGTCTCAAAAAGAATGGACGTATCACGCGGCATGATCTGAAACAAGCCCTGGATGAAGTGCTGCAAGGCAAGGCCGTGTCCGAGCCGGCGACCAAAGCGATCGGCTGCGCCATCGTCCGCGAACGAAAAACGCGCACGGACGGCCGTATCACCTTCTATCGCGATGTCTTGCCGATCGTGCAGAAGAATTGTCAGGAATGTCATCGGCCCGGCGCCGTGGGACCGTTCGCCCTGATGACGTATAAACAAGCCGTCAACTGGGCTGACGACATCAAGGAATATGTACAAGAACGCAAGATGCCGCCGTGGAAGCCGGTCGCTGGTCCGGGCTTCCTGGACGAGCGCAAACTGTCGGCCAAGGAGATCGAAACGCTGACGGCCTGGGTGGACGAAGGCATGCCGGAGGGTGATCCCAAAGATGCACCGCCGCCGCGGCAGTTCGTTACAGGCTGGCAGCTGGGCCAACCGGATCTTGTGCTGACCGTCCCCGAGGAAATGACCGTCGGGGCCAGCGGCCCCGACCTATTCCGTTGTTTTGTATTGCCCACGAACCTGAGCGAAGACAAGTTCGTCACCGCCGTTGAGGTGCGGCCGGGCAACAGCCGCATCGTGCATCATACTCTCAACTACTTCGACGCCAGCGGCAAAGGACGGGAACTGGAAAAGAAGGCGCGCGAGCAGAAGGAGACCAAACAAGGCGATGTCGGCCCCGGTTACTCGGCGGCGATGGGATTAGGATTTCTCCCGACGCCTGGCAAAGTCGGCGGCCTGGGCGGCTGGGCGCCCGGCAACCTTCCCCATCGGCTGCCGGAAGGCTATGGCTATTTTCTCCCTAAAGGCTCCGATATTATCCTCCAGACTCATTACCACCGTAACGGCCGCGTTGAGAAGGACCGCACTTCGATCGGCCTATACTTTGCCAAGAGCGGCCAAACCAAGCGTTGGAAGAGCATCGTCTTGCCGGGCCGATTTTTGTTCATTCCCCCGGGCCACGATCATTACCGCGTTCATGGCGGCTTGGAAGTGCTGCAAGAGTGCAGGCTCTACTCGGTGATGCCGCACATGCACATGCTGGGCCGGGCAATCAAGGTGACGCTGACGCCGCCGGGAGGCCCAACGCAGACGCTGGTAGCCATCAACGACTGGGAATACAACTGGCAGGAGACCTATTTCTTCAAAGAGCCGATCGATGTCAAACCCGGTACCCGGCTGGAAGTAGAGGCCGTCTACGACAACAGCGACAAGAACCCGAATAATCCCTTTAATCCGCCGCGATTGGTCAAATTCGGCGAACAGACGACGGACGAAATGTGCTACGTCTTCTTCGGCGCCACTTCCGAGACGCCAGGGGGGATCAAAGTCCGCCGCGACGGACCACGCGAAAAGCCCAAGGACACCAAACCGGCCCAACCGGCGAAGTAGCAGCGCTGATGGCGCATCCCCTCTGTGATCCTGGGCACGGTTGAATTGGGCACCCTTCCCCCCCCACCCCAACCCTCCCCCACAAGGGGGGAGGGAGCCTTGTTTCTCCCTCCCCCCTTGTGGGGGAGGGAGCCTTGTTTCTCCCTCCCCCCTTGTGGGGGAGGGA
>JAJPIY010000305.1 GCA_021324515.1 Planctomycetota bacterium
ACCCCCCGGTTGAACAACAACCGGCGAGCGGGGGGTGTCAACCCCCCGGTTGAACTCTGGCGAGCGGGGGGTGTCCACCCCCGGTTGTTCTACCGGGGTGTTATACTGGGCACGGGGAGATTGGACATTTTTCCCTTTCCCCCCCACCCCAACCCTCCCCCACCAGGGGGGAGGGAGCCTTGGTTCTCCCTCCCCCCTGGTGGGGGAGGGTTGGGGTGGGGGAAATGGTTCTCCCTCCCCCCTGGGGGGGGAGGGTTGGGGTGGGGGAAATGGTTCTCCCTCCCCCCTGGGGGGGGAGGGTTGGGGTGGGGGAAATGGTTCTCCCTCCCCCCTGGTGGGGGAGGGTTGGGGTGGGGGGAATGGTGCCCAATTCAACCGTGCCCAGGATAACACCCCCCGCTCGCCCTGTTCACACCCCCTGCTCGCCAAGATGTCAGATCCCCCGTGCCCAGTATAAAATGATACCCAAGGTTAGTGTAGGGATGGCCCGATGGTTTCTGGTCTGAAAAGGCAGATGGAAAGGAGCGTCTTATGGTCTTGCTCGATTTCAGCATGACGCCATTGGGAAAAGGAGAGAGTGTCAGCGCTTATGTGGCGCGCTGTATGGAGGTCGTCGCCGCCAGCGGCCTTGATTACCGCCTGCATGCAATGGGCACCACGCTGGAGGGAGAATGGGACGAAGTGTTGGCTGTAGTGCGCCGCTGTTTCGAGGCACTACAGCCAGACTGCAATCGCATCAGTTGCTCAATCAAAATCGATTATCGCAAAGGCCCCGCAGGGCGGCTGCGGAGCAAAGTCGAGAAAGTCCAGCAGCTGGTCAATCGACCGCTGAAGACCAGCGAAGGGGGATGAGGCCCTTGCCGCAAGGCGCTCCCGCACACGCATCGCCCATCGATCCATAATCTCGCAATAGCGCTGAAATCGCGGCGGTTGCTCGTGCCAAGGTTATTCATAGCGATATTTCACTAACCACGGATCGCGCGTCTTCTCCTGCCATGTTTTGAGGCGCTCGCGCAGGTCGTTGAGCACCTCTGCATAGGCAGCGTCCGCTGCCACGTTCTTCAGCTCGTGCGGATCTTGCTCCAAATCGTACAACTCTTCCAACGGCCGATGGATGAAGGTCTCGACGCGGCGGTCTCCCATCATCTTATCTCCGCGCTCGAGGATGCCCTGCCAGGTCAGCGAATGGTAAATGTCGGAAGCGAACGGATAATCGAGCTTATAGGCGAGATTACGGATATATTTATGGGTCCGTGTTCGGACCATGCGCATTGGGTAGTACATGGTCACTTCATGGAACTGGTGTGAGCCGTATACTATGTCCCAGCCCTTGGGAGTTTCCTCTTCGAGGATCGGCAAGAAAGAGCGTCCCGCCAGCGTCGGCGGGGCCTTGACGCCGGCCCAATCGAGGATCGTTGGGAGAATATCGGTCCAGCTGACCATGGCGCTATTGGTGATACCGCGCCGCTTCTGCGTCGGCGCGGAGACGATCAGCGGTAAATGGATGCCGGGGTCATACAACGTCGTCTTGGCCCCAGGGAAAGGAGGACCATTGTCGCTGAGGAAAAGGACGAGTGTGTCCTCGGCGTGTTTGGTCTCCTTGAGCGCATCCAGGAGGAAGCCGACGCCCTGATCGAGACGGCTGATGGACTGATAATAATCTGCCCATTCGCGGCGAACCTCCGGCCTGTCCGAGAGGAAATACGGGAGGGTCACGTCGCTTGGCTGGTAGGTGATTGCCTGGACGCCAGGATAGCGGTTTTCATTGGCGAATCCCTTGGCCCCGCGGTGTGGGTCCGAGAACCCGACGACAAGGGCGAACGGTTTGTCGCCGCTGTCACGGAAGAATTGCCGTGCCTGCTCGGCCATCTTGGCGACGCTGCGATTGCCGGCGAGACCTTGGACCATCTCTACATCGAAGCAATATACCGAACGCGGTTGCACGTGGATCTTGCCGAGGATGCCGGTACGATAGCCGTTGGCCCTGAGCAAGCCCGGCAGGCTGGATACGTTCGCAAAGGTATGAAAATTGTGTGTAGCATGGGCCAAGCCGTACTGGCCGTTCGTATGCGTATGTAAGCCGGTATAGAGGGTAGCCCGACTGGGGCTGCACGAGGACACAGCGGCGAAAGCGTGGGTAAAACGCACGCCGTTCTTTGCCAAGCTGTCGATGTTAGGCGTATGAATTTTGGGGTCGCCGTAACAGCCGAGCTGAAAACCGAGATCATCGGCGATGAGCAAAACGACGTTTCGCGGGGCGCTCTTGCCGGTCGGGGCGCCGCTCCCGCCAGCCGGCAGCGGCCCGGCCATGCCGAGCCAGCCCGCCGCGCAAATAAGGGAAACGATCCACAGACGCATGGGGAACCTCCGTAGGGGCGAAATCTGCTTTCCGGCGAGTATAGAAGAAATGTCGGCCCCTACAATAAAAAAATCGAATCGCCCCCCTGAAAAGATGAAAGGATGGCCTTCATGGTCCGATTCGAGGGCGAAAAAGATTTTCCCCAAGCACCAGCGGAGTTGTGGGCCAAGTTGAGCGATGCCCGTTTCCTGGTGCAATGCTTCCCGAACGTAGAATCGGTCTCCGAGGCGCAAGCGGATTACGTCCGGATGGTGTTGCGTCCTGGTTTTTCCTTTGCGCGCGGTACGTTGGAAGCGACGCTACGCATTGTCGATGCTGTGCCGCCGCTATCGGCCCGTTACGTGATCGCCAACAAGGGCATCGGCAGTTCCGCCGATGTGGAAGCGACGATCGCCCTCGCCGCCCAGGACGGCGGCACGCGCGTCCGCTGGACGGCGGAGGTCAAGGCGCTGGGCGGATTGTTGAAAATGGTGCCGTCTGGTCTAATTCGCGGCGCGGCCCAGAAAGTGGTCAACGATACCTGGAACGCGGTGGAGGCGAAAGTGAACGCCTCTTCCGTAAAGAGCTAAGAGAGGAGGCGATATGGGAGTCACTGTTTGTCTGCCGCTGTTCGGGCCGCCTGGTCGAGAACTGGAAGAAGATCCCGCCGTGACAGGAGGACAACTCCGCGAGCTGGCAGATCAGTTGCACGAACGTTTACACAAGGCCGCCGAGATGTTGGAAAAGCTCCATGCCGCCGGTTGGTCGGCGCGCGTGGCCATGTACGACGTGATTTTGACGCGGTGCGGCGTGCAGACCAAGGCGGACGCAGAGCGCTGGCTCGGCGAGTTGGGTCTGGCCGTAGAGGAGTTCCTCATCATCGAGGACGTGGAAGAAGAAGAGGAAGTCGGGCACGCCTGATGCAAACAGCCGGGAAGATGGACTTGCGGCCTGGCGGGCCTTATGTTGACCCTGATGGTGCCTCCGCAGACATCCGCACGGTGCCAAGATGAGACGCCCACACAGTCTCGGGGTCGTTGCAGGTTGTCCGCATGGCGTTTGTTTCGGAAGGTCTCCGTCTGTTGCAGGAGGTATCGACATGTTTGCTTCCCTTGCACGAACCACCTTGTCGGTCCTCGCCCTATTTGTGATCTCTTCAGGACCGGCGGCCTCGCCGGTCTGTGCCCAGGCGCTGCCGCGCCCCTTCGTCCGCCAACTCATCCAAATACGCACCCAACAAGCCTTCGCAGTGGAAGCCCAGATCCAAAAGACTCAGCAGTTCCTGGCCCAAGTACAAGCAACAGCTCCTTTCGCGGTCCCCAATGTGCAAGCCGCTCTTTCTCAAGAGCAGGCTGCACTGGCGCAAATCCAGTCTCAAATCAGCCTGCTGACCCAACTCTTGGCCACCGAAGACCAAGCCTTTGCGGTCTGGGACCTGATTCAGAAGGTCCAGAAGCAGATCAACGGAGCACAACACCCCGGCAAGAAGCGAGCCGAGCATGAGGGCAAGAAGAGAAGATCGACAGCCAACACGGCAGAAACCGCCGCCCTTCAAGCGCTTTTGGCTGCCCTTCAGGCGGAGCTAGCCCAGCTTCAGGCGCAAATCAACGCCCTGCAAGCACAGATCGTCATCTAGCCACCTTTCCCGGCGAGCGGGGTTGCGTAACTCTGGCGAGCGGGGGGTGTCAACCCCCCGGTATCCGCAGGCGAGCGGGGGGTGTCAACCCCCCGGTAGCATAACCGGGGGGTTGACACCCCCCGCTCGCCATGTATAACCGGGGGGGTTCACACCCCCCGCTCGCCCTTGGTCTGTGTCAATCTCTATCGCGTCCGGTATACAATGCCCTCATGGACAGTCTGATTTTCCTCCAGAACGCGGCCAAAGCCAAGGTGCGGCCGATTTACGTCCTCCACGGCGACGAGCATTTTCTCAAGTGCCGTGTGACAGCGGTGTTGCGGACACTGGTACTTGGAGCGGATAACGACGATTTTGGCTTATCCAGTTATGACGGCGAGAAAGCGAGTTGGGCTGAGGTCCATGACGAATTGGAGACGTTGCCTTTTCTCAGCCCGCGTCGGCTCGTCCTCATCGAGCGCGCTGAGCCGTTTGTGACGCGTGAACGGTCGCGGCTGGAAAAGTATTTCGCCGAGCCGTCCAAGACCGGCGTGCTCGTGCTTGATGTGCAGTCCTGGCCGGCGAACACAAAGTTGGCCAAACTACTGCCGGAAGCAGCCACGATAGTTTGCAAAGCGCCCGCGTCGCACAAGCTACCGGAGTGGTGCGTCCAATGGTGCGGCGCCCAGCACGGCAAACCGCTGTCGCTGTCCGCCGCTCGCCTGTTGGTCGATCTGGTCGGCGCCGACATGGGGCTGCTCGACCAAGAGATGGCCAAATTGGCCATCTACGCGGGGAGCAACAGCCGCATCGATACAGCAGACGTCGACCAACTCGTTGGCCGGAGCCGCACGGAGAACACCTGGAAGATGTTCGATCTCCTTGGCACCGGCCAGACGGGCGCGGCGCTGACGCTTTTGGATCGTTTACTCGACCAAGGTGAGGAGCCGCTGCGCTTGTTAGGCGCGTTCAGCATGCAGTTGCGGCGTTTGGCCCAGGCGGCGCGATTGCACAGCCAAGGCGAATCTGTGGCCGACGCCTTGGAACATGCCGGCGTGCCGCCGTTTGGTCGCCGAAACGCCGAGCAGCAGCTTCGCCATCTGGGGCGCCGCCGCCTCGATTTACTCTACGATTGGCTGCTGGAAACGGACCTTGGCCTGAAAGGCTCCAGCCAACTCCCCCCGCGCACGTTGTTGGAGCGCCTTGTGGTACAGCTGGCCCGGAAACGCTGAAAGAGGTGGCTATGTCTTCTTCTCTTCCTCGGTTGTTGATTACTCTCGGCGATGTCGCTGGCATTGGGCCGGAGATCATTGCGCGGGCCTGGCCAGATTTGCTGGCGTGGTGCCGACCGGTGGTCGTCGGCGACCCGCTGTGGCTGAGGCGCGGCTTGGAACTGGCCAACTCGCCGGGGCGGGTACACCTTATCGGGCATCCCGCCGAGGCGGAGCCGAAGAAGGATCTGCTGCCGTGCTTGCCCGGTAGCGATCAAGATTTGCATGCTATCCAGCCGGGGCGCGTCAGTGCGGCAGCAGGGCGAGCCGCTTACGATTTTCTCTGCCGCGCCATTGATTGGACATTGGCTGGCGAGGCCGACGGTATCGTCACGGCGCCGTTACACAAGGAGGGCCTGCACGCCGCCGGTCTGCCCTATCCGGGACATACCGAGATCCTGGCCGAACGCACCGGCGTGAAAGAATTTGCTATGGTCCTTGCCGTGGGCAATCTTGCCGTTGCTCATGTCACCCTGCACATGGCCCTGCGCGACGTGTTCCGCCATCTGACGCCTGCCGCCGTGTTGGCAAAGACACGGCTTTTGGACGGCTTGCTGACCCAGCTGCTCGGCCGGCGACCACGCATCGGCGTAGCGGCCCTGAATCCGCACGCCAGCGACGGCGGCCTGTTCGGCGATGAGGAAGCTACCATCCTCGCACCCGCTGTGCAAGCGGCCCAACGGGAGGGCCTTGCTGCCAGCGGCCCCTGGCCATGCGACACGCTGTTTGTGCGGGCGCGGCGTGGCGACTTCGACGGCGTGGTAGCCATGTATCACGATCAAGGGCACATTGCCCTGAAATTGCTCGGCGAGGGACGGGCCGTCAACATCAGCGTCGGGTTGCCGATCATCCGCACCAGTGTAGCGCACGGCACCGCTTACGACATTGCCGGCCGCGGCAGGGCCGATGCTTCCAGTCTTGTCGAAGCGGCACGCGTCGCCGCCCGCCTGGCCCAGACACAGCGAGAAAAGGCCCGCTGACTAACGAGGCGTGGCACAAAGGGCCCCCAGTACGACGCTTCGGTGCAGTTCACAGACCCTTCTTGTCGCTGCGGCCGGTATGCTCGGCCATGACGGCTAATTCTGTCAGCTTGGCGGCCGTCATGCCGATGCGTTCGAAACAGGCGGCGACGATGCTACAGGGGGCGGTGAATAAACTGATGAGCAGGTCCATCGGCGTAATCTGATTGCGCCCCTGATCGACAGCCCGGCTGTAGGCGTCACGCAACAGACGGATCACATTGTCGGAGAGGAATTCACGGTTGAGGACAAGGACTGCTTCTTCCTCGCCTTGGTCCTGGTGGAACAATTCCTGAAACTGATCGAGCAATAGGGAGAGATCGGCTTGCAGGCGTTCGCCCCAGTTGCGGACGCTGGCGTCGGGTACGGCGAGCAGGCCCATAAAAACATGCGGACTACGAATACTGTCCCAGCGTGTTTCGCGCGCCAGGCGCAGCGCCTCACGCAACGCGCGAAGTGCCGCCTCACTAAAACAATCCAGACGCAATCGGCCGCCGGGAAGAAAAATGTCGTCCACAGGTCCTTCAGGCGTTGCCATGACACGCGGCCCTTCCGGGAAAGTCGGAACCCTATGGTTAGATTATGACGAACCTGTCTGAGCAACGCAAGAAACTCTGTACGCTATCCAACTCCTTGCTGTCGCTCCTGTCCTTGCAATCGCTACTTCAGCTTCAATTTTTGATGGCAGGTACGGCAGCGCACTTGATGCAGGCGAACTTGTTTCTGACATTTGGGACAACGGCGAAAGCGCGATTTGCGGCGCGCCTTGGTACGCGGTCGAGCTTGCATAAGGCCCTTCCCTTTCACGAAGATATACCATCCTCTGATTAGCGACGCGTGGAAAAGCGGCGCTAACCGTTATTGTATAGATGGGCCGCCCCGCGACGGCAATGCGTAAGACGACCTGGTATTTCACCCGCGACCTGATGATGGATGGTCGCTATAATCATGGTTCGATTGGAGACGCAGGGGCTTGGGTCCGCCTGCGGGGAGACCACATGCGAGCCGTCGTGCAACGAGTCCGCCGGGCTGCCGTCGTTATCGACGGTGAAACTGTCGCTGCCATCGAGGGCGGCCTGGTCGTTTTGCTGGGAGTGGCGGCCACTGACACGTTGGATGACGTGCGGTGGTTGGCCGACAAGACGGCCCATCTGCGGATCTTTAACGACGAAGCGGGTAAGATGAACCGCAGCGTAGCCGACATAGGCGGTTCGCTGTTGGTGGTGAGTCAGTTCACGCTCTATGGAGATTGCCGTAAGGGCCGGCGGCCGAGCTTTCTCGCCGCAGCGCCGCCGGAACTCGCGGTGCCGCTGTATGAGGCGTTCATCCAGGCGCTCCGCTCCCTTGGTCTGCCGGTGCAGACGGGCCGCTTCGGAGCGATGATGCAAGTGGAGTTGGTCAACGACGGCCCGGTGACGCTGATTCTCGATACCAAGGAAATATGATCCATGTTCTGGAAACAACTCTTTGCTACGAAATCGCTGGAAACCCTGCAAGAAGAGGTCAAGGGCGACCATCGTCTGCGCCGCGCCCTGGGGCCGATTTCGCTGACGGCCTCGGGCGTCGGCGCCATTATTGGCGCTGGCATCTTCGTCATGACCGGCCAGGTGGCGGCCCAAGACGCCGGACCAGCGGTGGTGTTGTCGTTTGTCGTGGCCGGCGTGGGTTGCCTGTTCGCCGCCCTGTGCTATGCCGAATTCGCCGCCCTGGCGCCCGTGGCTGGAAGCGCCTACACCTACGCCTACGCTACCCTCGGAGAGATGTTCGCCTGGATCATCGGCTGGAACCTGGTCCTGGAATACGCCATGGCTTGCGCCTGCGTGGCCTCGTCGTGGTCGAAATATCTCAATGAACTGCTCCGTACCCTCTTTGAGCGACAACTGCCGAGTTTTCTTTGTAATGATCCCTTTTCCCACGAGGGGGCCTGGCTCAATTTGCCTGCCCTGCTTATTACCCTGGCCGTTACCGCCGTCTTGGTCCGCGGCATCCGCGAAAGCGCCACTACCAATTCGATTCTGGTGGGCGTCAAGCTCGGCGTCGTTCTGTTCGTCATCTTCGCGGGCCTTGCTTTTATCAACTACAAGAATTGGATCGCCATCCCGGTCACGGAGCGCCACTTGCCGGAAGAAGATCTGATCGCCAAATTGGCCGCCAAAGCCGTCGAGGCCGACCCTAACTACAAAGGAGCGGCTGCCTCGGAACGAATCCAGCAACTCAAACGGCAGAGCTTGGCCGTCTACAAAATCGAACATCACCGTCAGATCGCCGCCCAGCTGGCCATGCGGGGGGCCTCGGAGGCAGAGCAGGCTGAGGCTCGGTCCCTGATCGCCCAAGCCGTAGAACGTTATGGCCGCGACTTGCCTCACACCGAGGCGGACAAAGACCAGGTCCAGCGAATTCTCGACCAGGCCCGCCAGGAAGCGCCGGCCCGCGCCGCGGATCGTTGGGGGTTGCTAGGGACGTTTGGCTTGAATCGCTGGCTGACGCCGATTGACGATGCGGTTCGCAACCCCTTCATTCCTTACGGTCTGGCTGGAATCATTTTCGGCGCGGCGATGGTATTTTTCGCGTACATTGGTTTCGATGCGGTCTCGACACAAGCCGAAGAAGCTCTGCGGCCGCAGCGCGACGTACCCCTAGCCATCTTGGCCTCATTGATCATCTGCACCATCCTCTACATTGGTGTGGCCGCCGTCATCACCGGCATGGTCCCCTATCCGGACATCGACACTGAAGCTGCCGTGGCTGCTGCTTTTCGCCAGCGAGGGGAAGGGGTCCAAACGCCCTTGCTGAAAGGGTTGCTGCGCGGGGCCAGCGGCCTGATCTCTCTCGGCGCCATCGCCGGTATGACCAGTGTGCTGCTTATTACCTTTCTCGGCCAAGTACGCATCTTTCTGGCTATGGCCCGTGATGGCTTGTTGCCGCCGAGTATCTTCGCCGCTGTCCATCCACGTTTCAAGACGCCGCACCTCTCCACTCTCCTCGTTGGCATAGTCATTTCGTTGGTAGCTGCCTTCACACCGATCACCATGTTAGAAAAAATGGTCAACATCGGTACGCTGATGGCTTTTGTCATGGTTTGTGCCGCCGTGATGGTGCTGCGAATACAACGGCCGCACGTCGAGCGGCCCTTCCGCACGCCGTGCTTGTTTGTGTTCGGTCCTCTAGGCATTGTCGTCAACCTGGTCATGATGCTGTTTTTGCCTCCGACTACCTGGGTGCGGCTGATCGTCTGGTTGGCTGTCGGCATGGCTATCTATTTCGGCTACGGCTGGCGGCACAGCCACATTGGCCAGCGGCTGAACGGACGGGCGCCCGCATTCTCCCAGGCCTCCCCGGATGGCTTGGTGGACACGCAGCCGCTGTCGCCCCCTACGACAGCGGCCTTGCCTTCTCCCGATCCGGTTCACGAGAACAAGTGATTCTCCCATGCGCATTACTCGAGTAGTCAGCCAGCTGCTGCATGTTCCCCTGTCCCGCCCGCGCGCTTCGCCGGCCGAAGCGAAGGCGGGGCGGCTCAATCATATCGTCGTCCTACTTGTTCACGTCCATACCGAGGCCGACCTGACGGGCCTTGGTTTCGCCTATGCCTTGCAGGGCAGCGGCCGAGCCATGCTGGCCCTGGCTGAGGACGACCTGACGCCGCTCGTTGTCGGTGAAGACGCCCTGGATCACGAGCGCTTAGCAGCCAAGGTGTACTGGCGTTTGCAGACGATCGGCCGGCGAGGTCTGGTACAGCAGGCATACTCTGCCATCGACCTTGCTCTGTGGGATCTGAAAGGCAAGGCGGCGGGACTGCCGTTGTACAAGCTGCTCGGTGGGGCGCGCGAATCGGCCCCGGTATACGGCTCGGATACGGCTTGGCTGTGGATGAGCCCTCAAGAGATCCTCGACGCTTCGCGTCCCTATCTGGATCAGGGCATGATGGGGATCAAGGTCAAGGTGGGCGCCGATCCTGAAGCAGACGCCGAACGCTTGACGCAACTCCGCGAAGCGCTTGGCGACGATGTGTGGTTAGGCGTCGATGCCAACGAGCGCTACGATTATGGCACAGCCTTGGCGATGGGCCATTTCTTCGAGGACGAGATTGGCGCCGACTGGTTCGAGGAACCGATCACCTGCGAGGATGTCGAAGGCCATGCGCGCTTGGCCTCGAAGCTGGAAATCGCCATCGCCGGCGGCGAGATGCTGTTTGGCCTGGACGAATTTCGTTCCTACCTGGAGCGTGATGCCTTGGCCGTGGTGCAGCCGGACGTGACGCGGCTGGGTGGCCTGACGGGCTGGTTGAAAGTCGCGGCCCTGACGGAGGCGCATCATCGGCCGTTGTCGCCGCACCTGTTGCCGGAGGTCGGCGTGCATCTGGCCTGCGGTCTGCCCAACGTCGCCAATGTGGAATACATGCCGTGGCTTTATCCGCTTTTCACGAATCCTCCAAAAATCGAGCAAGGACGCCTGGTGCCACCGCCGGGTCCAGGACTGGGATTGGAACTCGATACAGATGCAGCAGCAAAATATCGCGTGGCATTTTCTCCCTAACGTGTTGGACGGACAAGCCGAGCGCCGGAGCTTGGCCAGGCCGGGCTGGTGCGGCTTTTGCGCGACGGCAGAGACGCACCGGCCGCTTGCTACTTGTCGCTCCTTCGTGCATTGCTCAGCTTTATCTCAACGCTTTTCTTGAACCCCTGCTGTTTCGTTGAGGATCTTCTTCGTCTCAGGCAGCGGTTGTTCCGGGAGGCCGCCTCGATTCAGGATCACCCGGATCGGCGCGGCGTCCTTGGAATCACTGGAAGGAGGATAAGCCGGCAGGTCCCAGTCCAGTTCCATTGCCACGAGTTGCCGGCGGATCGCCCGCAGGTCCCAAACGCGGATCCAGGCGTCGCCCCCCCCGCCGAGGGTCAGCAGCTGCGTGCCGTCCGGGCTGAAACAAATCCAGGCGGACTTAACCTGGTCCGGCTCTTCCAAGCGGGCGTATTCCCGGCCCGTCTCCGGATCCATCAGCCGTAGCGCACCTTGGCCGGTCTCCATTGCCAGCAGCTTCTCGACCGGCGAAAAGGCGAAGGAAGCCTCCGGGACGCCGGCAAGGAAGATCCTTTCTCGCCACGAGCCGACCTCCCATAACCACAAGCCGTTCCCTCGGCCCGCCAGCCAGCGGCCATCCGGGCTGAAGCGAACGCGCACATGTTCTTCTGCCGAGATCAATTCTTTTTCCAGCCGGCCGGTACGGGCATCCCACACCTTGGCCCCGGATCCCTGCTGGCTGCCGGTCACGACGTAGCGACCGTTGGGGCTGACAGCAATTGCCCGTGCTTCCTTGTGCGGCTTCAGGCGGATCAACGAAGCGGGGCGTCCGGAGCGCAACACCCAGCCGCCTTCGCCATCCGCGCTGGCCAACACTTGGCCATCAAGGCTACAGGCGAGTTGCGTGCGCGAAGTCGGCGGCAAAGCAAGCCGCTGCGGGGGGCCTAGCCGCCATGTATCTGCCGGTGCCGGGTCCGGTTGCAACGGCCAGCGGAAGGTTCCGCAAGGCCCGCTGGTCAAGAGCGCGCCCGACGGCTCAAACAAGACGTTATCCAGCGGTCCCAACCTGTTGCAGTCCAACAATTGTTCCCGCGTGCGCATGTGCCACAAGCCAAAACCGTCGGGCGTACAGGAAGCGAGGATACGGCCATCGGGATGGACGGCGAAGGGGCCAAAAGGTGCTTTGCCCTGGGATGGATTGAGGAGCAACCGGCGGCACTCCAAACTCAGATTGATTTTCCACAGATTCAACTTGCCATCCTTAATGTCGGCTGCCAGGATACGGTCATCGGGACTGAAGCGGAGGGACATTCCCTCGAAGCGCGCCGGCGTGTGGAATATTTCGTGTCCCGAGAGGGGATCCCATAGCCGTATCACGTGCTCCCAGCCGTAACTGGCCAGCAAATCACCCGCGTGGTTGAAGGTTATTTGCAGTCCGCCGTTCTTCCATCGCTGTAGCGCGCGAATCTCCTGTCGCGCCGTCACGTCCCACAGGTGAATGGCCAGATCTCTGCCCACAACCGCCAACATCCGGCCTGCGGGGTGCCAGGCCAGACGCTCGGCACCAGTCTGGGACAAATGGATCGGCGTTTCTGCACTGTCCAGGTCGCGGATCTGGACGCCGCCGCTGTGTGAAAGCGCCAGCCGCCGGTTGTCGCAGTGGAACGCGACAAAAGAGACCGGATGAGGGCCAGCCTTCAGCAGTTGAACGGGCCGGTCGGCAGACAGGCCATACACGCGAATCGTGCCGTCGGGATGCACGAGGGCTGCCCGCTGGCCGTTAGGGCTGAAGTCGAAGGCAACACAATCTTGTTGGGGCGTGAAAAGGATCGGCTTGGGATCGTCCAGCTTCCACAGTTCGCAACGAGACGATGCGCAAAGCGCCAGGAACCGACCGTCTGAACTCAACTGGGGCACTGGTTTTCGCAAATCGGACATGAAGTGAGCGAGGAGCACGCCATCACCCACACGGCAGATGTTGACGCCCCCTGTGTCGTCGGTGCGAACATAGCGCTCCAGGGTACTATCGAAATCGAGATGCGCGCTGCCGGCAGGCCAGCCGTCCCATTCTTGAACGACACACATATCGGGCAAGGCCAGACAGGCGATGGCCTCGGTGCGCAGCTCGGCGCGCGAATGATCGGGCGGCACCGGCAGGTCCAGGGCCGCTTTGATGGCACGCAGACTAGCGAAGTGCTGGCCGGACTGCCGGCTCATCCGCCGTGATTGGGCCTGTCTCAGATAGGACAGCCACAGTTTGTGCTGGCTGTCCAACTCGGCCTTCTCGGCGCGTTCGCGGTGTTTTTCTGAAACTTCCAAGGTCGCCTGGAGATAGAAGGTGGTTGCGGTGGTGGCGGCGGCAATCAGAATCAGCAGGACCAGCAGGGCGGCGGACAGCACCGCCAACGCCGGATTGCGGCGGCCCCACATGCGCAGTCGTTCCCACTCGCTCGTCCGCCGGGCCTTGATCGGCTCACTAGTGAGGAAGCAGCGCAGGTCCTCCGCCAGCGCCTCGGCCGAGGAATAGCGCCGCGTGGGATCTTTGTTGATGGCCTTAAGGACGATGGTTTCCAAGTCGCGCGGGATGTGGCGGTCCACGGCGCGCGGCCGGAGCGGTTCCTCGTTCTTGATCGCGTCGATCAGTCGCAGCTGATCGTGTTCCACGAACGCCGGTCGAAGCACCAAGAGTTCGTACAGCGTCAGTCCCAGCCCATAGATGTCGGTGCGCTCGTCGCATTCGCCCTTGAATCGCTCCGGGGCCATGTAACGCAG
>JAJPIY010000324.1 GCA_021324515.1 Planctomycetota bacterium
AATAAATGAGCATGGCCCGCAAGTGGCGCATGGTGTCATCTGTGCGCTTGACGATCGGCTCGATGCGGCGGCTCACTTCGGTGTGCAGCTCCTCTCCCTCCAGTACACGGCACGCCGCCGCCTGGCCGCGGTAGCGGTCGGCCATGCTCGCGCACAGAGTCATCTTGTTGATACTGATCTTGACACTGCCGCCCCCTTGCGGCTTGCAACCTCCGAACTTGTGCCGCAATGGTCCGGTAAGCGTCTCTGGCCCCTGGGCGTCCGGTCTCAAGGCCTCCTTGCTCAGGGTCACGCTGACGTTTTCCTCCAGCACCAAACAATAGAGCAACAGGGCCAGTTCTTCCTGGCGCAGGTTCTCGAAATCCACACCGAAGATGAACTGGACGCCAGGACGCAGTGGATGGACGGTCCGAGTTTGAGTAGTCCCCTCGACCAACCCGGTAACGCCAGGGTGATGGTGGTAGAACTTCCGCCGCTCTTTGTCGGGATAGAAGGGTTTGTGCCGCTCTGGCTGCGGCTGGCCCACCACGACGTCGAACTTCCCGATCTCCTTCGCATTTCCCCGTAGCTCGGCATCCGTGAAACGCACCAAGCCTGAGAACACCTTGCCCCCATCCAGGTAGCCGAACATCCGCGCGGCCACATCCAACCGCCAATCCACGCCCTTGCCTTCCGACGCCTGGGAAAGCTCGCGTTTCTCGTCGGCGTAGCCATTCGGAAAAGGAATACAGGCGTTGCCGGCCAGCTCGGCCAGAGAGCGGATCAAACCTTTCAGCGACGTGCCGGGGATGAAGGGCTGGTTGGTGCGACCGCTGCGGATGAAATGCCCGTCCCCCTTGCTGCTGCCGATCAAGAACGGGGTCAGTGCCTCCAAGGTACAGTCCAGCCGGCCCGACAAACCCTGAAAGCGGTGCCGGTAGAGCGGTTTGTCGCGCGTCACTTCTTCCTTGCTGACAGGCACCCAGCGGTACGGGTTCCAGAATGTTTCGCCTTGCGGCATGGCTATTCCTCCCAGCTGGCGGTCAGGTCGCAGAGCCGGATGAACTGCGGTTCGCCGCGACGGTCTTTCCAGATTTCAACTCTCACCTTCGCGATCACCCGGCCTCGCGCAGGTGTCTCGGCGTCCACGGGGTAGCGCAGGCGGTGGGGGATGCGCAGGTCGATCCACTCGCCCGGAGTGTGCTTCGTCTGCTGGCCCCAGAGCGGGTAGGTCGCCTCATCGCGGGACAGGGCCGCCAGTTCCTCACGGAGCGGCAGCGCCTCCAGGGCGGCGGACGCCCAGTCGCCGAGGAACACGACCCGGCAGCAACGCTCGCCCAACGCCGGCAACAGTCGCCATTTCAACTCGCCTGAAGGGGAGAAAATGCGGCCCTGCATGACGCGAGGGAGCACCCCGTTCAGCGGCTCATCGCAGGGGTCGCGGCCGGCGCCGTTCCAGCGCACGATTCCGTTCGGGCCAGGCCAGTAGTCCAACGCCCAGCCATCGGGTGCGTCCAGCCAGCAGCGGACCTTCTCCCCGGCGGGAGGAACCAGTTCCTCCAGCAGCCGTAGCAGGTCGTCCGGGGTCAGATCGCTGGCTCGGAGGGTCGTCACGGCTCGTTCACCGATTGGGGACACCTAGGGGGCCATGTTGTTTCAAGAACGCCTCGACGCTTCCAGCCAAAGGCTGGAGCAGTTCGACCCAGTTCTGAGTCAGGTCGTATTCACTTCGTAGTCCGAGTCGGCGACCATCTGCCAGTGAAATCAGCAAAGGCGGTTGCCGCCAGTCGAACAGGCGATACGCTTGGCGTTCCTCGTCGGAGGCCAGTTCGGTCAACCCGACGACGTGGGACTGCGGCCGAACGTAGCTAAGGGCGTAGCGCGTCACCTCGCCCTTGACGCGCCCCAAGCCACGGCTGCGACCCGAGCCGAGCGTGATCATTTCATCATGCAGGTCCTGCAGCAGGAAGTTGACCGCCGCCAGTTGCCATAGCTCGAAATTGGTCACGCGGATGGCGGTCTCGAAGACGCCGCCCTCGACCACCACCAGGTCAAACAGGACGCCGCGGACCGTGCCGCCCGTGAAGCGGTCGATGCCGACGCCGTTGCGTTGCCCGGGCTTCGGTTGGGGCGCCGGCTCGGGCAAGGGGTAGGCGTCACCGATGCTGAACCGCCCCGCGAACCGCAGCGAGCCGAACAGCCGGCATGCCGCGCACGACTCGTGGTAGGCGGTGGCGGACGAGTCCTGCCGCCCGTCACCCGGTGTGCGGAAGCCGCAGCCGTAACTTTGCTGTTCCTCGGGGACGGGGACGTTGAATTCGTTTTCCTTCTTGGGGTCGTAGTAAGGGATGCAGACGCTCCTCGGCTGCAGCGTCCGGGCAATCCGCTCGAAGTGGCTCCGCAGCACTCCTTTCAGGGATGAACCGGGGAAGAAAAAGGTCTGCTTGCCGTCGCGCAAGGTTTCCACCGGCACCATGTCGGGGCCGCGGAGGGTGGCGTAGCCGCTCTTGATCAGGATCGGATCAATCGGCTGCAATTGAACCGTGATGTCAGCCTGACAGAGCCATTTGCGTAACATCATTGACCTCCTGCCGGGACGGTGTTGAGGACTTCTTCAATCTTCTTCTGGAAGTAGGACTGCCAGTCGCCCTGGTCGTTGAGTTTCTCCTCCGCCTTCGGCCGGGTGAGATATTGCACCATCTCCTTCAGGTTATCGAAGTTCACACCTCGAATCTCAATGTCCTTCAATCGGAACCGGCCGAGGCCCCGGCTGGTGAAGCCGCCAAGACTGCTGCCGATCTCCCACTCGAACAGGGCGGCGCCGAACAGGGCCTCGTCTTTCGGCGTGGGGTTGTCGAGGTCAAAGCACACCCGGAAGGCAGTCCCGGCCGCCACGGTTTCATAGTCGTACTTCAGCCCATCGACGGCGGTGTGACTGTCGCGGTCGAGCACCACACCGTCGCGGACTCGCACGGCTGCAGCCGCGGGGTTGTCGAGCGTGCCGTCGCTGCACCGCAGCCGGGCCGCCTGGACCGGCGAACCGAAGAGTTTGCACACGTCACAAGTATTCTTTTCGATCCAGTCAAGCTGTTGCTGCACTCCGGTCCGCAAGGCGCTTTGATAGGCGTCACGGTGGCGGCTGTACCAGCGCACGTCGCTGGCGCATTCGACGCCGCCTGCCTCGACGTTCAGCAGGCACGCCCTGAGCTTCAGCGCGGAGGCCAGGGCCTCGCAGGTGTTACGCAGTTTGCCCTTGATCGAGGAGCCCGGCAGGATCGGCTGGCCGGCGGCGTCGAGCAGGACGCCCAAGTCGGACGTTTGCCCTTCCCGGCCGGTACCGATCCGCCACGCGGTTTCAAAGACGATGCGGCCACGGACCTGCAGCTTGCGCTTGAGCCGCAGTTGCTTGGCGATGGGTGACGTCGGCATCCTCATTCCCCCTTGGTTCGTTTGGACATCTCGTAGAGGTAGTGAATGCAGAAGCGCTGAAAGAAAGCGGCGTAGTGGTCCCGTTCCCACTGTCGCTGCCAGCGCTCGCGGCCTTCGCGCTTCTCCTTGCGGGCGGCCTGTTGCTCCTTCGTGAGTTGTGCTCCGGGCGGTTGCTTTTCGTCGTGCAATTCGGCGGGCAGGGCCTGGTCACGCGCCTGGGTAAGAGACCAGGCGAACTTCGGCGGCTTGCCGTCACAAAGTCCTCTTACCAGCTCCCAGAAGGCGATTTCCGCCTCCAACTCGCTTCGCCGTTCCTCTTTCTTCGTGTTCTCGAGCTTGGCCTGGGCTTTTTTTCGCTGATGTTCTGCGAACTCTCCCACTTTGGTCGGTTCGCTGACTGCGATCTGCCGCAAGCCGGTGATCTGGGCGCGCGAGATGGGCCAGTCTTCCGCCTTCTGGAAAGAGTCAGAAACGTTATCCCGGACGTAACTGTCCACCGCCTTAATGGCTCGCTGCCCCAACTCGGTGTCGGCCGCGATGTCGATTTCAAGCATGACTTTGCTCCATCTCTTTCTGGGCCTTGGCGTACAGGTAGGCGCCGACCACGGCGCGGACCCAGCCGCGGGCCAGGTGCAGGCGGAGCAACAGGCGCTGCCCTTCGTCCGCCGTCAGTTGATTGGCTTCCGCCCGCAACTTCTCGAGTTGCTTCAGGATTTCGTCGCCGACCTCACGCCACTCCCTGGAGGGGCCGGTTTTCTTGCCCATCTGGTTTTTCACGAAGTCTTCGACGTCCGCGAAGCGCGTTGCCGACACGGCCATCTGTTGCAGGTTCCGCACCTGGGTGCTGACCCGGCCTTCCTTGTCGGCACCGAACGTCTCGAACAGGCACCGGCCAAGCTTCACCGCCGCCCCATGCTGTTCGTCCGTATCGAGGAAACCATCCGCTGCTTGCAGCAGCTCAGGGGTAAGCACCGCGCTCATGTTGCCTCCCTCGGAGCAAAGCAAATGTGAAATGCATCGCAGACCACGACCCGGCCGAATCCCTCGTTCCGTCGGGCACCGATGCCGCGAGCCTCGAGATCGCGGAGCTTCGCTTGCAGTGCAGCCTGCCCGCTCGCATCTCCCTCATAAAGGTACGCATAGACCGAGCCGCGGGTGACGGCCCACTCGTCCTGGCGCGGCAGGCCGTGCGCCGCGTTCCAGCCACGCAGCCGCTCGTGTTGTGCCATCGCCGTAACGCACCACAACCGGCTGCCCTCGAACTCTTTCCCCGGTGTTTCGAACGTGCGGATGGTGGGATCTGGAGGCGGGAGCGGAGGCAGCCAGGGGACCATGCCCGCGGGATCGAGCGTGTAACGCAGGAGGTCGTCCACCAGGACGGCACCAGTCGGCAATGATATGGTGAAGAGGAAATGGCGGTCGGGGCTCATCTCCGGGGCCGCGTGACCGAGCATCTTCCGGCTCCAATCACCGTAATCCACCGATGCTGACGGAAGCTCCTCGCCAATCGTAACCCGGACGCG
>JAJPIY010000220.1 GCA_021324515.1 Planctomycetota bacterium
CGGGCGCGGACGGCGCGACCGCCGGAAAACGTCGAGGCAGAGGTGGCCATCCCTTTCCTCAAGGCTGCCCTGGGCGGCACGGTGACGCTCAACGTCGATGGGCGCGCCATAGACCTGCGCGTGCCTGCCGGCGTCGAAGAAGGCAAGAAGCTCCGTTTGGCGGGACAGGGGCCGGGCGGCGGCGATCTGCTGGTCCGCGTCAAAATCGAACCGCATCCTTATTTCCGCCGCGAGGGGAACGATGTCATCCTGGAGGTGCCGATCTCCGTGGCGGAGGCGATCCTCGGCGCCAAAGTGGACGTGCCGACGCTGGACGGCACACGCTTGACGGTCACGGTGCCGCCGGGTACATCGAGCGGATCACGTCTGCGGCTGCGGGGCAAAGGCATCGCTGGCGGCGACCAGTACATCGAAATCAAGATCGTAGTCCCCAAAACTTTGGATGAGCGCAGCCGCGAACTCATCGAAGAATTCGCACGCCGCAATCCGCAGAATCCGCGCGAACGCATGCCGTGGAGCTGAAAATGCCGTCCTTTCGCTTCCGCAAGCACGAGCACTTGCGCCGCGAGGCCGATTTTCGCCGTGTCTATCAACGCCACCGTTCCGTCAGCGATAGATGGCTGATCGTCTATGCTTGCGAGAACGGACAGCCCTATCTGCGTTTGGGCTTCTCGGTGTCGCGCAAGCTAGGCGGTGCGGTGCAGCGCAATCGGCTGCGCCGTCTGTATCGTGAGGCGTTCCGCTTGACCCGTCACACGATGCCGGTAGGACTCGATCTGGTCCTCATCCCGCGTCGAGCGGAGCCGCCGTCCCTGGCAGAGTTGAAGCAATCGCTGCCGCGCCTGGTACACCAAGCGGCGCGCAAGCTGGAACGCGAGGCCAACAAATCATGAGGGGCCGGCTGTTAGCAGGCGTTCGCTTTGGGGCTTCAACCCTATTGCTTGCTGGCGTACGCTTCTATCAAGTCTGCTTGCGGCCCATACTGCCCACAGTATGCCGCTTCGAACCGAGTTGCAGCGAATACTTCATTGAAGCGATTCATAAGCACGGCCCTTTGCGCGGCGCCTGCAAAGGTATCTGGCGCCTGTGTCGTTGCAATCCCTTTTCGCGAGGAGGGTTTGATCCGCCCTGATACATTGGCGCCGTAACGGCGCCTTTTTCGTGGCGAAGACGAGGCCCTATCCGCAAGCGCTCGGCCGTTTCTCCGCGCGCGAGCCGAGTACGCGGGCGGGTACACCTGCGGCGATCACGTTCTCCGGAAGCGGCTTGGTCACTACCGAGCCGGCCGCCACCACCGTACCCGGCCCAATATCAGCCAAGACAATCGCTCCGGCGCCAATCCAGGCGCCCGCTCCGATGGTGACCAGGCGGCGCTCGCCGCCTTGCGCACGGATGGGAAGGCTGGGGTCGTCGAAATAATGCGTCTTGCCTCCCGAAGGAACCTGAACGCCGGAGGCCAAAAGCACATCGCGTTGGAGGTGGACGAGGCCCAACTGGCAGCGGGGACCGACATAAACGTTCTCATCCAACATCGCCCCCGTTTGCGAAAAGAGCGTCCCAAATTCGATCAAGGCACTCGGATGGCAACGCGCCAACACCTGTTCCAAGAAAGCGCGGCGAAGGTATTGTCCACTTATTCCGGGAAGCAGAGAGAGCAATTGCGAAGCGGACTCCAAAGCCCGGTTGCGGCCGATCACCAAGGCATTCAGCCAATAACCGGCCACAACAGGCCCGATACACAACCGTGCCCCAAGCCGTGCTGCGGCCTTGAGCAGACGCTTCAACCGGGAAGGTGGCGTTTGGGGAGGATAAATCACGATCGGCGGCGAGACCATGCCTGATAGTTCTCCTGCGACGCGAAGTGCATCCTGTGAAATTATACGGGACGCGATAGAGATGGACACAAACAGGGGCGTTATTTAGGCGAGCGGGTGATGTCAACCCCCCAGTAAAACAACCGGGAGGCGAGCGGGGGGTGTCAACCCCCCGGTTGTGCTACCGGAGGGTTCACACCCCCCGCTCGCCCTGTTCATACCCCCCGCTCGCCCGCGGATACCGGGGGGTTCACACCCCCCGCTCGCCCTGTTCACACCCCCGCTCGCCCTGTTCACACCCCCCGCTCGCCAAGATGTCTGATCTCCCTGTGCCTAGTTATACCTTGAGACGGGCAGTATTCGCCGGGCTTCGCGGGCGATCATCAGCTCTTCCTGCGTGCGGATGACGAGAATGCGACCGGGTGAGTCGGCGGAGGCGATGTCGGCGTCCGGCGTGCAAGCAGCGTTGCGGTCGGCGTCGAGGTGGAGGCCAAGGATTTGCAGCCCCTCGCAGACAGCCGCGCGTAAGTCAGCGGCGTGTTCACCGATGCCGGCTGTAAAGACGATGGCATCCACGCCTCCCAGAAGGACGGCATACGCGCCGATCGTCGCTCGGATGCGATCGGCGAAGATTGCCAATGCCAGACGGGCGCGGTCGTTGCCCTGGTCAGCCGCGGCTTTCACATGGCGATAGTCTGAGGAAACGCCGGAAATGCCGAGCAGCCCCGACTCGTGATTGAGGGCATGGTCTAGCTGATCGACGCTCAGGTTGTGCCGTCGTTGGAGGTGAAGCAGGATGCCGGGATCGAGCCAGCCGCAGCGTGTGCCCATCATGAGACCATCCAGGGGGGTGAATCCCATGCTAGTCTGTACGGCGCGGCCAGCGCAGAGGGCGCTGGCCGAGCAGCCGTTGCCGAGATGGCAGACGATCAACCGCAATGCTGTGAGGGGACGGCCCATCAGCTCTGCGGCGCGGCTGGCGCAAAAAGCATGGCTGATGCCGTGGAAACCAAAGCGACGAATGCCCCCCTCCCGGAACCAGGTATAGGGCGCCGGATAAACGTAGGCGCGTGGCCCTAGCGTGGCAAAGAACGCCGTATCGAATACGGCCACGTGCGGCACGTGTGGCAAGGCGGATTCGGCAGCCTCGATGGCCTCCAACGCGGCTGGATTGTGCAAGGGGGCCAACTCAGCCAGCTGGGCGATCTCTGCTTTCACGTTCGAGTCGATGCGTATCGGTTCCTGAAAACGTGTGCCGCCGTGGACGACCCGGTGCCCTACCAGCGTGACAGCCACGGCTGCTGCACCGTGGGCTCCGGGAAGGCGGGCCAGTTGGTTCACAGCATGAAGTACCGCCGTGCGATGGTCCGATACCGATTCCCGTGAACGCAAAGGCGCACTCTCGCTGCGGTGGAGGACCAACTCTGCTTGCCGCGGGTCGCCGCGCCAATCGATCAAGCCGGTCGCTAATGTCTGCCGCGCCGCAGCATCGAACAGGCCGAATTTCAGGCTGCTCGATCCGGCATTTATCACCAAAATGCTCATGCCTTGTCCTCAGAAATTGGGCCAACGCCAATTCACAATTTCAGGCCGATCCGTGCCATATTCATGAGCGTAATTGATGTGGTTGATGACCTGGTCTTTCAACCACTCCTTGACATGAGAGCCGATCATCTGCAAGCGCGGCACCCGATCGATGGCGTCGATGGCCAAATGGAAGCGATCGGTATGGTTCTTGATCGCCAATTCGAGCGGGGTGTTGATGTTGCCTTTTTCCTTATAGCCGCGCACGTGCAGATTGGCATGATTGGTATGGCGATACGTCAGTTGATGGATCAGCCACGGATAGCCGTGGAAATTGAAGACGATCGGTTTGTTGGTGGTGAACAGGCTATCGAAATCGCGCGGCGTCAGGCCGTGGGGATGTTCCGTGGATGGCTGCAAACGGAACAGATCGACGACGTTGACGAAGCGAATTTTCAAATCCGGGAAGTGTTGCCGCAAGAGCGCCGTGGCGGCCAAGGCTTCCATGGTGGCCACGTCGCCGGCGCTGGCCATTACCAGGTCCGGTTCGGCCCCCGCATCGTTGCTGGCCCAATCCCAGATACCGATGCCCTTGGTGCAGTGGCGAATCGCCGCCTCCATGTCTAGATATTGCAAGTGCGGCTGCTTATCGGCGACGATAACATTGATGTAATCTGTGCTGCGCAAGCAGTGGTCGGCCACGCTGAGCAGACAATTGGCGTCGGGCGGCAAATAGATCCGGGTCACTTCCGGGCTTTTGGTGACTATCAGGTCAAGAAAGCCAGGGTCTTGATGCGTGAAACCATTATGGTCTTGACGCCAAACGGTAGAGGTGATGAGCAAATTCAAGGAAGAGACAGGAGCGCGCCAGGACAATTCCGTCTTGGCCTTTTCTAGCCATTTGACATGTTGATTAATCATCGAATCGATAACATGAACAAAGGCCTCATAGGTGGAGAAAAAGCCGTGGCGTCCTGTCAGCAGATAGCCTTCCAGCCAACCTTCCAAGGTATGCTCGCTGAGTATCTCCATGACGCGGCCGTCGCGAGCCAATTCGCTGCCGTCTCGATCTTCAGGCTTTAATTCCGCCATCCACGTCTTTTTGCTGGCCTCATAGATGGCGGTCAGGCGATTGGAGGCCGTCTCGTCCGGCCCGAAAATGCGAAAATTGGTAGGGTTCCGGCGCAAAATGTCACGGAGAAAAGCGCCGAGAATGCGTGTGGCTTCCGCTTCCGTTGCTCCTGGTTTGGCGACCTCGACTGCATAATCGCGGAAGTCCGGCATGAGGAGAGCTTTTCTCAGCAATCCCCCATTAGCGTGGGGATTAGCGCTCATGCGACGTGTACCTGTGGGGGCCAATTGTCGCAGCTCGGCGATTAATTTGCCATTGGCGTCAAAGAGTTCTTCGGGTTTATAACTCCGCATCCATTCTTCGAGCTGTTTCAAATGCGCGCGATTGTGTATCACATCGGCAATGGGCACCTGATGGGCGCGCCAAAAGCCTTCCACTTTATGGCCGTCTACTTCCTTGGGGCCGGTCCAACCTTTGGGCGAGCGGAAGACGATCATCGGCCAGCGCGGCATTTCGTCGCTGCCGTTAGCGCGCGCTTCTTTCTGAATCGCCTGGATCGTCTGAATGCAATATTCCAACGTTCGCGCCATGGCCAGATGCATTGTGGTGGGGTCGTCGCCTTCGACGAAGCACGGCTCCCAACCATAGCCGCGAAAAAGGTTTTCCAGGTCTTCATGGGGGATGCGCGCCAAGATCGTCGGATTGGCGATCTTATAGCCGTTCAAGTGCAAGATGGGCAAGACCGCGCCATCGCGCTTCGGATTGAGAAATTTGTTCGAATGCCAGGCGGTCGCCAGCGGGCCGGTCTCCGCTTCGCCGTCGCCGATGACGCAGGCCACAATCAGATCGGGATTATCGAAGGCGGCCCCGAAGGCATGGGACAGACTGTAACCCAATTCGCCACCCTCGTGGATCGAACCAGGCGTTTCCGGTGTGCAATGGCTGCCGATGCCGCCGGGAAAAGAAAACTGTTTGAAAAAACGACGCAAACCTTCCACATTTTCGCCCTTGTCTGGGTACACTTCCGAGTAGACGCCTTCCAGATAAGCGTTGGCCAGCACGGCTGGCGCTCCGTGCCCTGGCCCGGAAATGTAGATCATGTTCAGGTCGTATTTCTTGATGAGCCGATTTAGGTGGACCCAAATAAACGTTTGTCCCGGAGCGGAACCCCAGTGTCCCAAGAGCCGCTGTTTAATATGTTCGGGACGTAACGGTTCGCGCAGCAAGGGATTGTCGCGCAGATACAACATGCCGACGCAGAGATAATTGGCTGCGTGCCAGTAGGAATTGAGTAGCCGCAGCTCCTCTTTGCTAAGAAGGGCTTTATCCGGTTTTTCTAGAGTTGTTTGCGATAGCATGGTTTAGGACTCCTTTCATTTCTGAGGAACGGAACAAGATAAGCAATTCACATGCCGGTCGCACCTCTTCAGAGAAGCACGCGGCTGCAACAGATGAGTACGGCCGCTTCTGTGCCTGATCCGCACATATCCGCCTCATGGCGTGTGCCGTTAGGGACGCCGCAGGTCTACCCCTGGCGTTTTGCCGTCGAGGTAGCGCCAGTTCTTGAGGAAAGAAATCAGATCGGCCATCTGGTCGAGTGTTATTGTTTTCTCCAGTCCTTCGGGCATCAGAGAAACGCCCGTGGAGCGGACTTCCTCGATGTCCTGCCGTAGTATCGTGTCCGTCTGATTTTCGGCGCGGCGCAAGGTAATGCTCGACGCCGTTTCAGCGGCAATGATGCCGGTGATTTCCTTGCCGTTCTTGGTAGTCACGATGTAATTGACGTAATTCGCATCGATAGCCGCATTGGGATTCAAGATGTCCTGCAAAAGTGCCTCCGGCGTCTTGGTCCGCGTATCGCTGATGTCCGGTCCCACCGTCGTACCGATGCCGGCGACTTGATGACAGGTGGCGCAGTTCTGACGAAACACTTCGCGGCCGCGCTCCGGATCACCTTTGCGCATCAGGGCTTGTCGATAGCGCTGGAGGACCTGCTTGCGTTGCTCGGGAGTGCCGGCCTGAAGCAATTTGCCGGCCCGTTGGCGAATATCCGCCTGGACGTGCTTGAGCAGCCGATCCCGGCTCGGCGCATCGAGGTCGCCTGGCGCCACGCGCTTCGCCTCTACCTCATCAAGCAAGAAACGCGCGCGTTCGGGTTGCCGCAACATCGACTCCATGACTTCGCGGCGCAGCACGGGCGTGTACGTGGTCCAGGATTCCATGAAGAGACGTGGTACTTGGGCGGAAGGCTGCACTGCCAGCGCCCGCACCGCAGCCAACCGCACTTCGGGAATCGGCTCGTCTCTCAACAGCCGCGACAAGATCGGCAGCGCCGTTTCCGGTCGGGCATGGGCCAGCAATCGAATCGCCTCCACGCGCTCTCCTGGCTCTCGTTTGCGGTCGGTACAGATCTGCCCGGCTTGGGTGAACAGTTGCTCGGCCGCCTCGGCAGCTTGGCGCTGCGAGGCGGGCAAAGCGAGCAAGAAGGTGCTTAACTGTCGGCCGCGTCGGCCCATCCCGTCCGCCAAACCGTTCAGGCCTGCTACTTGCCAGCGCGTCCCGTCGTTCCCAGGCAATGTTCGCAGTATGGCGAGGAGGGCAGCGACTTCGCTCGGTTCTTGCCGCGCGCCGACCAGGGCGGCCAGTTCTTGCACGAGGGCCAGCCGCCCTGGCGTAGCCTGAGCCGTCAATCCTCCCTCCGGTCTCAGCAAGGCTGCCAGCAGCGCACCGGCGCGGCGCGGCACGGCGCTGGCTACCGCTGTGCGCGTCCAGCGATCGTCTATGCCAGCCGCCGCAATTTTCGCTAGCGCCGGCACGATGCGCTCGTCATCCCACTCGCCCAAGCTCAGCGCAGCCTGATAGCGGACCCGCGCGTCCGGATCCGCCGCCCGTGCCAGGGCTTCTCTCTGGATGACGGCTGAACTGGGCAGCCAGCGCTCGCACAGCACCAGCGCTTGTTCACGCACTCGTGGATGTTCATCGTGCAACAGTCGGGACACGAGGTCGGCGTCCAGGGCGTTCAACGCTTCCAACAGCCAGGCGGCGTGAACACGGGCCAATGGTCGGTCGGAATCGGTGCAGAGCTGCCGCAGCGGCCTCACAACAGCGCGGTCC
>JAJPIY010000114.1 GCA_021324515.1 Planctomycetota bacterium
GGCGGCAATCAGCAGAAGGTCGTCTTGGCCAAGTGGCTGGAGCGCCACTGCGAAGTTCTGCTCTTCGATGAGCCAACGCGCGGTATCGATGTGGGAGCGAAAGTCGAGATTTACCGGCTTATCAATGACTTGGCCGCGGCTGGCAAAGCCATTTTGCTGATCAGTTCTGAGTTGCCCGAAGTTCTAGGCATGAGTGACCGCATCCTCGTCATGCATGAAGGCCGGCTCACCGGCGAAATCACCGACGTCAGCCGAGCAACTCAAGAAGACATTCTGCGATTGGCCGTGGGGTAATACTTGCCACATTGTCAGACCTCAGGGACAATGAAGGCATTGGCTGATCCGATGGGGACGGAGACGGCCCCCAGCATGGCGCAAGAGGTCAGCAAGCCAGGGTGCGTCCCGAGGAGTTGGGTGAGCGAGGGCGTGTCCGCGCCTCGAGTAGGGCTACTCGGGGCGCCGACACGACTCCGCTCACCCAAACATAGCGTTTGCCATGCTGGACTTGAAAAGGCCTTATCCCCTCTCGGAAGAGGAGGTGCGAAGTGAACTTTTCGGAACAGCCTCCCTCGAAGCAATGGGCCGCCTTGAAGTACAGGGGAGAAAAAATTGCGGAGGTGTGGTTCAAACCCGAGGGCGAGCCTTTCGCTCTTATATTTCGCATCCCCCAGAAGAGTTTTCAAATTCCCGGCATGGACCAGCTCTTGACGGCAGAAAACCTTCTGAGTGCCGTGGCCATCGCAGCAGACGAGGTGGAATCTTGGCGCCACGGCGATGTTCTCCATTCCGGCATGAACGGGGCCAACCCTGAACTGCAACTCCCTCTTCCACCACCTCCGCAAGATGTCGCCCACCTGACAGTTCACATCCGCCTGAAGCCGCCGCTCCCCACGGCACCTCTCAAGGAAAGCTCCGGGCCGACGATCCCTTTAACAAAGTGGCAGGACTTCGAATCGCGTTGGAATGCCATATTGGGTTTGGAAGCCACCATAGATGGTTTGCGCCAACGGATGGAAAGTCTTCGTACACAAATGGAAGCCGAGTCGCGGAAGCTGTTGACGGCGGATGAAAAAGTACATGCCTTGAACGCCGATGTGGCCCAATGGGAAAAGGCCAAAAGCCGCGTGTACTACGCTTTGCCGAAAGTGCGCGAGTTCATCCATCGGGCCACTTGGGCGATGGGCTTGCCGGAAAGGAAAAAACTTGAAGAGATCTTCAAAAACTACATTCAACTCCAACTGCCTTTTCCAGAGATAGATAAAGTGCCCGAGCAACTGGAACACTTGCTAAAAGACCGACAAGTTCTGTCCGCGCACGGCGTAGCCGTCTGTCAGGAATGCTCAACCATCTTAGCAGATATTCAGGGCGCTTACCGGGCCTTGCAGAGCAATGCCGCGGCGAAGGCCCGCGATAAAATGAGCGCAGCCCGTAAAAAAGGCAAGTTTTTCTAGCAGATGCGACGCGTTCTTTCCGATTACGGCATGGCCCTGGTGCTAGTGCTGTTGTGTGCCTATTACAGCGGCGTGACGTTTGCCTTGCAGGAACCTGGCGGCGCCTCCGGCGGCGAGCAGGTGGCGCGCGAGGTGCTAGCCCGCTTCGGTCCTGCGGTGCATGTCCTGCTGGTGACCCGAGATACACGCGAAGACCTCGCCTTTGCCGAGGCAGCGCGGCATCATCTCGAAGCAGCCGGCGCCCAAGTGGTCGGCGACGTGCGTGGCCGACCCTACGATGCCCGCGCCGAGTTGGAGCGCCTGGCGACCGCTGGTGGCAAACTCGATGCCATCGCCGCCAACCAGGCAACAAGCAGCTGGGCAATCTTGCGCCATGTGGCAGCCCGCTTTCCGCAGCTGGGTAATGTGCCGGTCGTAACGCCGCCGCGCTACTGGTGGCCCAATTTCCTCAAGGCCGACAATCTGCGCAATATCGCCGATCAGATTGTCATCATCGCCATCTTGGCCGCTGGCATGACCTTTGTTGTCATCACCGGCGGTATCGACCTCTCAGTGGGCAGCCTTATTGCGCTGTCCGCCGTAACTACGACTTTACTGATCCGCGATGTCGCCGGTGCAGAAACAGCAACGGCCAACGGCATGATTTGGTCCTGCTTGGCGGCGGTGTCGCTGTGCGGCTTGTGCGGCCTATTTTCCGGAGCCATGGTGACGTTCTTTCAGGTGCCGGCGTTTATTGTCACGCTGGCGATGATGTTGGTAGCGCGCGGCATAGCTTCGGAGATATCGAGGGGCGCATCGATCTATCAGGTACCCACCTCGTTTCTCTGGCTGGGCGGCGGCGCGGACTTGTTTGGTATTCCTAATGGCGTTGTGCTGATGATGGTACTGTACATCGCAGCAAACGTCGTAATGACACGCATGACGCTAGGGCGCTATATCTATGCCATCGGCGGCAACGCTGAGGCGGCGCGGCTGTCGGGAGTGCCGGTGCAGCGCGTACTGTTGTGGGTTTACGCTTTCTCCGGAGGACTGGCTGGTGTTGGCGGCGTCGTCATGGCTTCCCGGTTGCGGAGTGGCGCACCGACCTATGGACTGATGTATGAACTGTACGCCATCGCCGCTGTGGTCGTCGGCGGCGCTAGCCTTTCCGGAGGTCAAGGCAAGATGTTCGGCACACTCATCGGGGCTTTTATCATCGCCGTTATCAAGAATGGCATGAACCTCACTGGCGTTACACCGTTTCGCCAAGAAGTGGTTTTCGGAGCAGTTATTCTGGGCGCCGTGTTGCTCGACCGGCTCAAGGGCTACCTACGGCTGCGCACCGCACCCCAAGCGACAAAAAGCCCTTGACACATTCTGGGCCTTTGCTATGGTGGGGCCGCTTCCTATTCTTTTTCGCCTGTCGGAACGAAGACTTCCTCAAGGAAGGGGGCAGATCATGCGCAAGGTTCTCTGGTTGACGGGTTTCGCTCTGGGGATGATAGGAGCGACGCCGGCGCACGCTCAACAAACGTCGGGAACATCTGTTCTCACCAACATTCTCAAATTTCCCAAAAACATCAACATCACCGTCCAGCCAAACATCACGAACAACTCGCCGATGGATTACCGCAATTTGAACGCCCCCATCGCCACCACCACCTATCGCCAGAACACCACCGGAACCGCTTTCCCCTATCGGTTGAGTTCGATGTTCTATCAGCCAACGCGGACCAATTTCATCAGCAGCACGACCACGTTCGGCACAAGCTTCTGGCCGACGCCAGCCCAGATGCAGGCGGCTGCACCTAACTATTTCAGGCCGTTCCAGATGTATCGCGCTGCACCTATCCAACCTTGATGTTTGCACAACCGTGTTTAGGCGAGCCGGGGGTGTCAACCCCCCGGTAGAACCCCAAGGCGAGCGGGGGGTGTCCCCCCGCTCGCCTTGGGTGCTTTACTCGCGGCGCAGCGCTTCGATAGGCTCCAGGCGCGACGCCTTCCAAGCCGGATAGTAGCCGAAAAACACGCCGACGGCGCCGGAGACGCCGCAAGCTGCCAGGATGGCCAAGGGTGAAATGACCAAGGGCCAACCGATCAGTCCGGCCATTACGAACGACGCTGCCAGCCCCAGCGTCAGGCCGATCAATCCGCCTGCCAACGACAGCACCAGCGCCTCGATGAGAAATTGCGTCAGCACATGGGCTGGCGTGGCGCCGATGGCCATGCGGATGCCGATTTCGTGCGTCCGCTCCGCCACCGATACCAGCATGATATTCATGATGCCGATGCCGCCGACCACCAGCGAGATACCGGCGACGATGGCTACCAACAATTGCAACACGGTCGTCACTGTCCGGGCCAGGTCGGTAATTTCGTTGATGCTGCTGACATCAAAGTTCTCATTGCCCGGCTGGACGTGCCGCCGCTGCCGCAGCAGAGCGGCAATGTCCGTTTTGACCCGGTCGAGGTCTTCTGCGGACGGAGTACTTGTGACGATCATGGTAAGTCGGTCGCCACCGCCCAGTTTGTACTGCAACGTCGTTAACGGCAGCCACAGTTGGTCGTCTTGGTCAAAGCCCAAGGGCGAGCGGCCTTTGGGCGCCATTTCGCCGATGACGCGCAACTGGAGAAAATCGAGGCGCAACGTTTGTCCGAGGACGTTGACCTGATGGGGAAACAACTTGTCTTTGAGAGTGGCGCCAAGGACGCACACGTCGGCCAATTTCTTGAGATCGTCTTCGCTGAGAAAGCGCCCGTTTTGCACGTGCCAACCACGCACCAGCGGCAGTTCTGGGGTCGTGCCTGTCACCGCCGTCGGATGGTGCAGGCCGTGCCGAGAAACCAGGCGCTGAAACTGTTGCACTTCGGCAACGCCCGTAAGCTCATGGCCGAGACGCTGGCGGATGGCGCGGGCATCGTCGCGGGTCAAAGGTGTGCCGTCGGCCGTCATGACCTGCGAGACGGGGGTGCCGGCGCGAACCAGAATGAGGTTCTTGCCGAGACTGGAAAGACGCTCCTCCAAGAGGAGCCGTGCTCCCTCGCCGGCCGACACCATAGCGATGACAGCGCTGATGCCAATGACAATGCCCAGACTGGTCAGGATGGACCGTCCTTTGTGGACCAACAAGGCATCCAAAGCAATACCAACAGCGGCAAAAAAGCTCATGCCTGGCCCCTTCTACTGTACTCGGCCGCAAGCATTCGGGCATAGTATTTTCCATGCCGTTGCCGGATCGTCGCGGCGTGGGTTACGCGGCCTTGCTGGGGACGTCGCTAACGATGACGCCGTCGCGAACCGTCACCTTGCGCGGCCCCCAGCGATCAATGGTGGGATCGTGCGTCGCCAGAATGATCGTCTGCTTCCGTTCGCGATTGAGGCGCTGGAACTCGTGGTAGATCTCTTCACTGGTGC
The DNA here is from genome assembly GCA_021324515.1 of Planctomycetota bacterium. Taxonomy (GTDB): domain Bacteria; phylum Planctomycetota; class Planctomycetia; order Gemmatales; family Gemmataceae; genus JAJPHU01. The sequence continues at coordinate 4,846 of JAJPIY010000114.1, forward strand.
GCGAATCCAGATTGCCAGTCGGTTCATCAGCCACTACGACCTGCGGCTGATTGGCAAGAGCGCGGGCGATGGCCACACGTTGTTGTTGGCCACCGGACAGCTCGCTCGGCCTGTGATACAGGTGCTCACCCAGCCCCAGGGATTTCAGAAGGTCCACGGCACGACGGCGGCGTTCCTTGGCCGCTATGCCAGCATAGAGAAGCGGCAGTTCCACGTTTTCGATGGCATTGTGGCGCGGCAGCAGGTTGAAGTTCTGAAAGACAAACCCCAATTTGCGATTGCGGAGATAGGCCAACTCGGTTCGGTCCAAGCGGCCCACGTCCTGTCCGTCGAAGCGATAGACGCCGGAAGTAGGGCGATCGAGACAACCGATAATGTTCAGCAGTGTCGTTTTGCCCGACCCGCTAGCGCCGACGATGGCCACGAACTCACCTGTTTCGATGGTCAGCGATACGTCATGCAAAGCGCGAACCTGGAGCACTCCCATCCGATAAATTTTGCTGACGTTTTCCAACGCGATAAGGGCAGGCATAACGAGAAACCCCCTCCTCCATGCAGCAAACTTCGCGTGAAGACGTCCGCCTTCTGAGGCTTCGCTCGACGGGCCGACGCCCCGCGCCCAAGCGGCCTTCTAAAACTGGATTTTAGGTATGTTAAAAATGCTTTTCTTGGGTGGCGGTGCAGCCGTGATAACTTGCAACGCCGCAGGGTCTTTCACTTCTTCATCCCATTGCAGGGCCTCAGTGAAACGATCGGCCGTAATGCCCGTCTCTCCATGCACGCCTTTGCCCCCGGTGCGGACGAAGAGGGGCCAGGGCTTGTCGTCCGCGCCCAAGGTCCAGACGGTCTGCCACTCCTCCGGATGCGGCAAGCGGTCTCGCTGCGCCAGTTTCTTGCGTGCGGCGGCGCTCTGCTGCTCGGCGGCCGGCTCGAAATTCAGCGCTGTGGACGGCACTTTCCAGGTATTAGGATGCGAACGGCGAATAATGTCTACCGACGCCGTCAGACCGGGACGTAACTTCCAATCGCCGCTCTCGGAATCGCGCATGTTGCGAACGTCAATCTCGACTTTGTAGTAAACAGCGCCATATTCATTGTCAGGCATCAAGTGAATGTCCTCGACGACGCCGCAGTATTTAGGGGCCTCATCTCCGGTATTGCCGACGGAGAAGCGAGCCGTCATGCCGCGGCGCACCTTGTCGATGTCGCCCTCACCTACCGCGGCCGTCACCCGCATGTGCTGAAGGTCGGACGCCAAAGTGAACAGGTGCCCCTGGTTGGCCGGACCAATTTCCTGGTTGACCGATACCTTGCGTTCCAGGACCACAAAGGAACGTTTGGGACGGGACGGCTCGATGTCCTCGACCACCACGCCGGTGCCGGGCCGCTGAGGCTGGGACGCAGATGCCCCAACCGATTCGAGGACGGGCGCGCGCACCGTCGTCAGCTGCAAACCGATCTCTGCTTGTCGCCGCACGTCTCTCGCTTGCCGTACCTTACTCCGCGCTTCCTCCACGGCTGCCTCTGTAGCACGCCATTTCCCTTCGGCAATGTCTACCTCTTCTGGACTGCGTATCTCTTGGGCCATGTCGCGCAGGCGCTTGAGCAACTTGGCGGCGGTGTCGCGCTGGACTTCCGCTTGGCGGACGGCTGACCGTGCCAACTGAACGGCCGTGTCCGCTTGTTCCAGGCGCGCCTTGGCCAAACGATCGTCCAGGCGCAGGAGCACATCCCCCTCGGCGACAGTCTGATTGTAGTCAGCCAGCACCGCTGTCACTTTGCCAGCCACTTCGGCGCCGACGATATAGATTTCGCGCGGCTGTAATCGGCCTGTAGCGCTGATCACTTCGTCCAGCGTGCCGCGTTGGACCCATTCCAAGGTATAGGCGATGTGCTCGGTCTCGTGTTCGCGCCACAAGTGCCAGGCATACGCTGCTATTGCCGCCGTCACGGCCAGTACCATGAGCAGGAGTAAAAGTTTCCTCACGATCGTTCACCGCTTTCTCAAGACGCTGCCTACTCCCAGAAAGTAATCTTTCTCTTTTGGGAAATGTTCTCCGCTATCTATTTTCCCTCAGGCCCTCGCGCAAGTATATGCAATTTTCGTGTCACATCCGGCGCCTTTTCCTCGCCAACTGCGCACCGGGAGAAACAAAATCTGAGAAGAACCGTTTGCAACCGCCGTTCCGTAGTTACAATAGATATGTTCTCATCTTTTCTCCTCAGGAGGTTTGTTCGATGTTTGCTAATCCTTCTGGCTCACAGTCTCTAGCGAGACTGGCGAGGCGGTCCCTGTGGGTATTGCCGGCCCTGGCGGGGGCAAGTGTGTTGCTCACTGTCAGCAGCTGCCGCTGGTCCGCTTCTCATCCCCTGGAGTCGGTAAGTGAAGTTGAAGAAACGCCGGGGCCGCCACTGTTCCGCGAGGTGACGTCCGAGTCGGGGATCCATTTCACCTATCGCAACGGGGAGGAGGCCGATCATTACGCCATCTTGGAATCGTTGGGAGGCGGCCTGGCGGTGCTCGATTTCGACGGCGACGGCCTGCTCGATCTCTTTATCCCCGGCGGCGGCCATTACGAAGGGCCGGACAAACATCAGATTAAGGGCAATCCCTGCCGCCTCTACCGCAACCGCGGGCACTTCCATTTTGAAGATGTCACCGCTCAGATGGGCCTGGACGGCATCGATTTTTACACGCACGGGGCGGCGGTGGCAGACTACGATAACGACGGTTGGCCCGACCTGCTCGTCACCGGCTGGCATCA
>JAJPIY010000149.1 GCA_021324515.1 Planctomycetota bacterium
GGCGCCTTTCCATTCCGCACGCCAGCATTGCTTGCCGGTCTTTCGGTCCAAGGCGTATACGACTTCCGATTCCTGATTTCGGGTTGCCGTCGTGAAGACTAGGTTGTCGGCCACGATGGGGCCGGAGTAACTGGGATCAAGAGACACACGCCAGAGCAATTTGAGGGACCCGTCCGAGAGACGATCCGGCCACGCTGGTCCCTGGCATTGGCCATCTCGTGTAGGTCCACGCCATTGGCCCCACACCGCGGGTTTCGGTTCCGCAGCAGGGCTGGGGGTAAGATGGAATAGAAAGGAAAACACGACAAATAAGAGGGGAAAACAACGCATTCTTTAATCTGCCTTTCAAACAGAAGCAGAATAGCCCACGGTCAGAAACCGTTTGGGCCGCTGTTATCCGTTCTGCTCTTCAACGGTCCCGAAGAGCTTTTGCCAAGCAGGTCCAATAAATCGATCATATCGTTCATATTATGGAAACTTGTTTCGACAAGTCAAGATTTTGACCGCCAGAGGTGCCGCGAAAACAACGGTCTTTTAGACAATGGCCATTGACATCTTCCTGCTACCTGTCGATAATAATGAACGAGTTGAACGATTTTATTGAAAGTCGTTCCAGACGAATTGTGAACCGCCGAGTGAGCCGGCGTTCACTGCGGCGGATGTCCCACTACCCATCTGCCTGCGAATCGAGATGCTCTCCCTGCCATTTGCGAGGTGCTGGATGCGTGGCTACACTCTCTACCGTGAGCAGAAGATCAGCCTGCCAGTGGAAGAAGTTTTCGCCTTCTTTGGGAATCCGGCTAATTTGGAGGCTCTTACTCCGAATTGGCTGCACTTCCGCATACTCACGCCTGGTCCAATCCAGATGGGCATCGGCACGCTTATCCAATATGCACTGCGCTGGCGCGGATTGCCGTTGTCGTGGACGACACGGATCACGGAATGGGGCCCGCCGCATGGCTTTGTGGATGTGCAACTGCATGGGCCATATCACCTTTGGGAACACACCCACAGTTTTCAACCCGTGGCGGGCGGAACTCTGGTGCGCGACGTAGTGAGGTACGCTCTGCCGTTTGGCCTCTTTGGACGGCTGGCGCACGCCGTTTGGGTGCGCGCCGACCTCAACGCGATTTTCGACTATCGGGCACGAAAAGTTTCCGAGCTTTTGGGGGACTTCGCAAGACGATGAGCGACTCAGGCGGCGTGATAATTTGGTTCGGCCAAGACTTGCAAAAAATGGAGAAGCGATAATTCGTTGGCCCGAATCAGGCTACCAGCGACAAAGAGAAAGAGACAGATGAAACGCGCGGTTGTGATTGGGGCGGGGCCAGGCGGCTTGGCAGCGGCCCTGCTGTTGGCCAAGGCGGGCATACACGTGACCGTCCTGGAACGGCGAACGCAGGTGGGTGGGCGAACCAGTACGCTGGCTGCGGACGGTTTCCGATTCGACCGTGGGGCCACGTTTTTCTTGTACCCGCAAGTTTTGGAAGCTATCTTCAAGGCCGTCGGCCGGGACTTGTGGCGTGAGGTCGCACTCGTCCGCCTCGATCCGCAGTACAGCCTCGTCTTCGGAGGCGGGGGAGTATTGCACGCCACACCGGACGTTGGACGGATGCAACAAGCGATTGCGGCCCTATGTCCCACAGATGCCGAAGCGTTCCCTCGATTCCTCGCTGACAATCGCGTCAAACTGAGACAGTTCAAACCCTGCCTCGAACGACCATTCCTTGGTTGGCGCGACCTCTTCTCGTGGACGATGCTCAAGTTGTTACCGCGGTTAAGCCCCTGGCGGTCGCTGGAGAGAGAACTGGCGCGTTACTTTTGTGACCCGCGCGTCCGTCTGGCCTTTTCGTTTCAGTCCAAGTACCTGGGAATGTCTCCCTACCGTTGTCCCAGCCTGTTCTCGATTCTGGCGTTTCTTGAGTACGAACATGGCGTCTACCATCCGATCGGCGGTTGCGGGGCGGTGATGGAGCACATGGCGCAAGTCGCCCTTGAGATGGGCGTCGAGGTGCGCTTGAACGAGGAAGTCCAGGGAATCCAGTTCCGGGGCCGACGGGCCATGGGGGTGCAAACGCCTTTTGGACATTACCCCGCCGACGCGTTGGTCATCAACGCTGACTTCGCGCGGGCAATGATGCGTCTGGTGCCCAATCACCTCCGCCGCTCCTGGACCGATGACCGCATCGCCCACAAGCGATTCTCCTGTTCCACCTTCATGCTGTACCTGGGCATCGAAGGGTGCTACGATCAACTGCCTCATCATACAATTTACCTGGACGAGGACTATGTCCGCAATTTGCGTGAAATCGAAGAGGAGCATGTTTTATCCGCATCGCCATCGTTCTACGTGCAGAACGCCTGCGTCACGGATCCGACGCTTGCACCGCCGGGCATGAGCACGCTTTACGTTCTTGTCCCCGTGACACACCAGCATCCCAACGTCGATTGGTCGCGCCAACGGGGGCCGTTTCGCAAACGCATCCTGGCGTGTTTGCGTAAGGTGGGGATCACAGAAATCGAGAAGCGGATTCGATGGGAACACGTGATTACACCAAGCGATTGGGACCAGAGTTACGCGATCCATCTTGGTGCTACATTCAACCTGGCCCACGACCTTTCTCAGATGCTTCACTTACGGCCCCACAATCGTTTTGAGGACTTGGAAGGGGTCTATTTGGTCGGTGGGGGAACGCATCCAGGGAGTGGACTTCCCGTTATTTTTGAATCGGCCCGTATCACTTCCCAGCTTGTGGTTGAAGACCTGGGATTGTCTGCCCGACATTGGGATTCGGAACACCTGGGACCATCGCATCCCGATTTGGCGGAGGCGAAGTAAATGAATTCGCTGGATACAAAAGAGAATGGTGTATATTTGCAATCACCTTATCGCCGTGCCTTACGTGATGTAGTCAGTGAACGAGTGGCAGCCGCACGCCATGCTCAACGCAGTTGGGCAGCGACGCCGATACCTCATCGTCTAGCGATGGTACGTCGGCTGCGTCGGCTCATCGCAGCCCATGCGACAAGATTAGCGCAAGCAGTACAAGTCAGCCGTGGCAGCCCCCTAGCCGAGATCCTCGCTGGTGAAGTACTGCCACTTGCCGATGCTTGTCGCTTTCTGGAACGGGAGGCGGCTTCGTTGCTACGCATCCGCCGGTTGGGTGCGTGGGGTAGGCCGTTCTGGCTGTTGGGCGTGAGGGCCGAAGTGCGCCGCGAACCGCACGGAACGATCCTGATTATCGGCCCTTTCAACTACCCGCTGCTTCTGCTCGGTGTGCAGGCGTTGCAAGCCTTGGTTGCCGGTAACAGCGTGTTGTTGAAGCCGGGCGAAGGTGGCACCCACGCGGTGGAAGAGTTTGTGCATCTATTGCGGGAGGCCGGTTTGCCACCGCAGCTTTTGCAACTTCTGCCTGAGTCGGCCGAAGCAGCGATGGCTGCCATTGAGGCGGGCATCGACAAGGTGATTTTGACAGGTTCAGCAGTAACTGGAGAAAAAGTCCTGGCGTCTCTCGCTCCGTATCTGATTCCCGCAACTCTCGAACTGTCCGGTTGTGACGCGGCCTTCGTTTTGGCCGATGCCGACCTGGACTTGACCGCTCGCGTACTTCGATTCGCCCTCAAATGGAATGGGGGAGCAACCTGCATCGCTCCCCGCCGAGTATTCGTCGCCCAGTCCCTTGCTGGGGCCTTGGAGGCGCGCCTTCTCGATGTGCTAGCAGAAGGGATGCATAATTGTGAACGTTGGAAACTTGGGCCGAAAGCAGAAGCTTTGGTCCGTGATGCCATTACTCGTGGGGCGCGGCCTCTTTGTGGATGGGGCGCTCCGGCCGAACGCGAGAAGTGGCCCACCGTTCTTGCCGATGCCTCAGTCACGATGCCTTTGCTGAAAGAAGACGTGTTCGGTTCGGTCTTGGCCCTGGTCGCCGTCTCCAGCGATGAAGAGGCCCTGGATGCGGCCGATCGCTGTCCTTATGCACTGGGAGCAACGATCTTTGGACAACCCCAACACGCACGGGCGCTCGCAGAGCGTGTTCGCGCCGGCGTTGTGGTAATCAACGATGCCATTGTGCCAACCGTTGACCCGCGGCTACCGTTTGGCGGACGAGGACGCAGCGGTTTCGGGGTCACACGCGGTGCGGAAGGCTTGCTGGAAATGACCGTTTTGAAAGTGATCGCCCGCAGGCAGGGTCAGACGCGGTGGCACTTAAACCAACCGGACTTTACTGACGAAGAGCTTGTCCGACGTTACCTCGAAGCTGTTCATGGGGCGACGTGGAAGCAACGTTGCAGCGCCTGGTACGCGCTTCTTTTCAAGCTTGTACGGGACGGTCTTACGAGGGACCAACGGAAGGAAAAGATACCATGAAGAGCACGGAAAACAACCGCGTGGGCATCATCGGCGGCGGACTAGGAGGGTTGGCAGCGGCTTGCACGCTGGCCGCCCGTGGTTACCGCGTGGTCCTGCTGGAGCGCAATGCCTGGCTGGGCGGCAAAGCGGCTGTCTTCGAAGACAAAGGCCATCGCTTTGACATGGGGCCGACCATCTTGATTATGCCCTCTGTGTTACGGCGCATTTTCGCCGAAGCCGGGGAGAGGCTGGAAGATCATCTCGACTTGGTTCGGTTAGATCCTCAGTGGCGCTGCTTCTTTCCGGACGGTTCGGTACTCGACCTGCACCAAGACGTGGATACGATGGCTGCGACGTTGGATACGTTCGCGCCGAAGACAAATTCGGCCAATGGTTATCGACGCTTTCTTGAACTTTCTCGACGGCAAAACGAAGTCTCCCAGCGTTCTTTCTTCTGGCGGCCGGTCGGTTGTCTACGGGACACGTTCGACTTCAAGAGTATCTTTCAGCCATCCATGCTTCGGGCGCTCGTGGACTTGCGTTGGGGACGATCCGTTACCTCGACCGTGCGTGCTCATGTCGCCGAGCCGCGCGTTGCGCAAATGCTTGAACATTTCACCAAATACGTCGGTTCGGCCCCGGATCAATCGCCGGCCGTCCTTTGCAGCATCGCCCACGTGCAGACAGACGAAGGTGTTTGGTATCCGCGTGGCGGCACCGGGGCCTTGCCGCGGGCGTTGGAAGCGTTGGCCCGAAAACTGGGTGTCGAGATACGTTGCCGGGTTGGCGTTCGGCGCATACTCACGGGGACCGATGGCCGGGTATGCGGGTTGGAGACCGAGCAGGGACAACGATTAGAAACTTCGGCGGTAGTGGCCAACTCCGACTGTGTACGGACCCACCGGGAATTGCTCGACGCCTCCGTCCGGCGACGCTTCGAGAAACGGCGGCGCTACGAGCCTGCTTGTTCTGGGGTCGTGCTCTACTTGGGACTGGACCGCACCTATGAAGGTCTGGCGCACCACAACTTCATCTTTTCGCGCGACCCTGTCGAGGAGTTTGACGCCATCTATCGCCAGGGCGAGCTGGCTCCCGACCCAACTTGCTATCTAGTAGCACCTGCTCGCACAGAGCCTACAGTAGCGCCGCCAGGCTGCGAGACCTTGAACGTATTGGTTCATGTTCCTTATCTGCGCCCTCACCATGATTGGACACGGATGCTGCCCGCGTATCGTCGTATTATTCTCGACAAGCTAACGCATACCGCCGGTCTTGCGGATCTGGAGGCCCACGTTCGCGTCGAGCGCTGGCTGACACCTCAAGACATCCATGACCGCTACGGGGTGCTCGACGGCGCCATCTATGGTCTGGCAAGTCACGGCAAGTTCCTGGGGGCGTTCAAGCCGTCTAATCGTAGTCCAGACGTACCCGGCTTGTATTTCGCAGGTGGCTCGACCCATCCCGGACCCGGCATGCCGATGGTGCTGATGTCCGGATGGATTGCGGCCGACGCCCTCGATCGAGACGGTCTGGTAGACCGAAGTTCGGCCTCGCCCCGAGGCCGGAGTGAAGCTACGCAAGCACTACGCTTAGGCAACAAAGAGGAGGCATTGCCATGAGCGTCCATACGCCGCTTGCGAGTCCAACCACCGAAATGGCCAAGCGCATTGCTATCCCTCGGCGTTCGGAATTTCTCTACCGTTGGTTTTCTTGGTGGGTTCGCGGTTATTTGGCCAAACATTTCCACGCCGTTCGACTGTCCCGCGACAGTCTGCCTCGGATACCGGCAGATGTGCCCCTCGTGATCGTCGTCAATCATCCTTCCTGGTGGGATCCGCTGATGGGCATGGTGCTCGCCGACCTGTTTCCCAAACGCAGCCACTATGCACCCATGGACGCGCAAATGCTGGATCGCTATCCCTTGTTCAACAAACTGGGTTTCTATGGCGTCGAACAAGGGCCCAAAGGAGCTGCTGTGTTCTTGCGCACCACAGTCGCCCTCCTCTCGCAACCTGGCACTACGGTATGGATCACAGCACAGGGCCGGTTCGCCGATCCGCGCGTTCGGCCGCCGGGATTGCGTTCCGGGATTGGGCACCTGGTCCAACATTTGTCAGGCGGCTTTGTCGTGCCGCTTGCTTTGGAGTACCCGTTCTGGGAGGAACGATTGCCGGAAGCCCTGGCCCGCTTCGGTGCTCCGATAACGCTCGGAGCAAGAGCGGATCTTTGTCCTTCGCAATGGGTCAAACAGATCGAGGAGGCCCTGGCGGCGACGCAAGATGCCTTGGCAGCCGACGCTCTGGCGCGTGACCCGGCTGCCTTTGTTACTCTGCTGAGAGGTAAGGCCGGCGTTGGCGGTATCTACGACTGTTGGCGGCGAGTTGTTGCCTGGCTGCGAGGAGAGCGCTTTCAGGCGGGGCACGGCTCGGAAGGAGGCATGCCGTGATCGGGATGATTCTGGCGGCCGTGTCCTTAATCTTGGCCGCCATTCCGGCTTTGCTTTTCATGGCGAACCTACGTGTCTACCGTCGTCCGTCCCTCGCTACGACGGATGGGGCGTGGCCCTCGGTCTCCATTCTCATCCCTTCGCGCAATGAAGAGCAGTCGATTCGCGCGGCGGTGGAAGCCGCCCTGGCTAGTCGGGGGATTGAAATGGAGGTTGTGGTACTGGACGATCGCTCCGAGGACGCGACGGCAGCCCTCGTGCAGGAGATTGCCCAGCGCGATCCGCGCGTCCGTCTGCTCTTGGGCGCCGAACTGCCGGAGGGATGGTGCGGCAAGCAGTATGCTTGCTGGCAGTTGGCTCGCCAGGCGTCTCATGACTTGCTGCTATTCCTCGACGCGGACGTGCGCCTCTATGCCGATGGCGCAGCGCGATTGGTTGCGTTCTTGTACGAGTCCCAGGCCGATCTGGTGAGCGGCATTCCCTATGAGCAAACGACGACCCTGTTCGAACGCTTACTGGTTCCCTTGATTCACTTCATCCTTCTGGGTTTCTTGCCCCTACAACGGATGCGTGCCAGCCGACACCCAGCCTACGCAGCCGGTTGCGGACAGTTGTTTCTGGCCCGCCGCTCCAGTTATGAAAAAGCAGGCGGGCATGCTGCCATCCGCACTACTCTGCATGATGGCATTGAATTGCCCAGGGCCTTCCGTCGTGCCGGCTTGAAGACCGACCTGTGTGACGCGACGGATATCGCCGCCTGCCGCATGTACCATGCCGCCAGTGAAGTGTGGCGTGGTTTGGCCAAAAACGCTGTCGAAGGGCTGGGATCGCCTCGACTGATTGTGCCGAGCACTCTCTTGCTGCTGGGCGGCCAGGTGTTGCCTGTGATCTTGCTGGGATTGGCGCCGTGGCAGTCAACGACTGTCTTCGGTCTATCGGTGATAGCGACCTTTTGCAGTTATTTGCCGCGATTCATAGCAGCGGTGCGCTTTCGTCAGTCGTTCTTGGGCGCTTTGCTGCACCCGGTTGGGACATTGATTCTCGTCGCCCTCCAGTGGTACGCACTACTGCGTTATGCCTGGGGTCTGCCCAGCGACTGGAAAGGGCGAAACTATATGCTTCTCTCCTCGCCCGATCGTGGCGTGTCCCTAAGTAAGAGACCGGAGAACACAACATGACATCTTCTCCTTGCTTCGTGATCTTGGGTGCTACGGGCGGCATCGGGTCGGACCTTTGCCGACGGCTCGCCGCGTCCGGGGCGTGCCTCATTCTAGGCGGCCGTGATGAGGGAAAACTAAGCACACTCGCCGAGGTTACGGGTGGACACGCTTACGTCCTCGATGCCACTGTGCCGGGCGCGGTGGATGGCTGCTTCCACTATGCCCTAGAACTGCACGGACGCATTGACGGGGCCGTCAACTGTATCGGCTCCTTGTTGCTGAAGTCGGCCCACCTAACGAGCGACACCGAATGGGATGCGACTATAGCGACGAACTTGACGACGGCCTTTGCGATCGTGCGGGCTGGTGCCAAGGCGATGATGACCACCGGCGGATCGATTGTATTGGTATCCTCGGCAGCGGCGCGAGTAGGACTGGCAAATCACGAGGCAATCGCAGCGGCCAAGGCTGGCATTATCGGCCTGACGTTGGCGGCGGCGGCTTCCTACGCGACGCGAGGGATTCGCGTGAACTGCGTCGCACCGGGGTTAGTGCGGACACCTCTTACCGCACGCCTCACGGCCAGCGAAGCGATGTTCAAAGCATCCCTAGCGATGCATCCACTGGGCCGAGTCGGGGAACCGGGCGACGTGGCATCGGCCATTGCTTGGTTGCTCGACTCGCAACAGGCGTGGATCACGGGGCAGGTAATCGGTATCGACGGCGGACTGGCCACACTGCGGCCGCGGGGTGGGCCATGAGCAAGGCAACGGAAGTGCTCCCCTACGACTGGGTATGCCAGAATTAGCCATACAGCGCGGCTTCAGATGACGCATCTATGCCGCTATTTCTTGAGCAGGAGTTGACTCACATTCCCAGTGGTCCCAAGGGTGAAAAGGGGACAGTATGAATTATTACGGTTCGGATGGCTTTGGGAACAACGACCGCGGGTCTTCTGTCTGCTTTTGCGGCCGGCCCCGCGGCCGCAAGCTCGACTCCAGCCCTAGCACTCCAGCGGCCTCTTGCATCCACTCTGTATCGCCATACGGTCTCCGCCGCCGGATGCACTCCCGCAGCGCCGCAACCTCGGCTTCCGTCTACGCCGCGTTGACCTGTTGCAGCCAGGACGAGGGACGCGGCACTGGTCCTGCGTCTAGTGGTGGCAAGCCGAATCGGGCGGGAGCCGCATTGGACCACGGCCAGTCCTGGGCTTGAGCAACTAGACCGCCCCGCACGGGATTGCGTTCCATGTAACGCAGCACGGCGAGGAGATGTTCGTCTTCTTGGATGGGGAAGGAGCGGAAGCGACCTTGCTAAACGTGGCCGCTGCTATGATAGTGTTTATGGTCGCGGCGAACGTGGGCAGTGAGCAACCACATCATGTAAGCGTTCCGATCGCCGTCGCCGCGCGGCCAGAGGGCGAGGTGGGAATGGTTGGGCATCAAGCAAGAGGCGAGCAGACGCATGGATGTCCGCTCCCCTGCTTGGCGCAACAGCTTGATGAAGGCGGCGTAATCGCCGTGGTTGTGGAAGACGGTGCGGCGACCATTGCCGCGATTGAGGACATGGTAGCAGTAGCCGCCCAGTAAAGTAGACCCATTGTCTAGACCAAAAAGTTGCCATCCATCACTTCATCGAGAGGATAAATCCGTTATCCCCTTTCGATTCACTCTCTCGGCCCGTTACCTGGGCATTCTTTTTCGCCCCGCACGACCTCAGCCTTAGTGAAGGCCGTGCGGGGCGAAAAAGAATGCTTCCTCAGCCCGCCGACCGCTGACCTTCCCGGTAAACCGTCGCAGGCGTGCGGTAGTCCAGCGACTGATGCGGACGGCCCTCGTTGTCGTAGACGAAGTACCACCCCCGTCCGCCCAACGACCACGTTCAGCAGCCGGGCGGCCTGCTTGAGCATCCTGTCTCGAAAAACCAGAATGGCCGCCCGGTCTGCTGCAGCGCCTGGTTCGGCCCGGCCGACCTTCAAGGTGCGGGAATGCCCAGATCACGGCAAATCTTAC
>JAJPIY010000405.1 GCA_021324515.1 Planctomycetota bacterium
CCGCGCTCGCCTACGGCTCGCGGCTAAACAACGTGGTGGATTTACGATTGGGGGCGGCCGCGCTCGCCTACGGCTCGCGGCTAAACATTTTCAGCCAACTTCCCATCCTTGAGCCAGACGATGCGATCGGCACAGCGGCGAGCCAGTTCCTCATCGTGCGTTACCAGGATCAGCGTGGCCTCTTGCCGTCGCACATGATCGATGAGCAAGTCGATGATTTCGCCGGCCGTCGTTGAATCGAGATTGCCGGTTGGCTCATCGGCCAGCAGGATACTCGGCCGATTCACCAAAGCGCGGGCAATGGCTACGCGCTGCTGTTCGCCGCTGGACAGCCGGTGGCGAGCCAATTCATTGAGGCCGTAGGTTTTGTTGTGGGCGGCAATTAGTCGTGGAACACCCAGCGCAGCATCTCGCCGAGTTTGGCGCCCTTGCCTTGCAGGAGGATGCCGATACGGAAAATCCGGCCTGCCGCCCACACACACAACAGTGTTGTTAACACCACCAACCCGACGCCGAGGAACGGCTGCCACGACGGCACGCCGGGCGGCACCGATTGGCGCAAGATCATGAGCATCGGCGTTGCAAAGGGGAAAAACGACAGCCCTACGGCCACAGTGCTGTTCGGCTCTTGCAAGACGCTGCCCATGAGGAACATGGGCAGCATGACCAGGAGCATAACAGGCCATAACAGATTTTGCGTCTCTTTCATGTCCGTACAGGCGGCGCCGACGGCAATGAACAGCGAGCCGTACATTAACAAGGCAAAAGCCTGAAAGACCACGAACCAGACCAACAAATCGGGCGGGATGTATTCGACAAAATTATACTGCCGCGCCGCCCAATAGGCGCAGCCCAGATAGACGGCTGTTATCGTCAACGACACGGCAGTCATGCCCAGCAGCTTGCCGAGCATAAGGTCGAACGGCGGCACCGAACCGAGAAGCACTTCGGCGATGCGCTGCATCTTTTCCTCAACAACTCCCTGCATCAGCGGTGTCGCCGTCATCATAAGGACCATGAACATCAGGACCAGAAAGCCGATCGGCACCATCACGGGCGCAATCCGATCCATCAGGGTGGCTTCTTCAATGGCGCCCGTGACGGGATGGCGTCGCGTCAGGCCCATTGCTTGCACGGAGGTCGGTCTCATGATCCAGCGGATCTTTTCAGGCGACACTCCCAAATGCGCTTTCTCCATGCGAAGGTCTTGAATGGCGGACTGTAGCGGCTTTTCGATCAGACGCGGAAAATCAAGGTTGGTGGGTCGGTTGGATTGGTAACGGATCGTCTCCTTTTGTTTCCCGGTCTCATACTTTTCCACTTCCAAGACATCGGCTTCGATGTCGAGGAAGCCGAATAGCTCGCCTTTGCGGACTTGCTGGGAAAGTTCGAGGCGTTGTTCGGCGATGGCCTCTGGCGTGTTCGTCGATGGGGGCGTCTGCTCTACGTCGAAGCGTGGCATAATCGGCTTGTGCGTGGCCGGATCAATCGTTTTTTCGTTATAAGCCTGGACTGCCTTTTCAATGACTGGATAAAGGCGGGCGCCGGGAGTGCGGTCAACGACGGCGAATTTCTTCGTTTTCGTATCGTGATAATCGCGTAAAAGCCACTCGACCAGCAAGGCGCCGCTCATCAGCATGGGCATGATGATCAAAGTGATAAGAAACGCCTTGGTACGCACGGCGGCCAGATATTCACGCACAGCGATAACGAGCATCTTACGCATGGCCCTTCTCCTCTGCTTCCGCGCCTGGCCGAGCGATGCGGACGAAGATGTCATGCAGTGTGGGCCGACTAATCTCGAAATGATGCACACGGCCGCGCTGCATCAGACAGGCCAAGAGTGTTTGCGTGTCTGCTTGCGGCGCCAGCCGCAATTCCTGACAGCGGCCAAGGTCCGTCACCTTGACAACGCCGGGAAGGTCGTCCAGCTTCGCAGGCACGTCCAGCTGCACGCGCACGGTATCGCTGCCATAGGCGTTCTGGATTGATTCCAGCGTGCCGTCGAGCACCTTGCGGCCCTTGTAAATCATACAAATGAAATCGCACAACTCCTCGGCCACGCTCATGTCATGCGTCGAGAACACGATAGTGGCGCCCTTGCGGCGCAGCTCCAGGATGACCTCGCGTAGAACATCGGTGTTGACCGGATCGAGGCCGCTGAACGGCTCATCGAGCAAAATCAACTCCGGACGGGCAATCACCGTGGCAATAAACTGTACTTTCTGGGCCATTCCCTTGGACAGCGTTTGCACTTTCTTGTCGGCCCAGGCGCTGAGATCCAAGCGCTTCAGCCACGCATCGATCTCCGGCCCACTGCGGCGAAACCCTTTCAACTCCGCGTAGAAACGCAGCACTTCGCGCACCTTCATCTGCTTGTACAGTCCACGTTCCTCCGGCAGATAGGCGACGCGATCGAGGATGGAACGATGGTTCTTGCGGTTCGTTGGCTCATCAAGGACGCGGATGACGCCGCGGTCGGGATAGAGGATACGCATAATCATACGCAGCGTCGTCGTCTTGCCGGAGCCATTGGGTCCGATAAAGCCATAAATGCTGCCGCGCGGCACTTGCAGACTCAGATGGTCCACAGCAACGTGTTGGCGGAAAGTCTTGGTCACATCTTCGATGGTGACGGCGGACATGCCGACCTCATATCAAAAAGAGGAATAATCTGCATCATCGAAACAGAGTCGGATTTCGCTGCCATCACTCAGCAAAAGTCCGTCCCTCAAAGGACAGGCGCTATCCTCCGCGCGAACGGCCTCGTAAATCGCGGGCAATGCCGGAGCAGACGAGGTGGAGGCCGATGTCGCGCCGGCGTTCCTGTATCGTTTGATCCTATTTCGTCGGGTTATCACCCCTGCAAATTTTGCAGCATCTCCTTGCGCGACACCAGACGATGGCCGCGGCATTCATCAATGCGTAGCGCCTTGAGCAAACGACGGCGCAGCTCGCTTTGCATTTGCTCGATGGCATTGGCGGAAGTGCTCAGCAGCGGGATGGTGCCGCCGGCGCGGCGGTCGTGGCCGCCGGCGCGGCCGAGTTTACCCACCACCTGACGCAGCATCTCGCCTGCCTTGGCATCTTCCGCGGCGCTGCGTACCGACAGGATCAGCTTGTCTTCGTAAACGCCGGCGCACACGGCCCAATCGATCTCCTCGAAGCGGATCAAGAAATCGACTACCTCGGCGGCCAACTCCGGCTGCGGCAACTCATTGATCCAGCTGATAATCAGTCGCTCATAGATGAACGAGCTTTGCAACGCTTGTAGGAAACAGACGAAATGGCTCTGAGGCAGGCGGGCGTTACGAATGCGAGCCAATAGATCCTTTGAAGCCAACGGATATAGATAGAGCAAAGCACTGTCGTCCAGGGCACTGGCCTCACGGGGGTAGCCGCTCAGCTCAGTTTCGATGCCGTAAAAGAGCGCGGTGGCCAGGCGTGGCGGCATTTCGATGTTCTGCTCCATCAAATAGCTCGTGACCAGCGAACAGGTAGCGCCGAGGCTACGGCGAACATCGACGAAGGGGATGTCTTCCAGGTCGCCGGGCGTGTCGTGATGGTCGATGACGGCGTAAAGGGGACAGCAAGGACCGAGATTGTGCCGGCCGGTGTTCGGCTGGCTGTCCACCATGACGATAGCGTCGCCTTCGTGCCAACTGACGGTTTCGATGGGAACCAGGTCGATATGGAGCAACTCGACCATTGCCCGGTTTTCCGCCCGGCTGATGAGGCCGTCACGCGTCAGGCGCGTCCGTTTGCCCAAGGCGGTTTCCACCAGATGAGCAAGCCCCATCATGCTGCCCAGACTATCCGGGTCCGGATGAACGTGGGAGACAAAGGTGACGGTGCTCGCTTCCTTCAGTCCTGCCAGAAAGCGATCGGAACGACGGCTGGGCGAAACTTTACCATTCAGTCCAGAGTCGGCGCTGCGACGCGCCATATCGGTTGTTCCTCCATCAGGAGCAAGTCAGGGTAGCTTTCACTGTGTTGACGAACCGGAAGCAAAGCGACGAATGCTTGGTCGTCGCTTACGCTTCCGGCCTGTCAACACGGTGAAGAGCGGCTGACGGCCGGGCCGACAACCGCAAGGGGGAAAGTGGCAATCGCTCCCCGACTCTGACGGCAATTGTAACTTTTTTCCGGCTCCCTGCCAAGCCAGTCACTTATCCTTGCTTGCTCAACTCTTCAATCCGCTGCCATTGCTCTTCGCTGACAGGCAGCACGGACAACCGCGGCAGACGAACCAAGTCCCAATCGACCAACAGCGGATCTTCTTTGATCTGCGCCAGAGAAACGGGGCGAGGCAATAAACGCACCGCCTCAACCTCAACCCGGACTTCCTTGGGATCGTCTTCCTGGACATCTGTCCACGGATCACTCACCACGCGCATCTCGCCGACAATCGCTTTCTCCTTGCCCGTATGATAGAAAAAAACCCGATCCCCTTTGCGCACTTGACTCAAATTCTTGCGCGCCAAGGCATTGCGAACGCCATCCCATACCGTCCGCCCTTCACGCTGAAGCTGGGCAAAACTGTAGTGCTCCGGCTCTTCCTTAAATAACCAACGCCCCATCTTCGCCCTCCTCCTTTCGAAAGTTTTCCTACCGACTGTCTAGTCTATGTAACCGGACGAGTTTCTCAGGTGTGGACGAAAAATCAGGTCGGTCTCCTTTTCTCGGACACTTGGGAACATCGAGCAAACATACAATCTTATGGGCGACGCGGCGAGGGATAATTCGAAAGCTGAGCCAGTCTCGGCCGCCTGTTTTCTTTTTCGGCACGTCTCATGCTGAGGCTGTCTTCTTTCGATCCGCTCGCAAACGGTGTTGGTCTCCGCAGCAACTCAACTTACTTTATGTGCAGGAGGAAGACCATGTCTTACCTTTCTCTTCCGGTCCCATCGGCAACTCAGGGCATTTTACATGCTTTCGGAGCGGAGAGCATAAGCCTCCCCCAATCGGCGAAGTCTGCGGAACTTACGTCTTCCGTTCCGGATACGACAGAAAGTGCGTGGACTGGTGTGGAGGAGGGGCCGCACGCTTATCGCTTGCCTTTGGGAATCGCTTCGTTGGAACATTGGCTGGACCTCAACGCCTGAAGCGCCAAGGCATACTATACTTCGCATGGTTGATTGGGGCCCTTTCCCTCCCTCCTGCGAGTTGGCGAGCCGCCGGGTTAAACCCGGCGGCTCACTGGTGGGGGAAGGGAGAAACAAAGGCGCCGTTTTAATCAGGGGCAGTATAGCGTTGTCTCACTTCTCGCCTTGCACGATCGTGTGCTGCTTATCGATGGTCGGATGTTCTAAGACGGTCGTGCCCGCGTTTTTTCCCGGCCAGATGACGGTAACGCGATCAACGTGATCGAGCTTGCCTAGCCCGAACGTGGCTACTAACTCGCTCTGGCTGAGATAGCCGCGGGCAGCGGCAATCTCGCGGCGTTGTTCGCCGTCCTTCGTTTCCAGGATGATCCGTGCCCCGATGGCGCTGCGGTTGGAGTGTACGCCGTCGCCTTGCAGTTTGAAGCGGACCCAATGGTGGCCGAGCTGATTGTCGTTGCGCAGCACCAGGGCGGGGCCGCCGTTGCCGATGAGGACCACGTCGAGGTCGCCATCGCCGTCCAGATCGGCATAGGCGCAGCCGCGGCCGACCAGCGGCCGAAACAGATCAGGACCGGCTGCTTGTTCCGTCACCGGCTCGAAACCTTCTTCCGGCTTGCTCCAGAATAGCTGCGCCGGCTGCTCATATCTCTGGGCCGGTTGCAATTTGCGGATGTTCGGATCGAGATGGCCGTTGCAGGTCAGGAAATCGAGCCGGCCATCCAGGTCGTAGTCGAAGAAAAAGGCCCCGAATTTGAGCGGTACCCGGCTCGGCCCAGCGATGCCTTCTGGCTTGGCCACATCAGAGAATTCCAGGTGTTTCAGCTTGTCTTGACAGAGAAACGTATCTGGTTCATTGGCGAAATTAGTGATGAGTAGCGCATTGCACCCGTTGCGATAGAACGGCGCCCAATCGATGCCCATGGCGCCGCGGGTTTCTCCTTGAGCATAAGCGACGCCGGCATAGATACCTTCTTCTTGGAAAACGCGCGTCCCGTTTGGCCCCGGCACATTGTGGAAGAGGAAATTGCGCACGGTATCGTTGGCCACGAAAATATCGGGCCAGCCGTCTTCATCGGCGTCGCAGACGATAACGCCCAGCGATTTGCCCACCGGCCGCAACGGTGCGTTAGCATCGGTGCCCAGTTTCTCGAAGACCTGTACGCCAGACCCTTTGGATACGTCGGTGAATTTGCCGTTGCCTTCGTTGTGATAGAGAAAACACACCGCGCCCTCGAACTGCTTGGGTTGGCCGAACATGCGCTCCTTGCCGTCGATCTTGAAACCGATGCTCAGATCGTAGGCCGGCGACCAATGGACGTAATTGCACACAAAAAGATCGAGTTTGCCATCGCCGTCGTAATCGAGGAACGAAGCCGAGGTCGAGAAGCAGATCGGTTTGTCCCAGCGGAAGAAATCGTCGACCGGCTGAGCCGGCCAGCCGCCGGGACCGCCGACGCCGGCCTGCGCCGTGACATCGACGAAGCGCCGGCCGTTGGCCCCGTCCAAAGCGGCGCGGTTGTGAAAGAGCCGATTGCCGCCGACGCCGGTGACGAACAAGTCCGGCCAGCCGTCGTTGTCGTAATCCCCCACCGTGGCACCCATGCCGAACATCGTCACGGCCAGGCCGGCCTCCTTGGTGACATCCTGAAACTTGCCATTACCCAGATTGCGGTACAGAACAAGCGTCGGTTCCTGCCCTTGCTTGCGCTGCGAGCTGGTAGGCCAAGGACAAGCGTTGACGAAAAGAAGATCGGGTTTGTCGTCATTATCGAAATCGATCACGGCCACGCCGCCGCACATCGTTTCGGGCAACAATTTCTTGTCCGTCAGTCCGTTGGTATGGACGAAAGAGATGCCGGCCGCCTTAGTGATGTCGGTGAAGCGCACCGGTGGGACCGGCGTTTCCTCGCGCTGGATGGCATGGCCGGGATCGACGATCCGCATTTGGGCAGGAGTATTGGTGAAGAACCCGAAATAGCGGAACATACTCAGGACGGCGCCACTCAGCAAGAGGAGGACGACCAGAAACCAGGTAAGCGAGGAAAATTTACAACAGGACATGAAGGGACACTCCTCAATCGATGATCGTTTCGTTTAGCCGCGAGCCGGAGGCGAGCGCGGCCACGCTCGTCTCCGACTCGCGGCTAAACATTACGGACGATGCAACGCGGCCACGCTCGTCTCCGACTCGCGGCTAAACATTAATGACCACGCAACGCGGTCGCGCTCGTCTCCGACTCGCGGCTAAACATTACTGACCATGCAACGCGGTCACGCTCGTCTCCGACTCGCGGCTAAAC
>JAJPIY010000088.1 GCA_021324515.1 Planctomycetota bacterium
GGCGGCATGATGGGCACGATGATGGGGGGGGGCATGAGCGGTTTTGGTATGGGCGGTTTTGGTATGGGAGGCATGTCTCTGATGGGTATGGGCGGCTTCGGCGGATTTGCCGGTAAGGGCTTCGGCGGATTCAACGGCCGCAAAGCGCTGTAAACTAACCCGAAGCACCAGCGACGGGCCAGGCGCCTGTCGCTGGCGCTTCGGGTTAGTTTTGTTGGAAAACCACTCCGAAAAAACTCAAGAAACCAGTGTGAAAAACAGCCCTTCGAGATCATCCTGCCGGTAGCGCTGACGCAGCTCCGCCAGCGTGCCGTAGGCCTGGATCTGGCCGCGGCTGAGGATGGCCACGCGATCGCAGAGACGTTCGACTTCGCGCAAGATATGCGTGGAAAACAGAATACACTTGCCCAGGGCACGCAACTCTTGGATGGTATCAAGCACGGCTCGGCCGACCAGCACGTCAAGCCCGGCCGTTGGCTCGTCGAAAATCAAGACCGGCGGATCATGGATGAGGGCCCGCGCGAGAGACACCTTTTGGCGCATGCCCGTACTCATCTTGGCGCCGAGGAGATCGCGGAAATCATTCATTTGCAGAAGGGCGAACACCGTCTCCAGGCGCTGCTGCAATCGCTCGCCGCCCAAGCCATAGAGCCGACCAAAATATGCAACCAACTCCCAGGCCGACATGCGATCGTAGAGGGTCGTGTTGGCCGACAAAAAGCCGATATGTTGACGAACTAGGTCGGGCTGCACGGCCACGTCGTAACCTGCCACCCGTGCCGTGCCGCCGGAGGGACGCAGCACGGTACAGAGAATGCGCATGGTCGTGGTCTTGCCGGCGCCGTTGGGACCGAGCAGGCCGACGATTTCACCGGGCCGTACCTCAAAACTGATGCCATCGATAGCATGAACCAGGCCGCGCCGTAAATCACGGAAGGATTTCCGAAGATTATTAACCTGGATCATGGAGCGCTCTCTGTCTTCTGGGCCCTGCTCTTTGCCGACCGCAAGAAAAGCATAGAACACAGACTGCAAGTGCGCATCTAAGAACTACCGGATAAAACTCCTGCCCAAGGAGGAAAGATTGGGAGGGAGGTAAGGCGCCAGCAGGCCGAGGCCTTCTCCTCCCCTCCCTCCCAAGGGGGAAAAGTCTGCTAACTCTAAGCCGCTTCCGGAGCTTCGTCGATATATTCGTAGAACACGTTGCGTTGCCGGGGAATGTAGCCCGCTTCGCGGATGGCGTTTTTGATTTGCTCCAAGGTCAGATAATGCACGGTGCCTGCCGAGGCAACGACGTTCTCTTCGATCATCAAGCTGCCCATGTCGTTGGCGCCGAAGAATAGCGCTAGTTGACCGATTTTCAATCCTTGCGTCACCCAGGATGATTGAATGTTGGGAATGTTATCCAGATAAAGACGCGCGATGGCCTGTGTCTTGAGATATTCGTAGGCGCCGGCCGGCGGCACGTTGGCCATGGCTGTGTGTTCCGGCTGGAAGGTCCAACAGATAAACGCTGTAAAGCCGCCGGTTTCATCTTGCAGTTGCCGCAGCCGCTCTAGCGTCTCGATGCGCTCCGCCAGGGTTTCAATATGGCCGAACATCATTGTGCAAGTCGATTTGCCGCCCAGCTCGTGCCAGACGCGATGCACTTCCAACCATTCGTCGGTCAAGCATTTATTGACCGTCATGGCCTTGCGCACCCGATCGACGAGAATCTCGCCGCCGCCGCCGGGTAAACTGCCCAGCCCGGCATCTTTGAGCCGCCGTAGCACTTCACGCAGCGGCAGCTTGTTGATTTTGTGGAAGTGCCATATCTCCGGCGGGCTGAAGGCGTGCAGATTGAATTTTGGATAGCGCGCTTTCAAATCGCGCAACAGATCTTCGTACCACTCCAGTTTCAGATTGGGATGCAGACCGCCCTGCATCAGCGTCTGATCGCCGCCCAAGGCGATGGTTTCCTCGATCTTTTTGTAGATCTCTTGGCGTGGCAGGACATAGGCGTCCACATCGTTGCTCTTGCGATAAAAGGCGCAAAAATCGCAGACCGCAGCACAGATGTTGGTGTAGTTGATGTTGCGGTCGATGTTGTAGGTGCGATACGGCTCCGGGTGCAAGCGACGGCAGACGGCGTCGGCGGCACGGCCCAGGGCCGGCAGATCCTGGCAATCGAACAGGGCGACGCCTTCCTCAAAACTCAGTCGTTGGCCGTCAACGGCTTTGTGCAAGATACGTTCGATGGTAGTATTCAAGGCTCACTCCTCTGGGCGCCAATCCCAATTCGCAAGCCCATGCATAGAAGCGGCGCAGTCCGGCCTGCTCGTGCGGCCCCAGGTCAAAATGCAAGATGGTGGACAGATAACGGCGGCAGAACCCGGCATCCAAGCCCAGCCGCGGTGCCTCCGCATACGCGATCGCGCCCGTGCGGTCCAGGCCGCGTGCCTTGGCCTGCTGCAGCGCTTGGTCCACCCCGCCCAGATCAACGCCCTCCCGCACGGCCCACACCGCATAGACGAATGGCAGGCCCGTCCAATCAAACCACTCCTGACCGAGATCGAAAGCGTATTGAAAACCAGGCAAACACGCACGCATCGCGCGGTCGCCAATCAAGAGTACCGCATCGGCGTCGGCGTCCTCGGCCTGGCCATCGAGTGGCAACGACGTTACTTCGGCAGCCACGCCGTAACGCTTGCCAAGCAGTATCTGCGTCAGCGCCGCACTGGTGCGCGAACCGGCGTCGAGGGCGACGCGGCGAATCGCCGTCCACGGCGTGCGGCTGAACAGTGTCACGCTCAGCACCGGGCCGCGCGAAGCGATCGCAATATTGGGGACCACCGAATAACAGCCCGCCTGAAAATACGAAAGGACCGGGATCAGGGCCACATCGAGCTGCCCCTCCGCTAGCAGATCCGCCAGACGGCTTGGCACATCGAGGACCAATTCCGCTTGCGGAGCCAGCTGCTCCAAATCGCAGATCAGGGGCTTGGTATTCAGATAATTGACCGCGCCAATGCGAACCGGATACGCCATGATCCTTACTCCCACGGCTCTTTTGCCTGCTATAGACGGAATAGGGGGCTAAGCCTCTTCCTTCAAGATGGCCCTTCCCTTCCTTCGCGGAAGGGCCATCAACATAACCGCAATCCGCACGGCAAGACAACCGCAAAAGAAATTCGAAAGAAATGAAAGCGGCTGGCCGCTAGATTTTGGCCGGCGGGATTGCGTAAGCACCCCGCGTGGGCTGCCGAACTCCCTCCGCCCTTGTGGAGAAAAGCTGAGGTGAGGTAGGAGAGTTAGGCCAAATTCAGCCGGGGGCAGTATATTAGGACTACCGGACAAAACGCCCTCCCTCCAAGGAGGGGAGGGAGAAAGGGAAAAAATGTCCAATCGTCCGTGCTCCGTATAACTTCGAGAGGTGTGCTATGGCGTCTCTGCTTCGCTTGATGGCGTATTCTTTGTGGGTGCTGCCGGCTGCTATGGCGTTGGCGGTGTTCGCGGTCTCTGCGGCCGGTGATACGGTCAAAGCGACCCAATGTTGGGTCTACATCGGCACCTACACCGGCGGCAAGAGTAAGGGCATTTATCGCTGCGAATTCGACGCTTCCAGCGGCAAACTAAGCGAGCCTGTTCTGGCGGCGGAAGTGACCAATCCTTCCTTCCTCGCCCTCCATCCGAATAACCACTATCTCTATGCCGTCGGCGAGATGCCCAGCTTCGAGGGCAGACCTAGTGGGGCCGTCACCGCTTTCTCCATCGATCCGGCCAGCGGTGAATTGAGACGGCTTAATCAAAAGCCATCCGGCGGCGCTGGGCCGTGTCACGTGATTGTCGATCGTCAGGGCAAGAACGTGTTGGTCGCCAACTACGGCGGCGGCAGTGCGGCGGTGCTGCACCTCGAAGAAAACGGCCGGCTCGGTGAGCGCACGGGGTTTGCTCAGCACCACGGTAAAGGCAGCGATCCAGCCCGCCAGGAAGCGCCGCACGCCCATTCCATCAATCTTGATGCAGCCAATCGCTTCGCATTCGTCGCCGATCTGGGACTCGATCAGGTGCTTATCTATCGCTTCGACGCCGACAAGGGCACGCTCCAGAAGAACGACCCGCCGTCTGTCCAAGTCGAGCCGCGGTCTGGACCGCGACATTTTGCTTTCCATCCGAACGGCCGCTACGCCTACGTCCTTAACGAACTGGCCAACACGGTCACGGCCCTGACCTATGATGCCCAGACAGGCGCCCTGAGGCCGATCCAGACCCTCTCGACTCTGCCCGAAGGCTACCGCAAGCCAAGCTGGGCGGCGGAGGTGCAGGTGCATCCATCCGGCAAGTTCCTCTACAGTTCCAATCGCGGCCACAATAGTATTGCCATCTTCACTATCGACGAGAAAACCGGCAAATTGACGGCGGCCGGCCATCAAGCCGAAGGCATTCAAACGCCGCGCAACTTCGGCATCGATCCAACCGGCAAGTTTATGCTGGTGGCCAACCAGGACGGCGATAGCATCCTCGTCTTCCGCATTGACGGGCAAACCGGCGCGCTGCAAGCAACCGGCGCGAAGGTAGAAGTCGGCAAGCCGGTGTGCATCAAGTTCTTGCCGAAATAGCGTCCTTGCTCCACTTGGCACGGGAGAGGGGGGGCTTTTTCCGGCAGGGTGGGAAACGGGGTCGATGGTTTTCGGTTGGCTGCAAGGCGAACTTAGGGCGTTTTCATGTGCAAATTCTTCACCAGAAACGCCCACTGATCGGCGACTTCCTCGATTTGCTTGGCCGTCGGTTTGCCGGCGCCATGGCCGGCGCGGGTCTCGATGCGCGCCAGCACCGGGGCGTCGCCGGCCTGGCAGTATTGCAGCTGGGCGATGAACTTGAAACTATGGGCCGGCACTACGCGGTCGTCGGTGTCCGCCGTCGTCACCAGCGTAGCCGGGTATTTTATGCCCTTTTTAAGATTATGATAGGGAGAATAGGCGTAAAGGGCCTTGAACTCCTCCGGGTTGTCCGGCGAGCCGTAATCGTCTACCCAGAAGCGGCCGGCGGTAAACTTGTGGAAGCGTAGCATGTCCATGACGCCGACGGCCGGCAGACAGGCGCCGAACAGCTCTGGGCGCTGCGTCATGACGGCGCCGACGAGCAAGCCGCCGTTGCTGCCGCCCTGGATGGCGAGCTTGTCGGGGCGCGTGTATTTGTGGTCAATCAGCCATTCTGCTGCGGCGATGAAGTCGTCGAAGACGTTTTGCTTGCGCAGCTTGGTGCCGGCTTCGTGCCACTCTTTGCCGTACTCGCCGCCGCCGCGCAAGTTGGCCTGGGCGAAAACGCCACCCAGTTCCAGCCAGGCGACACGGGCGATCGAAAAGCTCGGCGTCAGCGGGATGTTGAAACCGCCGTAACCGTAGAGCAGCGTCGGATTGGCGCCGTCGAGCTTTAGACCCTTTTTGGCCGTGATAAACATCGGCACTTTGGTGCCGTCTTTACTGGTATAGAAGACCTGCTTGACCTCGTAATCGTCCGGGTTGAAGGAGACAGCGGCGCGGCGGATCAGCTTGCTTTGGCCGGTGATGAGATCGTAGCGGTAGATGCTCGGCGGTGTAGCGAAACTGGAAAAGACATAGAACGTTTCGGTATCGGTGCGTTTGCCGCCGAAGCCGCTTGCCGTACCAATGCCCGGCAGCTCCACCTCGCGGATGAATGTGCCGTCCAGGGTGTACAGTTTGATCTGCGTGCGTGCATCCTTGAGATAATGGGCGATGAACAGGTTGCCGACCAGGCCGACGCCGCTGAGGTTTTCCTGCGCTTCGGGGATGATCTCTTTCCAATGTTCGCGCGCCGGTTTGCGTGTATCGATAGCGATGAGCCGGCCTTTAGGAGCTTTCAGATCGGTTTTGAAGTAAAAGACCGGGCCGTCGTTGCCGACGAAGCTGTATTCGTTGTCGAAGTCCTCGATGAGATCGATCGGCATGGCGTAGGGTTCGCCGAGATCTTTGTAGGTAATGCGATATTGATGATTGGTGCCTTTCCAGAGGGTCAGAATGAGATAACGACCATCTTCAGTGACTGCGGTTTGAAATCCCCAATCGGGATGATCGGGCCGGCGATAGACGAGTACGTCGTCGCTCTGCGGCGTGCCCAGACGGTGGTAATAGACTTTCTGGTTGAGTGTGACCTTCTGAAAGACTTCGCCCGGTTTCGGCTCCTCATAGCGGCTATAGAAAAAGCCCTTGCTATCGGTGGTCCAGGAGACACCGCTATATTTGATCCACTTGACTTCGTCCGCTAACACTTTGCCGCTGGCCACATCTAGGACGTGCCAAGTGTTCCAATCAGAACCGGCCTCAGCGACGCCGTAGGCCAGATATTTGCCGTCATCGCTGACTTCCACGCCCGTCAGGGCAATGGTGCCGTCCTTGGACCATTTGTTGGGGTCGATGAGCACGCGCGGCGTGTCGTCGAGCGATTCCATCACGTACAATACGGATTGATTTTGTAGGCCGTCGTTCTTGGTGTAGAAATAGCGCCCGCCGACCTTGAAGGGCGCGGAGTAGCGTTCATAGTTCCACAGCTCGGTAAGCCGTTTGAGGATTGCCTCGCGCTGAGGGATAGCGTGGAGATAAGCGAAAGTAAGTTTGTTCTGTTCGGCGACCCACTCGGCCACCTCCGGCGATTTGCGCACGTCCTGTTCAAGCCAGCGGTACGGATCGGCGACCTTGACGCCGTGATAATCATCGATATGGTCGATGCGTTTGGTCTTGGGGTAAGACAGACGCCTTTCGTCGGCCCAAAGGGTGGTCATGCGGAAGAGAATACCTACGAGGACCAAGACGCTCCAGGTGCTGAGCTTTAGCATGGCAAACTCCTTTTACGCCGCGCGCTCGACGGCGCGGCGCAGCGTGGCGGCCATGTCGGTTTTCTCCCATGTAAAACTGGGCAACTCGCGGCCGAAATGGCCGTGCCGCGCCGTCTCACGGTAGATGGGCCGACGCAGGTTGAGGGTTTCAATGATGCCCTGTGGTGTCAGCTGGAAATGTTTGCGGATCAGCTCAGCAATGTCGGCGTCGTGCAGGCCGCGCGCCGCCGTGCCGAAAGTGCTGACCCAGATGCTCAAAGGCTCCGGATAACCGATGGCATAGGACAACTGCACTTCGCACTGGGCGGCCAGGCCGGCGGCGACGATGTTCTTGGCAATGTAGCGGCCCATGTAGGCGGCCGAGCGATCGACCTTGGTGGGATCTTTACCGCTGAAGGCGCCGCCGCCGTGTCGGCCGCGGCCGCCGTAGGTGTCCACAATGATCTTGCGCCCGGTCAAGCCGCAATCGCCGTGCGGCCCGCCTTGCAGGAAAATGCCCGTGGGATTGATGTGGCAGTAGATCACGTCGTCGTCCTGGCGGCGGGGCGAGCCGCCCGGCGGAATCAGCTCAATTTGATCGCGGTCCTTGACCAGTTTCTTGTTCTCGGCTTGCAGCGTAGGGATAATCAGCTTCTGGATGATCGCTTCACGGGCCGCATTGGAGAAATACTCGCGGCCGTCGCGCTTCTCGACCACGCTGTCGTCGTGCTGCGTCGAAAGCACCAGCGTGTGAATGCGGTGGAAGCTGCCATCCTCGTTGTATTCGACCGTCACTTGGCTCTTGGCATCGGGACGAACGAAGGGCAATTCGCCACTTTTGCGCAGGCGGGCGTGGTTTTCCACCAAGCGATGGGCCAAGTAAATGGGCATCGGCATGAACGTGTGGGTTTCATTGCAAGCGAAGCCGAACATCATGCCTTGATCGCCGGCGCCGCCAAGATCGACGCCGCAGGCGATGTCGCGCGATTGGCTGTGCAAATGGCATTGCACCTGGCAGGTATCCGCCGCGAAGCCGATACTGGGATCGATGTAGCCGATCTCGCGGATGGCGTCGCGGACGATGCGATCGACGACGGCCCGGCTCAGATTGGCCTGTGTGGTGATTTCGCCGGAGACAATGGCCAAATCTGTGGTCACCATCGTTTCACAGGCGACGCGGCTCTGCGGATCGGCGGCCAAACAGTAATCGAGGATGGCATCGCTAATTTGATCGGCCACCTTATCAGGATGGCCCATAGACACAGATTCACTGGTGAACAGATGACGATTGGCGCTCACAATACGGGGCCTCGAAATAAGGGAACACGAAACGACTTTGAACACTGGGGCGATTATACGCAATGGGGGGGAAAGGAGGCAATTTCAAAATGAGGCAAGCTCTGCCCGAGGGCGCGCGGGGTTGTGCAACCAGGGGGTTGACACCCCCCGCTCGCCCGGTTGTTCTACCGGGGGGTTGACACCCCCCGCTCGCCTGTGTCTGGGGCAATCTCTAATGCATCTCCCATTAAAGCGGAGGAGGCGTCTGTAACTTGCCGGCGACGGGGTGTTCCCAAAGTTTCTTCCCCGAAGACAAATCGATGGCCTTGAGGGTTTGCGGTTGTAGGGTGGGCTGATCGAGCGGGCCGCGCAGCGCCCCCGGCACCAGGTAGAAGACGCGCTTGTCCAGCACGGCGAGGGTGTTCATGCCGGCTTCATCGGGGATGCGGCCGAGCAATTTTCCCGTCTGCACCGAGAAGAGATACCACCAACTCGGCGCCTTTTTCTGCGTCAACGAGCCATGCTCATCAGGACCAGGGCTGGCTTCGCGGAGACAAAGGATTTGCTGATCCAGGGTCGCCCGCACCAAGAGCCGTTTGCCCCGCAGCAATTCCTTGGGCGGCTGCTCCATCTCTTTCTGCCGATCCCACGAATGAAGCACGAGACACTGCTGACCGTTCTGCTCTTCCAGGGCGAGGACTTTCCACTGCTGCCCCACCAAGGCTTGCCAACGCAGTTCTTTCTTTTCCAGCTGCTCAGGTAGTGGTGGTTGAGGCAGGGTCGGCCTCGTCGGAACAGAAAGGACTTCGACCTGTCCAGTACGAAGGTCGATGCGGGCGCTGCCGCGGGCATGCTTGCGCGCGGTCTGCTCTTGTTCGGGTGTAGGGTGCGTTTTGCCGGTGTACCAGGCGCGGGCTTCCCAATCGAGCACAAGATGATGTTTGTCTTTGTGCCAGTGCGCCGTGAAGGAACGGCCGTGCGCCTCGCCGGTCACGACCCAGGCTGGAAATACGAGCGGATCGGACTCGAAATCGCATTCGCCGTTGTGTTTCACATCGAAGCGGAGAATACGCAGACGATTGCGTTTGGTCCCCGCCTGGGCCAGCAGATGGTCGCCGTCCACAAGCAAGGGCCGCTGCGCCTCGTGCGTCTGCCACAATACCTTACCGCTGGCGAGATCGAGGGCTTCGATACCGTCAGCCGCACTGGCGAAAAAACCGATGCGGCCCGCGGGATCGGCAATGCCCGCCGGCAGACGAATCGGCGCGGGGAGTTCGGGCGGGGAGTTACCAGCAGGAGGCGCAGCCAAGACCACAGCGGGGCCCAAATATTTGAGCAACAGTACCAAAGGACCGAATCGCCAAACCTGGCTCATGTTCGCATCCTCGCCTCGGCATTTCCCCTGCCCCGTTGCCTTTCCCGAATAGCAAATCGGGAACAGGAAGGGAAAGGGGAAAGCGATAAGGGCCTAGGAGGCCCCAGAATGGTTGACGTGTCCCGGTTCGACCGTCATAACGCGCACCGTCAGCGCGGCTAAAACGGATGTTCGAGTCCGGCCCAAATTTGCATGGGAGCGGAACTGTTGACCGTCTTGGCTACGTCGAGGCGGAAGATGGTGCGTTCCACGAATGCGAACCAGGCTACATCCAAGCGTAAACCGGCGCCGACGGCTTCAGC
The DNA here is from genome assembly GCA_021324515.1 of Planctomycetota bacterium. Taxonomy (GTDB): domain Bacteria; phylum Planctomycetota; class Planctomycetia; order Gemmatales; family Gemmataceae; genus JAJPHU01. Next base: position 9,767 of record JAJPIY010000088.1, read on the forward strand.
GATGCCGCCAATCGATTGATCGCGTAGATACACGCTGCCCACATCGGTGAAGGCCGCTGCGTAAATGTTCCGTAAACGCAAAGCATGGTCAAGGCAGCTCCAGTTCAGGTCGCGCACGACGGGGAAACGCCATTCGACGCTGCCGACCCACAACATGTTGCCCTGCCGTTGCGCCAGGCTAAAGCCGCGGAATAGCTCACTGCCCCCCAGGGCGAAATATTGGACGTAGTTGGGAAAGCCAAGCGCCCCATAGGCGCGAAAGGCCAGGACGGTATCGGAGAACCATCCCAGGCCGTCGGGCAGGGCTTGTATGTAGGTCGCCTGGGCCAAAAGTTGATGCGAGCCGTTGGTGCCGAAAATCTCATTGGGCGGCGTATTAGGCGTCTGCAAACCCGGCAAGATGAGGCCGGCGGCATAACTAATGTCGGCGGAAAAGCCGCCTTCGGGGTTCCAGTACGGCGTCTGATAATTAATGTGATAGTGCAGGCCGCCCATGCCTTGATGACTGAAGCGCTCCGCGCCGGGTATGCTCTCGGTCGAGAACGGCAGCAGATCGTCGGTGATGGTAAGGAAGCCTTCGACGTAATGAAACGGCGGCAGATACAGACTGTCGGCGTAGTCGATAACGTAGCGGCCGTAGACGACGCCGCGGTTGGCCGGCGTCTCACCAGGGTACGTTCCGGCGATACGGCGCTCGAAGACAAAGCCGACCTCGGTGTGCGGCCAGGGAAAATGGTCGAAAATGCCATCGACGCCTTCGACGATGTCGCGGTAATCGGTGCGATAGGCGCCATAAACGCCGCCCTCGAAAAAGGTGGTGCGATAAGCGCCGGCGCGAACCCCGAAGCGCGTCGAGCGCGTGAACCACGGATTGTCATAGGTCGGGGCGAAGACCCACGGGCCCAAAATGACGTTCCAGCGATCGTAAGCGTTGGTCAATTCCGTCTCATCCAGCATGGTGTACAGCGGCGTGAAACGGACGCGGAGGCGTGGTTTCCAGGAATTATTGGCTGGATTGCGATCGACAAGTACATCATCCGGGTCAACCGTGATCTGTGTCGGCCAGCACGGCAGTTCTACTTCGATCTGGACGCGGTTCTTTTCCAGCGGCTGGATACGGGCGGGTGGGTCGTTGGTCTCGACCAGGCCGGCCGCCGGATCAACAGGGATGCGCACCTGATAGCCTTCGCCGCCGTCGAGGCAGAAGCCAACAACCGTAGGATCGTTGTAGTCTGCTTTTTGCTTGACGATGACCGTGACTTTGCAGGGTGATTTCGGGCGGAACCAGCTGACCACAGCTGCGCTGTAGCGGCGGTAGATAGGCGGCGGTAGCCGCCGCCGGCCGCTCGGCAGCGCCTGAATGCTGACTTTCTCGACGCACCAGTCCGTCAGGCCGGCGCCATAAACCCAGTGATCGAAAAAGGTCTTCCACGATTTGCGCGTGTATTCTTCGAGATCGCGCTGAAAGGCCGCTACGCGCAGGATGCCCCAGGCATGCCGCTCGTAGACCAGGTGCATGAAATCGAAAAACGCCTTTTCTCCCAACTCATGCTCAATCATGCCGACGATCTTGCTGCCGCGCTCGTAACACATACTATACAGATCGGCGATATGACCGAACTTGGGGATGTCCTGTACGGTCGGCGCTGCCTCCGCGCGGGCCAGTGTGCCGTACAGGTAGAAATAGCGGAAATCATTGCGGCGGACGTTAGGCAGCCATTTGAGACCTGTCGGATAGTTGACCAGAGGATCGTTCGGGCCATATTTGGTTTTCATGAGGCGATAGGCGAAATAGGTGGCCAGGCCCTCGTCCATCCAGGTCTCGCTGTAACCGTGGGTGCCGACAACGTTGTACCACCATTGGTGGCAAGTCGCCTGCGCAACCAGGTAATCGACGAACGCCTTGGCCAGGTGCGGCATGTCGAAGATGCGCGCGTCGATCATGATAAGACCGGCGCACTCATTGCTATTCCAGCCGAAATACGATTCGACGATGGTGAAGTGCCGATACGGATAAGGGCCGAACCATTGGCTATACGTAGCCAGCGCTTGGCGGGCGCTTTCCACCATGAACTTGGCATAATGCGCGTACTTAGGCTCGGCCAGACAGCGGATTTTGATGTCGCCGCACTGTCCGGTGAATTCCTGAAACTGCTCGCTGCACACGAGGGCGAAATCGCGGGCGTAACAGGGAACGAATTCGAGCCGCCGCCGGCCGTCGGGAAGCGGGTCGTCGCGCGCCACCTCGGCCGTGCAGGCAACGTGCTGCCCACGCGGCAACGTCAGCCGTACCGTGAACAAGCCAGCCTCGTTGAAGAACGGCTGATGCCACGAGACATAAGGCGTCGGCTGCCAGCCAGCCTCGTCGTAATAGGCCAAGACCGGCAGCCAATTGGTCAGGAACGTGATGCCGCCCCAGTGGCCCCACCGTCCGTAGTTGTGGGGCAGTTTCAGGACGAATTCTATTTCAAGGGCGACCGTATCGCCTTGTCGCACCGACTGAGGCAAAGCGATCACGAGGGCGGTATCATTCTTGGCGTCGTAGTGGAACGACACGTCCTCGCCCTTGGTCTCTGACGAACGGGGTTGTGCCAACGCCCCGAGGGGACGCGGCGGCGGCAAAGTAGGCTCGCCGTTTTGATACGCTATTTTGCGCGGTTGGCCCAAGTCTTCGGCATTCTCGGCCCGTTCCAGACCCAGCAGGCGCACTTTGCGCACGTCCAGGGCGTGGCCCTCGAAGTCGATCGCTTCGCTGGGCATCATCCGCAAGATCTCGAAGATCTTGGAGGTCATGCCCACTTCTTTATCGGGCAGTTGGTAGTGGCTGTGGGCGTTGAAGATCAGTTCGTTCGTCGGCCGGACGCAGCCGTTGGTCCAGACGATGCGCTGGCGGACCTGGGCGGTATGGTGGTCCGTGTCGAGTTGGATGTCAAGATAATAGCGCGGTAAGTTGGGCGGCATGGCGGCCTGCACCGATCCACTGAGTACGGCAGGGACCGGCAAGCCGAGCGCCAGGCACAGGCAAGTGCGCAAATAACACATGACGTGAGCCATTACTCCATCACCCGCCCGCTGCGGCGGTGTCTCATACCATGTCTAATGAGAACCTGTCCAGGGCAATCGGCATTCCTGAGCCAACACGCCCAAACACTCCCCGTTGACGCCGACAGGACCAGAACGTAGTATTCGCTCGCTCAAGTCCGGTTAGCGGCGCTTCGCAGAGGCGCCGCAGGCATGGACGCTTGGTAGAAGCGTCGCTAACCGAAACGGTCGGGGCCCCAACATATGGCCTGGCGGAAGTGGTTCGTCCGAAGTCTGGTCTTTTCGGTCCTGGGGTTGGCAGTGCTCGCCGTGCTGCTATACGAGGCCTGGACCAACCCCCTGGCCATTCGCCGTCAAGTCCACGACAAACTCCACAAGCTCTTCGTCGGCGCCACCATCGGGATCGATTCGGCCCGGTTACGCTTGCTGGGCGGTATCGGCGTCCGCGACCTGCGCATGGCCCGGCGCGACGATCTCGACCGCAGTGATTTCCTCTATGTTCCTTCCGCTGTCATCTATCACGATAAAGAGCACCTCCTCGACGGCACGCTTGGTGTCTGCAAGATCGAGTTGGACCGTCCACGCCTTCGCATCGTTCGCGAACGCGATGGCCGATTCAACCTTGCGGGCTTGCTGGCGCCGCCCGATTTGAAAGAACGCGTGCCGGCGCTACTTGTCAAACGCGGGACCGTGGTCATCGAAGAGCAGCGCGATACAGGGACCGCGGTATTGCTGGAAATCAAGGGGGTCAACCTAACCGTCGTCAACGATCCGCTGTCCACGCTCGTCCTCGAGGGCAGCGGACAGACGGACGCCCTCGGCGCCATGCGCATCAACGCGCGCTTCCATCGCCCCAGCGCGGCGATCAGCGCCGTCGTGGAGCTGCCGGAAGTGCCGGTCGGCCCAGCGTTACTCCAACGGCTTGCCGGTTTCTGTCCTTCCTTCCTTCGCCACGTCCGGGAGCTGTCCGGCACGGCCCACCTTCAGGCCACGTTTACGTATCGACCAGGGGCCGCTGAGCCGTTGACCTACGATATCGACGGCAAGCTGAAGAATGGGCAATGGCGTCACGAGTGTCTGCCGATACCGCTGGAGCGTCTCCATGCTTCCTTTCGCTGCATCAATGGGCGAATTCCTTATGCTCACCTAGAAGCAGCGGCTGGCGGGACCGCGGCCTTACCGGCAAAGGTCCAGGTCGATCTTGGAGGGTTGGTTTGGCCGGCCCAGACGCCCGAATCCATCGAGGAGATCGTGACCAAGTTGGAGGTCAAGATAGAACATTTTCGGGTGACGCCGGCGTGCTCTGCGCATTTGCCGCCCAAGCTGCAAAAGATCCACAACACGTACAACCCGGCCGGCCCTGTTAGCGTGACTTACCTCTTCTATCGTCCCGATGCCGAACACTGGGAAAAACACTGGACCATCCAGCCCGAAGGCATGACGGCGGAATTCGAGGACTTTCGCTATCCCCTTTCTAGCGTGAGCGGCAGCGTCACGGTGGACCAATACAGCGATCGCGACGATTCCATTCGAGTCGATCTGGTCGGTCGTGGCTCCGATCGTCCGGTGGTAGTGCGTGGCTATATCCAAGGCGACAAGGACAGCGAAGTGGACCTGGTTGTTGCCGCCGACGATGTGCCGATCGATCACCAGTTGATGTCGGCCCTGCCGCGAAAAAGCCGGGAACTGGCACGGACGTTTTTGCCGTCGGCCAGTCGGGAGTTGGGGCAGCCCGAGCAGCCACGAAAGCTGCTTCAGCCGGCGGGCCTGGCGAACATCAAAGTGTTTATTCACCGCGGCCGGGGCCAAAAGAGTTTCGCCAACCGCTACCTCATCACCTTTCACGATACCTCGCTGCAATACGACCTCTTCCCCTATCCATTAGAAAAAGTGACCGGCGTCCTGGACATTCAGCCGGACCACTGGGAGTGCCGCGATTTCCACGGCAGCCACAAAGGCGGTGAAATCACCGTGAATGGCTGCTCGTTTCGCGTGGACAACGGAGAAGGACCGAAGCGCGAATGTGTGAAAGTGGCCATCAGCGGCAAAGACATTCTTCTCGATCCGGAGTTTGAGCAAGCGTTGTCACCGCCGCAAGTACCGGAACGGGCCGCCTTGCGCAACGCTTGGGCGATGCTGGCCCTGCGCGGCCGGCTTAACTTCGAGTCGGTGGTCGTCGATCAGCCGGATCAGCCCCAGGACATTGATGTCCGTGTCGATGTCAAAGGGTGCTCCATGCAGCCGACTTTCTTTCGCTATGCCATGACGGAAGTGAGCGCCAGCGTCCGCTACAAGCAAGGCCACGTCTACGTCAAGGATGTCCGCGCCAAACATGGGAATTGCCAGCTGAGCATGAAAGAGGCGGTCCTCGTCCTCAAGCCGGCCGGCGGTTTCACGGGCTGGTTCACGGACATCAGCGGCGATGATCTGCTGCCGGATGAGGAATTCCTGCGCGCCTTGCACCCGGTCTTGCGGCGTGGCTTGGAACCGTTGCACTTCCGCAAACCGCTGCATGTCGAAACCAAATTGGTCTTGGATGCGCCGGCGCCGCCGGGCGAGGCCATGAAAATTTGGTGGGACGGCGGCGCCACCCTCCGCCAGCAAGCCTTTCAGGCCGGCGTCGAAATCACCGATGTAGACGGTGTCATTTGGTGCCGCGGCCATTACAACGGCCGACAACTCGAGCGCGTCAGCGGACATGCCGTCCTCGAACGGGCCACTATCTTGGGGCAACCGTTCACTCAGTTGCAGGGCCGCCTCGAAACGGTCCCCGAAGCACCGGATACGCTGTCGCTGTATGACCTCAAAGCCAACTTGTTCGGCGGCTTCGTCGGCGGCGAGGCGCGCTTCACTTTCGCCTCGCCCTTGCGCTACGAAGTGAAGCTTGACGCCCTGCATGTGCAGCTGGAACAATTCGGCAAACACAATCATCTCGGTCCTGGCGCCCAGCTTCAGGGCCCAGCTCGCGCCGCGCTGCATCTGACCGGCGAAGGGCCTGATCTGAGTGGCCTGCGGGGGAACGGCCGGATCGAGGTGGCGCACGGCAAGATGTATCGGCTGCCTTTGCTTCTGGATTTGCTCAAAGCGATCAGCCTGCGTATGCCGGACAGCACGGCCTTCGAGCAGGCGCGGATGATCTTCGGCATCGAGGGACCGCAAATGCGCGTTCATGGAATCGACTTGATCGGCAACGCCATCAGCCTGCGTGGTCAGGGCACGCTCAACCTCGACGGCAGCAATCTCCATCTCGATTTCAGCGTCGATTGGGGCCATGTACCGCAAATGCTGCCGCCGGGCATCAGCGATCTCTCGCAAGCCTTCAGCGACCAGCTGTTCAAGATTAAGCTGCGCGGCAAGATTAGCTCGCCACGCTTCGAGAAAGAGCCGATACCAGGCGTGGTCGAGCCGATCAAGAAAGTGTTGGGGAAATCGTAAACCGATGAGCGGCGGAGTTTATCCCCGCCGCCAACGCCGCCGGGATAAACCCGGCGGCTCGCGCAAATGCAAAAGGAAAAGCGCCTTAAAGTGCTCCCCCTGGATGCGCCGATGTTAGGAAGACGCACATCGCAATGGAGGTCGCTGTGTTTGGCTCCATCCTGCAACGGATGATTCTGTGGGAGCTTACCAAAGTCTTCCTCCTCTCCTTGGTGGGGATCACCGGTATCCTGCTCATGGCCGGCATCATCGCCGAAGCGTCGCAGCAGGGTCTCGGACCCACGCAGATCCTCGCCGCCATCCCTTTACTGGTGCCGAGCACTTTGCCCTATACCATCCCAGCCACTACGCTGTTTGCCACTTGCGTGGTCTACGGCCGCCTGTCCGCCGACAACGAAATCCTCGCCATCAAATCCGCCGGTATCAACGCCCTCACCGTCGTCCGCCCTGGCCTCCTCCTTGGCCTGGCTATGAGTGTGGCCACGATGGGCTTGTATTATCGCATCATTCCCTATACTCACTATCTGCTCCGCGCCATGGTCTTCAACGATGCTCAGGAACTTCTCTATTCTCTGCTCAAAAAACATCACGAAATTCGCTATTCTTCCTTTCCTTACCAGATCTTTGTCAAGGGAGTCAAAGACAAGAAGCTGATCGAGCCGATCTTCAAGCGTAAAGATGCACATGGCGCGATCGACTGGGTGGCCTATGCCCGCGAGGCTGAGCTACAGGTGCGGCCGTCCCAGGGACAGGTAGACGTTTTGGTCAAGCATTGCGTCGTTTGGGGCGAAAACGATTCGAGCGGTGTTTTGGAGGACAAGCCGTTCACCGTGGAACTGCCCAAAGATTTCGGCAAACAGAACCAGCCCCGCCCGCGCGATCTGACCTGGCAGGAGATCCTCGAGCGGCGGGTACAGCTGCAAAAGGAGATCGAAGAGTTGAAAGTGAACGCCTCCAAGTTCTTCGCCTGGAAGCACCTCATTGGGGACACGGACGCTCTGCCCCATTATTTGAAATCGTGCAGCGATAAAATTAACGTGGCCCAACAGGAAATTGTGGCCCTGAATGTGGAATTGCAAATGCGTCCAGCGTTGAGCTTAGGCTGCCTGTTTTTCATCCTGGTCGGTTGTCCGGTAGGCATCTGGTTCAGCCGCAGCGATTACCTCAGTTCGTTCATTACCTGCTTTTTACCGATCGTTTTTGTCTATTATCCGTTGATGCTCTGCGGCACTGGCATGGCCAAGGAAGGCAAGTTCAACGTGGTCCCCCTGGTCTGGGGCGCGGATGCGATCGTCGGCCTGATGGGTGTGGTGCTGTTCTGGCGCTTGTTGAAAAACTAAGTCGTTTAGCCGCGAGCCGCAGGCGAGCGCGACAGCGCTCGCCTGCGGCTCGCGGCTAAAC
>JAJPIY010000161.1 GCA_021324515.1 Planctomycetota bacterium
AGCATGAATTGCAGCCCCGCGCGGATGGCCAGCGTGTTGATCACCAACAGGGCCAGGACAATCGCCGTATTCCACAGCGTCAGCCGGAAACGAAGGGCCTGAAAGAACGTCCTAATTCGGTCGAATGACATAGCCACGCCCTCGGATGGTCTCGATGGCTGATTTCTCAAAACCGCGATCGAGCTTGCTGCGCAGGCGATTGATGTTGACCTCGACAACGTTGGTCATACCTTCCCAGTCGGCATACCAGATGGCCTCGCAGAGCATCTTGCGTGTGACTACCTGGCCGGCATGACGCATCAGAAACTCAATGAGGCTGAATTCGGTGGGACTGAGATTGATCTCTTTGCCCGCGCGGGTGAGCCGCCGCGACGCCAGGTTCAGGCACAGGTCGCCGACTTCCAATGTCGGCGGCGGCCGCATTACGGAACGCCGACACACCGCCTGAAGGCGGGCCATCAATTCCGGGAAAGCAAACGGTTTAACGATATAGTCGTCGGCGCCGGCCGCCAAGCCGGCGACACGCTCTTCAACCGTCCCCAGCGCTGTCAGCAAGAGAACAGGAGTTAGTATGCCCGCACTGCGGATCTCTTGCAACACCTCAAGACCGCTGCGCCGGGGCAGCAGCAAATCGAGCACAATCGCATCGAACTGCTGACTTTTTGCTAATTCCAGGCCGCGCTCGCCGTCGCGGACCCACTGGCATTCGAAGTTGGCTTCCGCGAACCCTTGCCGCAACGCCTTGCCTACTACGGGATCATCTTCAACTATCAGCAACCGCATTACAGGCCCTCCCGTATCAACTTGCTCTTCCTTTGCTCCCTGAATTGTAATCCCAGTCCCATGCATCCGGGAACCGGGAGGCGTCGGGATTGTCTATAAAACTCCATGCATTGTCATCTAACAATTTTGTGAGACGATTCGCCATAACGATTCATAATGCAAGACCTTAGAATAAATGAGCGCATCATGAGATTGCGTTAGCGTCCCGAGCTCGGGACGCTAACGCAACCCCCGCTCACTGTGGCGTCCGTAACGCTCGACGTATTAAAGGGATACAGTTTTCAGGCTTCATCTAACAGGTTTGTAATTTTTCGATTACTCCTGATAAACGCTGCAATCAATATGACAGCTTTTTAAGTGAAATCGCTGTAGCTTTTATTCGATTCGGGCCTTACAATTTCATGGCGTAGAAGAAGGCGTCTCTATCGAGGTGTAGGTTTGTCTCTCGCCTTGCCTGGTAGTATATTTGAGCGGCCATGATGTCTCGGCTTTGGCAATTTCTGCTTTCTGTTCTGGTCGCGGCGGGGATTGCGGCGGCGCCGGTCCTCTACCTCACGACGCTTGGGGCGAACTCAGGATGTTTATACAACCCCGTCCGCCCTCAGTCCTCGCATCGCCTGCTACAGAAACACCAGCAAGCCTCCTTTGCCGGCAAGACGCGAATGGCCTTGGCGTCTTCCATCCGATTGTCTTCCGCCAGCGTATGGGAGTCGAAATCACGCGCAACGAGACGAATTGCTGCACCGGCCTCTCGCCCTAATGCTTTTGGTCATTCTCCGGCCTTGGCAGGCTTGGGGCACGTCTTCCGTCCCATGCGCTGCTAGCGCGTGTTTCCCCCCTCTCCTGCGTGTCCTATATTTGTGTTCGTAAGCTACTCTCTTTTATGGCCGCGGCTTGGTTTACTCTGTCAGCCGTGTCGGAGATAAAGTGAATGAATCCGATCGTTTTCGCCATGAAGCACCCGATCACGACCTTGATGTTGGTCGTGGCCCTTATCAGCGGCGGGTTCCTGGCCTTCAACCGCATGCGTGTGGACATCTTCCCTTCCATGAACGTCCCCAAAATCTACGTCTTCCTCGATTACGTCGGCATGAGCCCCGATCAGGTCGAAGGCTTCATCGTCAACCAACTCGAACTCTACTTCCAATACGTTGACGGCATCCAAGACATCAACACCCGCAACATCCAACAAGTGGCCCTGTGCGAACTGTCCTTCTTCCCCGGCACCGACATGGGGCAAGCCATGGCCCAAGTCGTGGCCATGTCCGACCGAGCCATGTCCTGGATGCCCAAGGGCACTCTGCCGCCCATGATTATGCGGATGGACGCGGGCAGCGTGCCGGTCGGCTACCTGGTTTTTGAGAGCAAGACGGTATCGTTGGGCGACATGGGCGATTTGGCGCAGAACATCGTGCGGCCGTTGGTGCAGAAGTACGTGCCGGGCACGGTGGCGATTTCGCCGTTTGGTCCGAACATGCGTTCGATAATTATCAAGGTGGATCCGCACAAGTTGGAGCAGTACAACTTAACGCCCAAGGACATCAGCGAGGCGTTGGCGAAGGGTCACAATATTATACCTGCGGGAAACATCTATCCGCATGATTCGATGCCGCAGGTGTGCAATAACGCCACTTTGGTTGATCCACGGCGCCTAGGGGACATACCTGTGAAGCTGGGTTGGAACGTTTACATGCGTGACGTGGCCGTGATCCAGGATGACACGGACATAACGTATGGTTATGCGTTGGTGAATGGTAAGGCGTCGGTGTGGATGCCGGTGATCAAGAAGCCCGAGGGTTCGACGTTGGACGTGGTGGCGGCGGTTCGTAAGAATTTGCGGATGTTTAGTGATGCCACGAACAGCACGATGCGGGAGCGTCGCAAGTTGCGTCAGCAGCAGTCGGGTCAGACGGGGAGTGTGGCGGGGTTGGATGAGGACGAGGTGAAGGTGACGTTTGAGTTTGACGAGTCGCCGACAGTGTTGGCGGCGGTGGAGAGCGTGGCCACCGAAGGTGCGATCGGCGCGACCTTGACCGGGTTGATGATTATGCTTTTTCTTCGTGATTTGCGGAGTGTGATTGTCGTCGTTTCCAATATACCGTTGGCGCTTTTGGGGTCGTTGTTTGGGTTGTGGGTGACGGGCAACACGATTAACATCATGTCGTTAGGCGGCTTGGCCCTGGCCATCGGTATCCTCGTCGATGAAGCGACGGTTGAGGTCGAGAACGTACATGCCCAGATGCAGCGGACCCATCATGTGGCCACGGCCGTGCTGCGCGGCAATATGATCACAGCGGTGCCACGTTTGTTGGCCTTGTTGTGTATTTTGTCGGTGTTTATTCCGGCCTTTATCATGCAAGACCCGCTTCGTGCGTTATTCATGCCGTTGACCTTGGGCGTCGGCTTTGCCATGATCTCCTCCTATCTGCTCTCCAGCACTTACGTACCGATCTTGTGCGTCTCGCTACTCAAGCACACGGGAGTAAGCGAAGAAGACGTGCATAAAGGGCTTTTCGGATTGGTCCTTGGAGTTTACAGCAAGATTGTGAAGTGGTTTGTCGGCCTACGCTGGATCGTGGTTCCAGCTTATTTCGCCGGCTGCGTACTGATCCTCGCAACAGTTGGTTTACAGGTCGGCACGGAGTTGTTTCCACAAATCGATTCCGGGCAGTTTGTCCTCCGCTTCCGCCCGCCGCCCGGCTCTACCTACGACCTCACCCGCGAAATGGCCGTCAAATGCCAGGAAGTCATTGAGCAAGAGGCTGGGGCCGAAAACATCGCCATCACGATGGGTTTTGCAGGTCAAGTCGCACCCAACTTCGGCATCGACAACATGGCCCTGTTCATGCGCGGGCCAGACGACGGCTACCTCCGCGTCGCCCTCCGGGAAGATAGCGGCATCAAACTCGCCGA
>JAJPIY010000117.1 GCA_021324515.1 Planctomycetota bacterium
GACCGTATGCAGATGGACGGGCCTACTCCAAATATTTTGAACGTTCGTCAAGGTATCGGCCGCCTTGTCCAGTTTCAAGTCGATGCCGTTGTATTCGTGCCGGAGCAGCAATTCGCCGCGATTGCGATAATTGCCGTCCACCACGTAAATCCACGGTTTGCCGAAATTCGTCAAGCTGAATAATAGCCGCTGCTTGATTTTTTCAAAATCACGCGACTCGATAAAGTAGCCGCCTGCTTGCTCCTGCCAGGCATAGCTGAACATCTGGTGTTGCACGCAGAATTCAGGAGTCAGGAAGGTATCGATAAAGGTAATATCGTTATGGACGCGCCGCACCTCGAAGATTTTTTGCCGTCCCAAGCCCAATTGTTTGTCCCAATTGCGTCGTTTTTCCAAATCGTCGCATTCTTCGTACTCTTTGCCGAACTTGCCGGTGTTCCAGCGGTGCTCAATGTCGCGGAAAAGCTCAATGCCCAGCTTGTAGGGATTGATCCGCGTGTGCGACGTGGCCATCGTGCCGGAATGGTGATCGGCGTAATCGACCATCTCCGCCGGATTCAGAACTTTCTGCGTCATGATGGTCGAATGCCAGTACGAGGCCCAGCCTTCGTTCATGATCTTGGTCATCCCTTGAGGAGCAAAATAGTACGCTTCATCGCGGATGATTTCTAGGATGTCGCGCTGCCAGTTCTTCAAGGGGGCATGCTCGATCAAGAAGAGCAGCACGTCCTTTTCGGGCTGCTCGGGAAAGCTGCGGGCCGTTTGTTCCTTGGCCTTGCGGCGTTCCTCTTCCTCCTTTTTGAGCAATTCGCGCGGATTGATGTAGTCGTCCATGTAGTCCTTGCTCTTGAAACGGGTTGGGCGCACTTCCTCGTTATCGTCTTTTTCCGGTGCAAAGTCGTAGCGCGACACCGGATCCCGGCGGCGGATGGCAGTCGAATGGACGTCGATGAGATCATCAATCGACATACAGCGGTCCAGAAACGCTTCCACTTCGTCCTCGCCGAAGCGCTCGACGTAACTGCGAATACGAGCGCCGTGGTTGGCCATCTCGTCCATCATCTTGCGATTGGTGTGCGCGAAATAGGCGTTGTTTTTGAAAAAATCGCAATGTCCGTAGACGTGGGCCATCACCAGCTTCTGATCAACTGTGTGGTTGCTGCGCATCAAATAGGCATAACACGGATCGTTATTGATGACCATTTCATAGATCTTCGACAGGCCGTAATCATAGCCTTTACGCAGTTCTTCGTAAGCCATGCCGAACGACCAGTGCGGATAGCGGGTGGGGAAGCCTCCGTAGGCAGCTATCTCGTTGAGATCATCGGCATCAACGACCTCGAAGATGGTGCGGAAGAAATCGAGGCCGTACTCGCGCGCGTAGCCCTCGATTTCCTCCTGAAGAGAGCGCAGATGGGGAGGCAGGTTGGTATCGTATGGCGCATCCATATTTTCACCTGAGAGAAATCGCGGCGTGTCTTCCCCTTCCCTTGATGGGGAAGGAAGGATCGGTTATCGGCCGGTGCCGAGGAACTCCTTGATCGATCCCAAAATGGCGTCGCGGTCGGGGATGCGGCTGCACACCACATTGGGACGTTCGCCGAGCAATTCGTGGATGTATTCAAAAAACTCGCCACTGCCATAGGGGCTTTCGACCTGTCCATAACCGAACAGGTTGACCCGGGGCAGTATTTTTTCTTGCAATATTTCCAGGCAGTGCGTGGTATCGTCGCCCCAGTTGTCGCCGTCAGAAAAGTGGAAAGCGTAGATGTTCCACTGGTCTGGCGGATAGCGTGCTGTGATGATCTTGTCCGCCAAACTGTAGGCCGAGCTAATCTTGGTGCCGCCCGACTCACGCGTGTGGTAAAAGGTGTGTTCGTCCACTTCCTGAGCGGCGGCGTCGTGGATGATGTACACCGTCTCCACGCCCTGATAATGGGCCTTGATCCAGGTGTCGATCCAGAACGCCTCGATGCGGACGATCTCCTTTTGCTCGTCGGTCATGGAGCCGGACACATCCATCATGTAAATGAGGACGGCGACGCTCTGCGGCAGCTGGATGTCTTTCCAGCTGCGATATTGTTTGTCTTGACGAATCGGCACGACAATGGGGTTGGCCGGGTCATAGGCATGGGAAGCGATCTGCCGTTTGAGAGCCCGTTTGAAGGTGCGCTTAAAATGTCGCAGCGATTCCGGTCCTGCCTGGCGAATGCCGGTGTACTTATCGCGGGTGGAGATGATGTTTTTCTTGCCGCGCGGCTCAATGCGCGGCAGGGCCAGCTCCTCGCCGAGGATGGCGGCCATCTCCTCCAGGGTCAGCTCGACTTCGAGGATGTGTCCGCCGGGCTGGTCGCCGGCGCCTTTGGACGGTTGCCCTTGGCCGGGCCCGAGCGGCTGACCGATTTGCCCTTCGCCCTGGCCGACGCCGCCGGAGCCTTTGGTGCCGTAGCGAAACTGCGGGATCTCGATCTGCGGCAGCGGAATGCTGACCAGATCTTTGCCCTTTTTGCCGATCATCTCGCCGCGGCTGATGTACTTGGACAAGTTGCTTTTGATCTTGCCGCGCACCAGCTTCTTGAAGCGTTGATGATCGCGTTCGATTTTCTGTCCCATCGTCGGCTCCAGTGCTTAGGCAGCGGCAATACGCCGTTAATCCCACCAAATGATGGACATCGCCTGTCCACAGATAGGGCACATCCCCAAAAGCATAGCTCGTTTGGCTCCTCTCATGCTCGCAGCACTTGCCGCGTCTGCCGGCGGCTTAGGAATCGCTGCATCGCCGGGACCAAGATGGAGTCGATCTCGCTCCGATCCCTCCCGCCTAGCCATTCGCGCAACGGCAGCGCCTCGCGCAGGGAGAGAGCGAACGCCGCTCGAAAATAAACAATCGAAGGGAGGACTGCATTAGTGTCGTCGAGTTCCAGTCGTTGCTGAAGGGACCCTACTAATTCGGGCACGTCGGCACCGCGCGCGGCAAGATCACGCAGTTCCTGAATCAGCTCGACGCACACTTCTCCAGCCTCGAATTTGCTCATCGGCGACCCTCCTCTTTTTCCAGCAGTACGTCCATCTTGGTGTAATTGCCCGGCGTCATCCACCGAACCGATGATACCCCCGGCATCATCGGGCAGAAACAGCCGAAACTCGGCCATGAGTCTACCTCGTCCGGGAGGTCATCACAGCTCTACTCTACTTCTTGGTATGCCCGCGGGCGAAGATGCTGGCCACGAAGGTCAGCACGTCGGTCGCACTGCTTTCATTATAACCGTAATTGCGGATCAGGCGGCTCTTGACCACATCGATCTTCTCCTGGGTCGCCTTGTCCATGACATTGGACACCAAGCTGGTCAGCTTGATGGTGTCTTTCTGGTCCTCGAACAGTTTCAGCTCCAGGGCCTTCTGCAAGCGTTCGTTGGTCTTGTAATCGAAGCGCTTGCCATCGATGGCCAAGGCGCCGATGTAGTTCATGATCTCGCGGCGGAAGTCGTCCTTGCGACCTTCGGGGATGTCGATTTTCTCTTCCACCGAGCGCATCAGCCGTTCGTCCGGCTCCTCATAGTTGCCGGTGTAGCGGTTGCGAACCTTTTCGCGCTGCGTGTACGCCTTGACGTTGTCGATGTAGTTGGCGCACAGCCGGGCCAGAGCATCTTCATCAGCGGCGATGGCGCGCTGGACCTCGTTCTTAACAATGTCCTCATACTCTTCCTTGACCACCGACAACAATTCCTTGTAGTGCTGCAACTGCTCCTGGCTGGTGATGAGGGAGTGATGGCGCAGACCGGCTTCCAACTCGTGCAACACCATGAACGGATTGACGCTGTCCTCGTCTGGATGGGCGACGATGGCGTTGCTGATTTTGTCTTGGATGTAGCGCGGGCTGATGCCATGCATGCCTTCGTTGACGGCCTCGCGCTTCAGTTCGATGACGTTGTCTTCGGTGAAGCCCGGCAGCGTCTTGCCGTTGTACAGTTTGAGCTTTTGCAACAGCGTTAGGTTGGCGTGCTTGGGCTGCACCAGTCGTGTCAACACCGCCCACATGGCCGCGATCTCGATAGTGTGCGGGGCAATGTGCTTGCCCTTGACGCGCTGCGGATTGAAGTCTTTTTCGTAGATTTTGATCTCATCCTTGAGGCGCGTCACGTAGGGGATGTCGATCTTGACGGTGCGGTCGCGCAACGCTTCCATGAATTCATTATTCTGCAAGCGTCGATATTCGGGTTCATTGGTGTGGCCCAAGATGACCTCGTCGATGTCGGTTTGCGCGAACTTCTTGGGCTTGATTTTGTGTTCCTGCGAAGCACCGAGCAGGTCGTAAAGGAAGGCCACGTCCAGCTTCAACACTTCGATGAACTCAACCAGACCGCGGTTGGCTATGTTCAACTCGCCGTCAAAGTTGAAGGCCCGCGGGTCGCTGTCGGTGCCGTATTCAGCAATTTTGCGATAGTTAATGTCGCCGGTTAGCTCGGTCGAGTCTTGGTTCTTCTCATCCTTGGGCTGGAAAGTGCCGATGCCAATGCGGTCCTGTTCCGACAAGATGAGACGATAGACCTTGACATCTTCGAGCATACGGGTCCAGTCGCCGTCATGCTGGGCGAGACGTTCATTGAACATCTGCCGGCAGAACGGGCAGAGGTCGCCCCGAATAGTCACTTCATAATCACCGGCTTTGTGGCTGGCGTTGAGCTTGGATAACAGCAGCGGCCGCAGGTCGTGCGGCACCAGGTGCAACGGCTCCTCATGCATGGGACACTTTTGTGCTGGGGCGCCGTCGCGTCCCTTCCAGGCGAAGCTGAACAACATGCCGGCATCGGTGCGTGAATAGTCCTCCAGGCCGCGCTTGAGTAAACGAGCGATGGTGCTCTTGGCGCTGCCGACCGGACCGTGTAATAACAGCACGCGCCGTTCCGTGCCATAGCCCTTGGCCGCCGATTTGAAGGCGTTGACCAACTGCATCAACGGCCGGTCGATGCCGTAAATGCCGTCGCCGTGTTTGGCGGCATACTCCGTGAAAAACTTATAACGGATGATCTTCTCTTTGTTCTCGAACACCTCCTCGGTGCCGTGCGAGAGGATCATGTCATAGAGACGCTGGTAAGCGGTACGGGTAACTTCGGGGTGCTCGGCGACAATGTCGAGATATTCCTCGAAAGTCCCTTCCCAATGGGTCTTACGATAATCGCTGAGGTTCTGCTGTTGACGAAGGCTGGCAATCAGGGCCTTCCCTGTCGATACCATCGCTTGATACCTCCTAATGAAACAGCGCGTGGGCGGAGGCGCCGTGGGACAAGGCTGGCGGGGGAATTCCAGGCCGACCAAAATAAACCAGGAGGAGCAAAGCGTAGCGGTACGATGCGTTCACCGCCAGCCCCACTCCTGCGCTTGGGCCCCACGCGAGGATGACAATATATCCGGGAGAGAAAACGGCCTGTTCCGGCTTGGTAAAACGAACCACAAAGGAGAGGACAACGGCCAGGGCCTGCCTCAGGCTGGCTTTCCGCACTTTGGACCATCCCAGGTCGTGTCCGTCCTTTCTTTCTCATCTATTATTTTATCCAGGGACCGTTGATCGCGTCAAACCACACTTTGGCCGAAGGTTCGCGGCTTCTTCTCTTCATCTGGCCCTGTTTCCGCTCTCCCGTCGAGCGTTTCAACCAGGGGATCACGGCTGCGGTCTCGAATAGTTAAAACGCTTGTAGCAGCATACGCTGTGTGGGCGGGGTGCTGTCAAGAGCGGTTTGCGGCGCGGCCGCGGCGGATTGCGAAGGCTGTGCCAAAGATGTCGTCTTCCCTTCGGCTCGGCAAGGCACCTTCGCCTTAGGTTGCTCTAGACGGAGCGTTGCCGACTGTGGTACAGGCGTTAACGGGGAAGCGCAAAACTCCCCTGGGTCCGTTGACGAGGAGAGATGGAATCATGCGGAACATGCTAGCGTTGTTTGGGGCGGCACTGCTGACGGTTGGGGGCGTCGGCTGGTATCTGGGCTGGTACAAGGTACGCAGCCAACCTGCCTCGGTGCCCGGACAGCACAGCGTCAATATCGACATCAATACCAACAAGATTAGTGCCGACTTGCAGCAGGGCGAACAAAAGCTCCAGCAATGGTTGGAAACTAAAGGCAGCGAACAAAACAAGAAAGCCGACGGGGGGCTGATGTTGCCTTCGCCGTCTTCGCCAACCCATGCCAAGGCCAATGATCCCCAAAAGTGACCAGGGTAAATGAATCCTTCGTTTAGCCGCGAGCCGTAGGCGAGCGCGAGCGCGCTCGCCTTCTGTTTAGCCGCGAGCCGTAGGCGAGCGCTGTCGCGCTCGCCTACGGCTCGCGGCTAAACGGAGGGCGTCTTCCCGTTCATCATCTCCAATAGTGTCTGGACCGCTGCCTCCGCGAAAGCGGGATCATTGATGTGGCGATCCAACTCGATGAGCTGTACCTGGGGACTCATCCAATTGCGCAGGCTCTGAAACAAGGCGGCGTCGGCTTCGGGCCACCAGAACGGTTGTCCCTCCGCATCGAGCGCAGATACGCCCTTAAGCGGTACCAGAACCGCGGTCGGCCCACGTGCGGCGCTGGCCTTGTGAGCAATCTCTTTGCCAAGCTGATCGTTTTCCTCCGGCGTGGTGCGCATGAGTGTGACATTGGGATTATGTTGATAGAAACGGCGGCCGCGGAATTTTTCCGGCACAGTCGGAGGCGGCCCAAAATTGACCATATCGAGAGCGCCCAGGGAGATGACCTGGGGCACGCCGCGCAACCCCGCTGCCGTCAGCCGATCGCGTCCTGCCGACAGAATACCGCCCACCAATTCATCGGCGAGTTCCGTCGTTGTCAAGTCGAGCACGCCGCGGATTAGCCCATCGTGGATGAACGATTCCATTGTCAAGCCGCCGACGCCGGTGGCGTGGAAAACCAGCACTTCGTAGCCTTGTGCCTCCAGGAGCTTGCGCGCCACCTCGACGCAAGGCGTGGTGACGCCGAACATAGTGGCGGCGATCATCGGTTTGCCGCCCACCAGGCCCCCTTCCGCGAATTGCCGCGCCGGTCCTTTAACCATGCCGATCATGGCGTTGGCGGCGTTGGTCAGGATGGTGCGACTGATGCGATTGAGACCGCTAATGTCTACAACGGAGTGCATCATCAAAATGTCACGGACGCCGACAAAAGGACGCACTTGCCCACTGGCGAGCGTGCTGACCATGAGCTTGGGCACACCGAAGGGAAAGGCACGCATGACCGCTGTGGCGATAGTGGTGCCCGCCGAGCCGCCCAGACCGAGGATGCCCGTTATCTCCTGGGCGCGGTTTAGAGCGCAAACCACGGCCCCGCGCGCTGCCGCTTCGATGGCCCGGCCGCGATCGCCGGCGCGTTGGATTTCTTCCAGACTGGTTCCCGCTGCGGCGAAGACACACTCGCGGGGCACGTCGGCTGTGAAATAGGGCGGCCCCATGACGCCGGCATCGAGCACCAACGTGCCCACGCCAGCTTGGTGGAGTAAATCGCGGACAAACTGCAATTCAGCGCCCTTGGTGTCGAGGGTGCCGACGAGCAACACAGACATGGCGTGGCCTCTCCAAAAGCGGTTGGCCTGATTCTTTCCTCCTATTTCGCAACCGCTTACGACTTATTGGTCGATGGCATCCATGTGCGTTCGATAAATGTCGTATCGACCTGGCCGGCCTGAAACGCGGGATGGCGCATGATTTCGCGGTGAAGGGGAATGGTTGTGTGAATGCCTTCGATGAGGAATTCGTCGAGGGCGCGGCGCATGCAGGCGAGGGCATCGGCGCGGGTCGGCTGGTAGACAAGCAGCTTGGCCACCAGCGAATCGTAGTTGGGCGGCACGCGGTAGCCAGCGACGGCGTGGGTGTCGAGTCGGACGCCGGGACCGCCGGGAGGGTGCCAGCGTGTGATGAGTCCCGGCGAAGGTCGGAAATTGGACGCAGGATCTTCGGCATTGATACGGCATTCGATGGCGCAGCCGCGATGGACGATGTCGCGCTGTTTGAACGGCAGCGGCTCGCCGGCAGCGACGCGGATCTGGGCCTTGACCAAATCAATGCCCGTCACCAGTTCTGTGACGGGATGCTCGACCTGGATGCGGGCGTTGACCTCGATGAAGTAAAAGCGATTCTGTTTGTCCACTAAAAATTCGCAGGTGCCGGCGCTATAGTAGCCGGCCGCTTTGGCCAGGCGCACGGCCGACTCACATATTTTCGCGCGGACGGCATCCGGCAGGTTCGGCGCCGGCGATTCCTCAACGAGTTTTTGATGGCGACGTTGCAAGGAACAATCGCGCTCCCACAAGTGGACAATATGACCTTCTCGATCGCCCAGCAATTGCACTTCGACATGCCGTGGCTGCTCGATGTATTTTTCCAGATAAACGCTGCCGTCTTTGAAGGCGCTCTCGGCTTCCTGGCGGGCGGCGCGCAGACTGCTGAGGAGTGCGGCTTCCTCACGGACCACGCGCATGCCGCGCCCGCCGCCACCCGCCGCCGCCTTGATGAGTACGGGAAAACCCATTTCCCGCGCCAACGCCAAGGCTTGCTCTTCCTTCTCGATCAACCCCTCGCTGCCGGGCACGACGGGCACGCCGGCCTTCTGAGCCAGTTTGCGCGCTTCATTTTTGTTGCCCAGCCGGTGCATCGCTTCCGGCGGCGGGCCGATGAACTCGATCTTGCAGTCGTGGCATACTTCGGCAAAGTGTGCATTCTCAGATAGAAAGCCGTAGCCAGGATGAATGGCTTGTACGTCGGCGGCTTCGGCGGCGCTGATAAGGCGCGCGATCTTCAAGTAGCTCTCCGACGCCGTGGCTGGGCCAATGCAGATGCTTTGGTCGGCCAGACGGAGATAGGGTGCGCCGCGATCCGCTTCGCTGTAGACCGCCACCGACTCGATGCCCAGCTCCTTGCAGGCACGGATGATCCGTAAGGCGATCTCGCCTCGATTAGCAATAAGAATGCGTTGAAACATAGCCAAAGTCCGTAGGCCGTAGTCAGAAGTCCGTAGCCAAGCAGCAGCCTATCTTTGCTACGGACTACGGACTAAAGACTAACGACGGTTTACGCATTGGGATCGACTCGGAACAATACGGTGCCGTACTCCACGAATTGCTTGTTTTGCACGCACACTTCGACGATGACACCACTGCAATCCGCGGTGATTTCATTGAAAATCTTCATAGCTTCAATTTGGCATACGATGGTGGTGGGAGTAACGCGCGAACCAACGGTGACATAAGGAGGCGAACCAGGCTTCTCTTGAGCGTAGAAGGTACCGACTGTGGGGCTTTTGATCTCGTGAAGCTGGCGAGGAGGAGCTGGCGGCGGCGCGGCTTCGACCGCCTTGGGCGCGGGCAGGGCAGCGGCGGTTGGATTTTCGGTTACATTCGGCGGTACGGCTGGTGGCCCTGTAGGGCCGCCACGGCGCAGGCAAATGCGCTGTTCCCCCTGGCGGAGGTCGATCTCGCTCAGATCGTGTCTGCTCATCAGCGCCACGAGTTGCTCGATCGTCCGCAGATCGAAAGGACCTGGATGATTTGCATTGTCGGCCAATGCGCTCTCCTATTCTAAGCCATGATGCCTAAGCGAAAATCTGCATCGCCTCCAGGTCGCGGGGCAGGTGGGTCAATCGTTCTACGCCATCGGGCGTGACTAACACATCATCCTCAATGCGCACCCCGCCCCAACCCGGTAGATAAATTCCCGGCTCCAGCGTAAAAACCATGCCCGGGGCCACCGGCGTATCGGCATTGGGGCGCAACCACGGTGCTTCGTGGATCTGTAGCCCCAAGCCATGACCCAAGCCGTGCCCGAAATACTCGCCGTAGCCGGCCTCGGCGATCACCGTGCGAGCGGCGGCATCAATAACACGTGTAGAAACGCCTGGCCGCACTGTCTGTAACGCCGCTTCCTGGGCCTGCAACACCACCGAATAAATCTCGTTAAGTTTCGCGGCTGGTGCAGAGGCTGTGCGGGAGAAATTTAGATTTTTACTGTTAATGAGCACGCGCGTCAAGTCGCTTTTGTACAACGACGCGCTAACGCCCCAATCGACCAAGAGCAGCTCGCCAGAAGCGACCGTGCGATTGGTTGGCGGCGCATGCGGCAGCGCCGCCCGTTCGCCGACGGCGACAATCGGGGGAAACGCCGTGCCGGAGCCGCCAGCCCGCCGGGCGTAATGCTCCAGAGCGTCACACAACTCTTTTTCTGTATCCTCCGGACGCAATAGCGAACGAAAAGCCAGGAAGACACGCTCGGCCACATCTATGGCGGCGCGGATCTGAGCCAACTCCGAAGCATCCTTGACCATGCGCAGGCGCTCTACCCGTTCGCCGTTGCCTTTCCAGTCCAAGCTCGGCGCCTGTTGGCGAAGTAGTTCCAGCTCGGCGACGGTGACAGCGTTGCTCTCGAACCCGACTGAGCGGATGCCGAAACCCTTGAGCGCTTCGGCGACCGCTTGCGGCAATGTTTGCGTGGCCGGGCGAAGGTGGACCGGCAGCCCTGGGCATTCCTCGGCCAACTGGCCGGTGTAACGTGAATCGCTGACCAGCAAAAGGCCGTCGCGGCGCAGCAGAAGCACGGTGCTATCGCCGGTAAAGCCAGTCAGGTAGGTGACATTAACTGGATTGCTGACCATCAGGGCGTCGATGTCCTCTGCGGTCAGCTGACGGATTAAGCGTTCGCGGCGCAGTGCAAAAAGATCCATAGCGGAGCGCTCCCGGCGGGCGGATTGCCGCTATTGTCTGGAAGAGGCCGTCTTACGGCAAGCGATACAGCTGCTTGTCGTAGATATAACACTCGACGGCACGGGGCAGGAAATAGCGGAGACTGCGGCCGGCGGCGGCACGGCGGCGCAAGTCGCGGCTGGAGATGTCGATTTGCGGCGTCTCGATCACTTGCAGACGCAACGGCGTTTGTTCGGGCAGATGGAATTGCTCCCGCAGGTGCTCCGCCGACAACACGGTGCTGCCAGGGCGCGTCATCACCAGTAAACCTGCTTGCTCCAGCACCCGCCGGGGTTGATACCAGTGCGGCAGATCCCAAAGCGTATCTGAGCCGATAAGGAGCCAGAATTCGTGGTCCGGATAGCGGCGGCGCAGCTCGGCTAGGGTGTCGGCGGTGTAGCTGGGACCGGGACGCTCTTTTTCCAATTCGTCGATACGGAAGGCCGCGTTACCGGCGATGGCCAAGGCCAGCATTTCGACTCGCTGCTCAAAGCGTGTTAGGGCCGGTGTTTCCTTGTGCGGGGGATGGGCAGCGGGCACGAACCAGACTTCATCGAGCTGGCCTTGTTCGCGGCCTTGCTCGGCCAAGATGAGATGGCCAGTATGGACTGGATCAAACGTGCCGCCAAAAATGCCGATGCGCATAAGATCACTCGCAAACGTTGCCCTAGCTATTTCGATCAAAGTAGCGAGGCGGCGCCTTCTGCGTCAACCTCCGCTCTTGGACCGCGCGGCCCCTGCTTCTGTTCCTTTTCGATCCGACAGGGCGCGTTAGACCCGTAATAAGCTCGGCGCTTTGGATAGTAGTCCGCCGTAAATACGTTTTGCGCGGCCGATCGGATGCATTGGGGCCTCGATTCGCACGCCATTTTTTGAAGGCGCCTGCTGTATTCGGGGTAGAATGAAGTCGTGTCCCGAAGTTGGGACGCCTTTCAGAAGCGAATCCGCTCCCAGGGTTTGTTCCCCTGCATATCTAGTGCGGAGCGTGATTCGCTATCGATGTCAACGTTCTTACGGAACTCACGCCATGAGACGTGTTGCGATGACTTGCTTTCTGGGCGTTTGCTCCTGCCTGGGAGGCATGTTGGCCGTCACTTTTGGTGTCCAGGGTCTTTCACCCGCTGTCGCCCGTCCTCTTTCTCCTCCCCAAGATGGAGAAAGAAGAGGGGGCCAAGCTGCCTCTTCCACTCTGGACTCGGCGCGCATCAGCGAGCGTTTTGAGTACGTTGCGCGCAAGGTGTCGCCTGCGGTAGTAGCGGTCGAGGCCGTCAAACCAGCCCCGCCCCGCGGCAGTTCGGGCAAAACCCGTTCTGTTGATGAATCCGGCTCCGGCGTTCTCATTCGCATCGCCCGCCATCCGGGCATCTATGTCTTGACTAACAACCATGTTATTCAGCAAGCGTCGGCCGATCAGATCACCATCAGCTTGGCTGACAACCGCATCCTTAAGCCGACGAAAGTGTGGGCTGATCCTGAATCGGATGTGGCCGTCTTGCTGGTGAATGTTCCCGACCTGCCAACGGCTGCGCTGGGTGACAGTGACAAAGTGCGCGTCGGCCAATGGGTGCTGGCCATCGGCAGTCCGTTTGGGCTGAATCAGACGGTGACGCACGGCATCATCAGCGCCCGCGAGCGCGGCCAAGTCAGTCTGGGCAGCACCATCCGCATCAAGGATTTCTTACAGACCGATGCGGCCATCAATCCCGGCTCCAGCGGGGGACCGCTTATCAACATGGATGGCGAAGTCATCGGCATCAACACCGCCATCGCTTCGCACTCGGGCAGCAACAGCGGCGTCGCTTTCAGCATCCCTATCAACCTAGTCAAGCGCGTCCTGGACCAGCTGCTTGACCGCGGCACTGTGGCACGGGGCTATCTGGGCTTACAGGTAGCGGCGTCGTTTGAGCCGGCTGATGCCGCCGCCTTGGGATTAGACCGGGCCCAAGGAGCACTGGTGGAAACCGTTTACGCCGACACGCCTGCAGCTGCGGCAGGCCTGCGCGCACGGGACGTAGTACTCGAGGTAGATGGTGTCGCTGTCCGCAATGAAAACCACTTCATCAACCTCATCAGTAGTTTGCAAGCCGGTCGGCGCATCCGTCTCCATGTATGGCGCGAGCGGCGCCTTTTGGCCCTCGAAGCTGTGGTTGGAGATTGGAACGCGGCCCAGGCCCGCTTCCAGCGCGATAAATAGGGAGTCAAGGGTTTTGGCGGCAAAGGGGATTCATGGCCCCCTTGTCGCCAAAACCCTTGGCCTCTCCAACACCTCGCTACTCTTCCGGCCGTTTGTTGCGGAGGAAGAGCAACACGCCAATCAAGGCGACGAGAAGCAGGGCCATTAAGCCCATGAACCACCACTCTGTCATAAATTCCGGCATGGTGTCTGCCTTTCTCAAGAAACGCAAAGACAAAGGGAAAAGGTAAATCCGCCGCTATCCCTCTCCGCCCGAGCCTGCTTCCTCCGCTCAGGGATGCACCCAGGCATCCGTAGCTTATGAACCGAGAGGAGGTTGCACTGTCATGAATAGGCGCACCTCATTCTCTCGTCACGCAGAGAGTGATTTGTCAAGTGTTCTACTCGCCCGCCGGTCATCTTGCAAGCGTCTCCTGAGAGATTTTCTTGTGTGGTCTTTGCCGGCGAGCGGGGTTGCGTAATAGAGGCGAGCGGGGGGTGTACCCCCCCCGGTTGTGCTACCGGGGGGTTCACACCCCCCGCTCGCCAAAGGGCTACCGGGGGGGACACACCCCCGCTCGCCAAAGGGCTACCGGGGGGGACACACCCCCCGCTCGCCAAAGTATATACGGGGCACGGCTGAAGCGAAGTATATTTGTCCTTCTCTTCGTCTTGGTCCTTTGGCTTGTCTCCGGGTAGCTCTGTCACAAACACGCCGACCGCGAGCACTTTCTTGCCATCGTTATCGAGTGTGACAGTTACCGCGGAGCCTTTCTTAACGTCCTTGAGATGGTCCTTGGCTTTGAGGACCTTTGTCTTGTCTTTACCAGCGGAGTAGCCTACCGGTGTATCACCGGGGACTTTGAACTTCTTTTCTTTATCGTCTACTTTCAGCGTCAGGATCTCGTTCTTGTAGGATTCAAAACTGCCGAAGATGTAGTTCACCTTCGGAGCGTCCTTCTTGGCGTCTTGGGCCGCTCCGGTCAAACGTGCCGCTACCAGTAGGGCCAAAAGACCGGCGATTTTCCAAACCATGCGACTCCTCCTTTCTGAATGACCCGCCAAAGAAAACCTATGCGCAAACCGCCCTCGCCGCCACCTGCCATTTTGCCCTCCTGGCAGGCCGTTGACTGTCATCCGCACACTTATCTCGACAGCAAACAGACGGCCTTGTGATGCAATATTCTGCTAACCCATTACGTAGGATAATCTTATGTCGAGTTGCTTCTCAAGAAAAATAATTGGCACCATACTTGCAACTTTTTTGGATACTCTTGTTTACAGCGAGAGGGGAGGACGGGCGGATGGACATCAATCGTTTCACGGAAAAATCTCAAGAAGCCCTGCAAGACGCTCAGCGGCTGGCAGTGCGCGGCGGCCAACAATACGTCGATGTGGAGCACCTTCTGGCTGCTCTGCTGGCTCAGGAACCGGGCCTGGCTTCGTCTATTCTGCGCAAGGCCAACGTCAATCTCGATGGACTCAAACGCCGTGTGCAGCAAGAGTTAGAACGGTTGCCCCGCGTCAGCGGCGGCGGCGGCGAAGCGATCAGCAGTCGGCTCAATCGCTTGCTCATGCAAGCCGAAGAGGAGGCCAAACAATTCAAGGACGAATACGTTTCTGTCGAACATTTGTTGTTGGCCCTTCTTGCCGATACCGGCACGGCCGGCCGGCTGCTCAAGGAATTCGGCGTCAACCGCGATCGCCTCATGACGGCGCTGCAAGAAGTACGGGGCAGTCAGCGCGTCACCACCCAGAACCCGGAAGCGACCTATGAAGCGCTTGAAAAGTATGGCCGCGACCTGACCAAGATGGCCGAGCTGGGCAAGCTCGACCCCGTTATCGGCCGCGATGACGAGATTCGCCGGGTGATTCAGGTGCTGTCGCGCCGCACCAAAAACAATCCGGTGTTGATCGGCGAGCCGGGCGTGGGCAAGACCGCCATCGTCGAGGGCTTGGCCCAGCGTATCGTCCGCGGCGACGTGCCGGACGGACTGAAGAACAAGCGGATCGTCGCCTTGGACATGGGGGCCCTTATCGCCGGGGCCAAATATCGCGGCGAATTTGAGGAACGGCTGAAGGCCGTCCTTAAGGAAGTACAAGAAGCGCAAGGCGAGATCATCCTCTTCATCGATGAATTGCACACCGTCGTCGGCGCCGGCAAGGCCGAGGGAGCGATGGACGCCGGCAACCTGCTCAAACCCATGCTGGCGCGTGGCGAACTGCACTGCATCGGCGCTACCACGCTGGATGAGTACCGCAAACACATCGAGAAGGATGCCGCCCTGGAGCGGCGCTTCCAGCCGGTCCTGGTCGATCAACCGTCGGTCGAAGACACCATCTCGATCTTGCGTGGCTTGCGCGAACGCTACGAGGTCCATCACGGCGTACGCATCAAAGACGCCGCCCTGGTAGCTGCCGCCGTCCTCTCCAATCGCTACATCGCGGATCGCTTTTTGCCGGACAAGGCCATCGATCTTGTGGACGAGGCCGCCGCCAAGTTGCGCACCGAAATCGACAGTATGCCGGCGGAACTAGACGAAATCACTCGCCGCATCATGCAGCTGGAGATCGAGCGCGAAGCCTTAAAAAAGGAAAAGGACACGGCCTCGAAAGAGCGGCTGGCCAAGATCGAAAAAGAACTGGCCGAACTGAAAAGTCAATCGGACCAACTGCGCGCCCAATGGCAGGCCGAGAAAGAAGGCGTACAAAAGCTACGCAGCCTACGCGAACAGATCGATCAGACCAAAGTAGCCATCGAGCAAGCCGAACGACAATATGATTTGAACAAGGCAGCCGAATTGAAATACGGCAAGCTGCTGTCGCTGGAAAAAGAGCTGAAAGCCGAGGAGGAACGCTTGGCGTCCAAGCAGGGTGCGGCCCGGCTCATCAAGGAAGAAGTAGACGAAGAAGACATCGCCGAGGTGGTCAGCCGCTGGACGCACATTCCTGTGTCGAAACTGCTCGAAGGCGAGGCCCAAAAGTTGCTTCATTTGGAAGAAGAGTTGCACCGCCGCGTCATCGGCCAAGATGAAGCGGTGACGGCGGTGGCCGAGGCTGTGGTGCGGGCGCGTTCGGGACTGAAAGATCCGAATCGGCCCATCGGTTCGTTCATCTTCCTGGGGCCGACCGGCGTGGGCAAAACCGAACTGGCGCGGGCCTTGGCCGAGTGCCTGTTCGACGATGAACGGGCCATGATCCGCATCGATATGTCGGAGTATCAAGAGAAGCATACGGTCGCTCGTCTGCTCGGTGCGCCGCCGGGCTATGTCGGTTTCGAGGAAGGTGGCCAGCTGACCGAAGCGGTGCGCCGTCGCCCCTATTGCGTCATCCTCTTCGATGAGATAGAGAAGGCCCATCCGGATGTCTTCAACGTTCTGTTGCAATTGCTGGATGACGGCCGACTGACCGATGGTCAAGGACGGACGGTTGATTTCAAGAACACCATCGTCATCATGACCTCGAACATCGGCAGCCAACGCATTTTGCAATACAAAGGGTCGTTCGTCGGCGAAGTTTACGAGCGTATGAAGGCCGCTGTGCTCGAGGAGATGCGCCATCATTTCCGGCCCGAGTTCCTCAACCGCGTCGATGAAATCATCGTTTTCCATGCTTTGAGCGAGGAACATCTGAAAAAGATCGTGGACATTCAACTGAGCCGTCTGCAACAACGGCTGGAAGATCGGCGCATTCGCTTGGAACTGAGCGAGCGTGCCCGGCAACACCTGGTCCAAGTCGGTTACGATCCCTCCTACGGCGCTCGGCCGCTCAAGCGTACCATTCAAAAGGAGATCGAGACTGTCCTGGGCCGGTTGTTGCTCCAGGGCAAGGTCCACGATGGCCAGACTGTCTATGTCGATTACAATGCGGATAAAGGAGAGTTAAGTTTCACTGCTAGGTGATAGGGCGACAAGCGGCGGGGTTTGGGTTTTGCCCGACGAGCGGGGTTGTATCAGCGCCTCGTGGGGCTTCTTATTCTCCCTCCCCTGGTGGGGGGAGGGCTGGGGTGGGGGGAGAAGTGCCCGCAAGCTCCGGAGTTCTCCCCTCCACCCTAACCCTCTCGCTCGCCCAGAATGTGTTCCCGCCGGGATAAACTCGGTAGCTCGCTTTCCGATATAAGGAACGACAGCGATGTCCGAAGATTTCATTCGCATCATGCATGCGCTGTTCTTGCCGGCGGTAGAGTCGCGCCTCGTCTCGACTTGGAGCCCCGCCGCCGATGTGTATCGTGGACGAAACGGTTGGATTGTCAAGTTCGAGCTGGCCGGTGTTCGTCCTGACGACCTGGAACTAACGGTGCTAGGTAATCGCTTGACGCTGCGGGGGGTTCGCCGCGATTATACCACCCTGGAAGACTGCTGTTATTACCAAATGGAGATCGCCTATTGTCCCTTTGAGCGCAGCTTGACGCTGCCCTGTGACCTGGAACGGGCCAATGTCACCAGCGAATACCGCGATGGCATGTTGCTCGTTCGCATTCCGGAGGGGGCTTCATCGTGACCTCAACCGAAAACGTGCTGGTCCTGCCGGTCCTGCCACTGAAAAATACCGTCTTGTTTCCGCATCTGTTCATGCCGTTAGCGGTGGGACGGCCGAATTCCATCGCTGCGGTCGAGGCCGTGCTGGCTACCGAGGAGAAAGCGTTTGTGGTCGTTGCCCAGCGCGACGGCAACAACGAGCAGCCCAGCATGGAAGACCTCTATTCCATCGGCACGCGCGCGGTCATTAAGAAGATGGCGCGCGGCGAGGGTGTCATTGAGTTGATCGTCCAGGGCGTGGAGCGCGTTTCGCTTTTGAAAGCCGAGCAGACCGAGCCGTTTCTCAAGGCCCGAGTACATCCGCTGCCCGAGCCGCAGGACACAGGCGCAGAAGTGGAAGCGCTGTATCGCGCCGTCGTCGATCTGGCCGCGCGCGTGTTGGAGTTGGCCCAAGTCCAGGTGCCCGTCAATGTCCAGCAACTCGTCGCGCAGACGCAAGATCCGCTGCGCTTCGCTTATTTGCTCGGCTCCATGCTCAGCCTCGACGTGGCCCGCGAGCAAGCCCTGCTGGAGGCCCCGACGCGAGCCGAGGCGCTGCGGCTGTTGCACGGCTATCTCACACATGAGGTCCAGGTGCTGGAATTGCGGAAGAAGATCAGCACTGCCGCTGAGACCGAGATGAGCAAGCAGCAGCGCGAGTACATGCTGCGCCAGCAATTGCAGGCCATCCAGGAAGAATTGGGCGAAAAAAGCCCCGAAAAAGCCGAGGTGGAAGAGCTGCGCCGTCGACTCAGCGAGGCCGACTTGCCTGACAACGTCCGCAAAGAAGCCGAGCGCGAGCTGAATCGCTTAGAACGCCTGCCGCCGGCTGCTCCCGATTATCAGGTCATCCGTACCTATCTCGACTTCGTCCTGGAATTGCCGTGGAACAAAATGACCACCGACGTGATCGACCTGGCGCGCGCCCGGCAAGTGCTTGACGAAGACCATTTCGACTTAAATGACATCAAAGATCGCATTCTTGAAGATTTGGCCGTGCTGAAACTCAATCCGGAGGCCAAAGCCCCGATCCTGTGTTTGGTCGGCCCGCCCGGGGTCGGCAAGACCTCGTTGGGCCAATCGATTGCCCGTTCGTTGGGTCGCGCCTTCGAGCGCATGAGCCTCGGCGGCCTGCATGATGAAGCAGAGTTGCGGGGCCATCGCCGCACCTACGTCGGCGCCATGCCCGGGCGGCTTTTGCAAGCCATCCGCCGCGCCGGCGTCAAGAACCCTGTGCTCATGCTTGATGAAATTGACAAATTGGGGCGGGATTATCGTGGCGATCCCGCCAGCGCCATGCTGGAGATCCTCGACCCGGCGCAGAATTATCAGTTCCGCGACAATTATCTCGATTTGCCGTTCGATCTGTCCAAAGTATTTTTCATCACCACGGCTAACACCCTCGATACCATCCCCCGGCCGCTTCTGGATCGCATGGAAGTCATCCGCCTTTCCGGCTATAGCGAGGAGGAAAAGGTTGAAATCGCCAAGCGCTACCTCTTGCCGCGCCGACTCAAGGAAGCCGGCTTAACGGCGGAGCAGCTGCAAATCCAGCCCGATGCACTACTCCACATCATCAGCCGCTACACGCGCGAGGCGGGCGTGCGCGAACTGGAGCGCATGTTGGGGAGCATCGCTCGCAAGGTAGCGCGGCGTTTCGCCGAAGGCAAAACCGAGCCGGTAACCGTGGGGGTCAAAGACCTAGCCGATTTTCTTGGCCCCGAACGTGTACGCCCCGAACATTTCCGCAAAAACCTGCCGCCTGGGGTCTCAACCGGCTTGGCCTGGACGGAAGCCGGCGGCGACGTTCTCTACGTCGAAGCGACATTATTGCAGAACGGCCGTGGCATGCGTCTGACGGGCCAGCTCGGCGAGGTCATGAAAGAGTCCGCCCGCGCCGCCCAGTCGTTTGTGTGGTCCCATGCGGAGGCGCTGGGCATTGATCCCGATATGTTCCGTCGTAACGGCGTTCATGTCCATGTACCGGCGGGGGCCGTGCCCAAGGACGGCCCGTCGGCGGGCGTGGCCTTGGCGACGGCGTTGACTTCTCTCTATACAGGCGTGCCGGTGCGCAGCGACGTGGCCATGACCGGCGAGATCACGCTGACAGGGTTGGTGTTGCCAGTCGGCGGCATCAAAGAAAAAGTGTTGGCAGCACGCCGTGCCGGCATCCATCATGTCATCCTGCCGCGCGATAATGAAATGGACTTGCGCGAGCTGCCGGATAATGTTCGGGCAGAGATGCGTTTTACCCTCGCTGAGCGCATCGAGGACGTATTGGCGGCGGCGCTGCCGCAGGTGGCGGAACGATTGCGCGAGGCAGCGCTGACGTAGATACCGCTGCTTCCGTCACCCTTTGCGGAGTAGCAAAGGGGGCGGAGCGGGCGAAAGGGGCCTCTTGCCAAGTCCCAACGCGTCCTGAATACTAGTCCAGAAGAGCGCTGGATCGAGCGCCCTTCTATTCTCTGAGGTTTGCGATGGCTTTCGACGACAATTACCCCTGGCCGCAATCGCAGCAACCTGCTCCGGATTATCCGCGGCGCCGGCCGCAGCAACTTTCTCCGTCCCCCTGGCTGACACCCCTTGTGACTTTGCTGGTACTGTGCAGCCTGCTCTTCTTGGGCATGACGCTGTGGAACGAGTACAAGATCCACCGCGAACATGAGGCGCGCAACCTCTACAGCACCCCGCGTGAAATCACCCCGCGCGGCGAACTGTCCGAGGTGGAGAAAACCAACATCGCCATCTACAAGAAAGCTAAGCCCTCCGTCGTCCACATCACGTCGATGGGCCTGGAACGCGACTTGTGGAGTATGGACATCCAGGAAGTGCCGGAAGGCGCCGGCTCCGGCTTCATCTGGGACGAAGGGGGGCACGTGGTCACGAATTACCACGTTATTCATAACGGTCAAGCTTTCCAGGTGACGTTGGCCGATCACACCACCTGGCGGGCATCGGTGGTCGGCGCCGCCCCTGATAAAGACCTGGCCGTCTTGCACATCGATGCGCCCAAGGGCAAGCTCGTCCCGATCACTGTCGGCAGGTCGGAAGATTTGCAGGTCGGTCAAATGGCCTATGCCATCGGCAATCCGTTTGGATTGGATTTGACCTTCACCACCGGCGTCGTCAGTGCTCTGGATCGAGAAATCCAATCGATATCGCGGCGGCGGATCAAGAACGTGATCCAGCATCAAGCCGCCATCAATCCAGGCAATTCCGGTGGACCGCTCTTGGATAGCGCCGCTCGGCTCATCGGCGTCAACACGGCCATCTATAGTCCCTCCGGCGGCAATATCGGCATCGGCTTCGCCATCCCAGTCGATGAAGTCAACCGCGTGGTGCCACAGCTAATCCGGAAGGGCAAGCTGGAGCGTGCGGGCCTGGGAATCAAGATCCTTACCGATCAGGCCGCGCGAGAATTAGGCGTGGAGAGAGGAGCGGTAATACGGGCCGTCTACCCGAATAGTCCCGCTTCCCGGGCCGGCCTGCGGCCCATGCGCACGGTGGGCAGCGGCCTGTTCGGGCGCATCCGCCTCGGCGACATCATCGTCGCCATCGATGACAAGCCGGTGGAA
The DNA here is from genome assembly GCA_021324515.1 of Planctomycetota bacterium. GTDB lineage: Bacteria > Planctomycetota > Planctomycetia > Gemmatales > Gemmataceae > JAJPHU01. The sequence continues at coordinate 20,985 of JAJPIY010000117.1, forward strand.
AAAGCCAACGATTACTTCGACATCCTCGAAAAATATAAGGCTGGCGATACCGTAACCCTGACGATCCTCCGCGACGGCGAGGAAGAAAAAGTGCAGGCCACGCTCGGCTCTTCGGATTGATCGAGACGACTATCAGCGCTTCAGCGCATACAACACCGCCGCCCGGCCAAGGCGGACGGCGCTGTCATAATCGTGTCCCAGGCAATCAGAAGATGTGTGCCGCTCCAGAGCACAGCCGAGATCGTACTTGCTGTAAATAACAACCCAGCGGCCATTGTACTTGATTCCTTCCAGGGCTGGGGCCAACTCCCGATACTCCGGATCCACTCCTTTGCCATCAGCCTTGGGACGGCGGCAACGCACCGTGCGAATCGGCTGACCGTTCAGTTCGGCGCTGTACAGCTCGTCCGAGAGCGGGATCGGCTCTAGTTTGAGATTGTCCTTGGCCCACAATGTTTCCATGAATTTGCGGAAAGCGGCATCGAAAGCCGGTGAGCCGCAGCAAGCGTCGGCCAAGAGCAAACCGCCCGATGTTAGGTTAAAATGCAGGTACTCCAAGTCTTTGGCGCGTTCCTCAAAACCTGATCGTCCATGCATGTACAAGAAGCGATAGTTCACAACGCCCTCAACGGAGGGATAAACCGGGGTTGTTTCCAAGAGCACATCGATTCCTGCTTTGCGCACTTCGCTCATGAGGTTGCGCATGGCCTTGGGGGCGGGCTGCCAATCGCCGCCACCCATAGGTGTATAACGGAGTTGGCCGACCTTCAAATAGCCGCGGCGCACACGCTCCTTGGTATCGTCGCGCGGGATCGTCACTTCGGACAACCGCGGTCGTGGCAACTCCAGGCCACTGGCATAGGCGATAATATTGGCCACTAACTGAAAAGCGGCGCGGCCTTCCGATGATTGGGTATCATTGGCCTCCCAATAGTAGGCCATTGGTTTGGGGCTGAAAATGGCCACCCATTTGCAGCCGTGCTGCACGCCATAGAGCGGAAACGGCTGGTGCGGCGTCACCAGGAACTTACCCGACGCCGTCCAGATCGGATGATCGTTGGGCAAAAGTTGTAGTTCGCTGCCCGGCAGAATGTCGTCGAGGAGTTTCTCGAATTGACGGCGGAATGCTTCTTTGCCGCAGCACGCTTCGGCGAGGAGGAAGCCGCCGTTGTCAATGTATTCCTTCAAAATGTCGCGTTCGCGGTCACCGATGCGCATGTCACCGTGGCCGTTGATGTAGACGATGGGTGACGGCAAAAGTTCTTGGGCCAACCGCCGCCGCTGTGCCGCCGTGTCGGCGTTGGCGTTGCTGCGTACATCGAAAATTTGCCAGGCCAAGGGCACCTGCTTAAACAACTCGCGGCTGGCGAACTCCACAATATGACGAGCATCGTTGTGCTTGTTGTTCCAGCCCTCATACTCCCGGGGACCGTAAGCCAGTTTGGTCAGCAGTACCGGCGTTCGCCCCTTGGCCAAAAACAACAGGGCGAAGCTGGTGGCCAACACAGGGGAGCCATCCAGATTGTTTCCCTGCCAGTAGCCATCGGTCTTGTTCTGGACGGCCACGAGATAACGGCAGCCAATTTCGTACCAGTCGTGGCCGCCGAAAAAACGTTGGCCCGTCAACCGGCCGGTGCGCTCGATGCCATAGAGACAGTAAAAAGGAAAGGGGGTATCAAGATCGCGGCGGACATTCCCTGGCTGTATTTCGGCGGGGAAGCGAGCGCCAATCCAGCGCAGGGCATCCGCGACAGGGCCATTCTCATCATATTGGCCGCAATCCTTGATGATGCCGCCCTCCATGTGCTGCTTGCCGACTTCCAGGTCCATGCCCGTAATCATCAGATTACACAGGCCGGCGCAGGTCATGGTGAAGCGTGGCCCGCGATCGCCGCCGCGGTCGTAGCCCCAAGCGCCTCCTTTCTGCGAACGCAGCATGTAGGTGCGGATGCGCGCCAAGGCGTCTTTGTTGACCGGGACGCCCGCTTCGATGCCGGCGTGCAGGCCAAGCACAGCGTACTGCGTGTTGGAGTTGTCGCTTGGCCCGCCGCCCTTGGTATAGCCCCAGCCGCTGTCTTTCTGGGCGTCGATCAACCATTGCACGTTGCGCCGAATACGTTCGCGGTCTTCTTGTTCGCCGGCCTGGGCGAAGGCCATCGTCTGCAAAGCCACAACATACGTTTGGGCAGGGGGGATCCCGCGAAGGTATTTTAATCCTTTTTGGATCGGTTCACTCTTTGGATTTTCCCCAGCGGTGAGCAAGGCAAGGAGAGCAAGGCTGGTGGCGCCGCCAGGATGACTGACGTCGGCAGCACTGGTCTCCCAGCTGCCGTTGTCGCGCTGTTGGCCGAGGAGATAGGTCTTGCCGTTCTTGATGGCCAACCGCACTTGTTCGACCAGCGGCTCCTCACTACGCACCGGCACAGCAACCATCGCCGATAGGATTGCAACTACCAACGGCGATAAGCACGATCGCATGACAATACCTCCGGAAAATGCCGCCCCAACGCAGCAGTAAACGGTCTACGACGATCACGGTTCCATTGTGGACCGCGACGGCGGAACTGCCAAGGCGGAATTCTTGCCGCCTTATTTCACCATATGCCCTCTGCAATAGAGGAAAGAAAAGCACAGGAGAGTGTGCTTGGCGGACAAAATTCCCTACTCGCTTGCAGGGGAAGGGTAGGGGACAAGTGCAAATGGACCAGGGTGTTCTCGCCCCATCGGCATCGATTCGTCTATCGACGGTTTGAGGAAATTATTATACTACTGGCGGCTTGATCTATCTATGGTCCCCAAGGGAGAAAGAAATGGCCGTCACGAAACCACGCCATCTGCTCAGCTTGGAATACGACAAATATGCAGAAGAATATCTGCGCAGCCTACCACCGGAGCATTTCATGGAAGCTACGGGCCAATCCATCCAGCGCGAGATCACTCTGGAAAGTCTCGCTCTTGTCAAGGCTCGCCGGCCCGATGTCCACGTTTTCAATGAATTGCTGGTGCAGTATCCCTACGGCAATGAACCTAAACCGCATCAAGTCGTACCGGACAATATGGTCGTTGTTTACGACAAACCGATTAAAGCGAGAGGAAACTACAAAGTGCCCCTCCAACCTGTCGGCCCCTTCTGGGTGCTGGAATATGTTTCCAAGGAGAGCAAACGCAAAGATTACGATGATAATATGCAGAAGTACGAGCAAGAGCTCAAAGTGCCCTACTATCTGACTTTCTACCCGGATGAACAGGAATTGACGCTATACCGACACAACAAGAGAAAATATGTCTCCGTGAAACCCAACGCCGAAGGGCGTCTTGCCCTTCCCGAACTGAATTTGGAGATGGCCCTACTGGATGGATGGTGCCGCTTCTGGTATCAGGGCGAGTTACTGCCCTTGCCAGCCGAACTATTGCACCGCCTCGAAGAAGCTGAACAACGCGCCGAACAAGAAAAACAACGCGCCGAACAAGAAAAACAACGCGCCGAACAAGAAAAACAACGCGCCGAACAAGAAAAACAACGCGCCGAACAAGAAAAA
>JAJPIY010000390.1 GCA_021324515.1 Planctomycetota bacterium
AAGTCGGTCTTGCCGAGCACTTCTTCCAGGCGCGACGCCCCCAGCGAACGCAGTGTGGCGGCGTTGGCCGTCACAAATCGGCTGGCGGTGTCTTTGACGAAAATGTGATCGGGCAAATGATCCATGAGGGTCCGTAACAGATTGCGTTCGCGGGCCAGCGCTTCCTCGATGGCTTTGCGTTCGGTGAAATCGCGGGCCGTCGCATAAATCAGCTGCTGTGCGGCGAAAGGCGTCGCTGTCCACAGCATCCAGCGATACGAGCCGTTCTTGCAACGGTAACGGTTCTCGAAGGAAACGACATCGCCGCCGCCAATGAGGCGGGTCATGGCCGCCTGAGTTGCTTCGCGGTCGTCCTCGTGTACGAACTCCAGAAACGGCCGCGCCTGCAATTCCTCCAGTGAATAGCCGAGGATGCGCTCAAAAGCCGGATTGAGCCGCTTGAAATAACCATCGAAACCTGCGATGCACAGCATGTCCAGCGACAAGGTGAAGAAGCGATCCCGTTCTTCTTCGGCCCATTTCAGGCCGATTTCAGCTTTCTTGCGCTGGGTAATGTCACTGAGCACACCGTCCAGGCGCCATCTGCTCCCGTTGTCACCCTCCGATTGGGGAGAGGAGGACGGAGGTACGGGCGTGACGCGGACGCTTTCGCGCAGCCAGCGTATCTGGCCGTCGGCAGTGAGAATGCGATACTCCGTCTGACTGTCTTGCCCGGAACACAAGCGTTCGCGGGCCTGTTGCCACACCAGCAGGTCGTCGGGGTGAATGATCTTTTGCCAGTGCTGCGAGTCGCCCAGGAAAGTGGGCGGCGGCCGGCCTGTGAGGTCTTTCACGACCGGCGAGAAATAGTGATAAACCACAGCGGACGAGAGTGCCGCGGTGCCCGGAGCGCTTCTACACTCGCCGCTCCACAAGCAATCGGGCACCGAGGCCAGGACGCGGTTCAATTCCGCCTCGGTCTCCGCCAGGCGGCGAAGCGTCTCATGCCGCTCGCGCACGTCCCGAGCGGTGATGAGGGCCAGCGTCTTGGGAGGAACATGCAGCCGGGCGATGCTCACATTGACGGGCACCCATACGCCGTCTCGTTTAGTGCGGAGGAAAAAACCCTCCTGAGAATGGAAGACGCCGGTGCGCGTGGCGGCCTCGCGGAAACGGTGCAGGCCGCCCTTGCCGCCGAAACGAAAGAAATAGGTCGCCGGACGCGCCAACATATCTGCCCGGTCGAAACCGGTCAGCTCAACAGCCATGCGGCTGACCTGCAAGAGTTGGTCGGTGTCGGGATCGAAAAGGAACAGCGCGTCGCCGGCCTCTTCTAAGAGGGCATGGGCCAAGTCTTGGCTGAAGGACGTACTCATGGCATGCCAACTTCGCTGTAGCAGGAGCAGCGCTGCGTCAGTCCCACCGACCGCTCGGATCGCACTTGGAGCTTACATCTCATCAAAGAGCGATGCAATCACAAAAGCACCACGACCAGCGGAAATAGGATAGGGGCGTTCTCGCGAAAGCCCTGTTGGAATGACATAAGGCATTCTATGCTTCGCCGCCATTGAGAAAGCGCACCTGCACGTCCGGGCCTTGGATATGGTGCAACAGATGGCGCGGGAGACGGCAGCGAATGTTGGCGCGATCCTCGTGAAATTCCTGACGATAGATGTCGGCGTGGGCGGCAAGATACGACAGGACCTTGCCGTTGCCCGCGCCAGTCTCGATTTCCGCATCGGCGAAATCGGCGCTGAGCATTTCGATCACCGCTTCTTGCAATGCCTCCAACCCCTTGCGCTGAGCAGCGCTGACAACTACGGAGCGTGGATGATGACGCTGCAACACATGCAAATAGGAAGGATCGCTCACGCGATCGGCTTTGTTGAGCACCAAGAGCATCGGTTTGCTATCGCAGCCCAGTTCCTTGAGCACGGCGTTGACCGATTTGATTTGCTCCTCGGCGTAGGGATTGCTGGCATCGACAACGTGTAGCAGCAAGCGCGCTTGGCGCGCTTCTTCCAAGGTCGCCTTGAACGAGGCAATCAGATGGTGCGGCAGGTCGCGGATGAAGCCGACCGTATCGCTGAGCAAAACACGGTCCCAGTCCTTGAGCCGCCATTGGCGCGTGCGTGTGTCCAGCGTCGAGAACAGCTTGTCCTCGACGTGGACGCCGGCGCCGGTTAAGGCGTTCATGAGCGTGCTTTTGCCGGCGTTGGTGTAGCCGACCAGCGATACGGTGTGTTCTTCGCTGCGGCTGCGCACTTCGCGCTCCTTGCGCGCCTGCACCTCGACCAGACGCGCCTTCAAATCGCGGATGCGTTGATCGACAAGCCGGCGATCCTCTTCGAGCTGTGTTTCGCCAGGGCCGCGCGTACCGATACCGCCGGCGGTACGGCCGAGATGGCTCCACATTTGGCGCAGACGCGGCAGGGTGTATTCCAGTTGGGCCAACTCCACTTGCAGGCGAGCCTCGGCAGTGCGTGCGCGGGTGGCGAAAATGTCGAGGATTAGCTCGCTGCGGTCGAGCACTTTGAGTTGGGTCGCTTTTTCGAGATTGCGGATCTGTCCTGGCGACAAATCGTTATCGAAGATGATAACGTCGGCATCGACGGCTTTCACTCGTTCTTGCAGCTCCTGGAGCTTGCCTTTGCCAATGTAGCTGTTGGGATTGATTTTCTCGCGGCGCTGACAAAGGCCCCCCACGACGATGGCGCCGGCTGTGGTCGCCAGGCCACGCAACTCATCGAGCGGATCGCTGCTGATCCACGGCCGATCGGGCAAGGCCACACTGACAAGAAAAGCACGTTCGAGATGAACGGTCCATTCGTCGCGCGTTGTGTCCAAACTCACTGGTTTGCGGTACCTCCTTCATAGAATGTGCTTTTGATATTACCATTTTACACCTTCTCCACGAGGGAAACCAAGATGAAAGGCAGAAAAGAGACGGCACCGCCTGGGTCGGAACGGGGCCAGCGGCGAAAGGATGCCCTTTGTCCGCAGCTGCACTCGTGCCCGACTGCTGGCCCAGAAATTCCATACTTGGCATGGGTATACTGGGCACGGAGAGAGCAGACATCGTGGCGAGCGGGATTGCGTCAGCACTAGCGAGCGGGGGGTGT
>JAJPIY010000335.1 GCA_021324515.1 Planctomycetota bacterium
ACACCCCCCGCTCGCCTAAATCCAGTGGTACACCCTCCTATCTTCATGCCTCATTTCCCTCACCCTTGTCCACGCACCCTAACCACCCGAGGCCCGATTTCATCTTGCGAATGATTCCGGCGGTGCAGGCGCTTGCTCTCCTGCTCCTACATCAAGGAACACGTCGAGCTGCTGGCCAACGTAAATCGGTTTCCCTTCCGGTTTGAGTGAATAAATCACTTGTAGAACACGCGTATCGACACGCTCGGTGTTGTCGCCGGTCAGCGATTTTTTCGGGATCACATACGGCTCGACGCGGACGAACGTAAGCGGATACTTCTTGTCCGGAGCGCCGCGCAGACTGGCCACTGCTGGAGCACCCGGCAGGAAACGGGGAATGTCGTGTTCGTCGATGTCCACACGGACATGGAGGTGGTCCGTGATTACTCCCAACACAACCAAGGCGGCATTGGGATTGTTGCCGACATACTCGCCGGGCCGCACGTTCACTTGAAGTACAACGCCATCTACCGGTGCGCGGACGATGGCGCGTTCGATATCGGTTTTGTCTTGCTGTACCTGGGCCTCGGCCAGCTTGACGGCGGCACGAGCGATCTCTTTGTCCGGCCCCCAGCTTCCGGCCCGCGTCAGGGCAAGATCCGCCTTGGCTTGCGCCAGCTGCTTCTGCGCCATCCGCAGGCTCAGCCGATGCTGCCGATACTGTTCGTCGTTGACGGAACCCGAGGCGACCAACTTGGCATCGCGCTCGACCAAGTCGCGTTGAATTTCGACCGCGGCTTCGGCGACCTCCACCTTGGCCACGCTGACGGCCAATTCTTCGGGCCTGGGCATCTGTTCCAGCTTGGCCAGCTGCGCCCGCGCCGACGCCAGGTTGGCCTCGTGGAAAGCCAGCATCGCCCTGTAATGCCGATCATCAACACGGAAGAGCGGATCGCCCTGCTTGACACACTGGCCGATCAGTGCTTCCCAGGGCATAAGGCCGGACTTCGCCGGCAAGCCCAATTCTTCCGGCGCCCATACCTTGAGGACCACACCGGGTACCGCTGAACCGACGGCGATGTTTTGACTACGCGCCTCGACAATGCCGGCGCCGGCGACGGTGCGCCCGAACGGCGTTCGCGCCGGCTCCAAAGGCGGCGGTGGCTTGGGCGGTTTCTGCTGCGCCTGGACCACATGATAAATGGCGAACCCCAACATGCTCACCGCAAACAGAGGCAACAGATAGAAGCCCAATCGCTTACTCATTCGGCACCTCCCCACGGACTCGCTAACAGCCGGCTTATACCGATCCGTCGCGGTTTTTTTGTTCTTCTACCTTGTCGATGGTTCCGTCGTTCATGTAAACAATACGGTCGCCGAAGCGGAAGACACGGTTATCGTGTGTTACGACAATAACGGCCCGGCCCGGCTGTACGGCCACGCGCCGCAGCAATTGCATGACGACCTGGCCGGCCTGCGCATCCAGGGCGGCGGTCGGCTCGTCGCAGACCAGTAATTTCGGCTCATGCACCAGCGCCCGCGCGATAGCCACGCGCTGCTGCTGGCCGCCGGACAGCTGCGCCGGCAATACGTTGATCTTGTCAGCCAGGCCCACCGCCTCCAGGATGGCACTGGCCTTGGCCACGGCGGTACGCCGTTTGTGGCCGGCAATGATGAGCGGCACCGCCGCATTCTCCGCCGCTGTCAACGCCGGCAGCAAGTTGTATTGCTGGAAGACGAAACCGATGTATTGGCCGCGAAAACGCACCAACTCGCGCCCCCGCAGCTGGCGCAGGTTTTGTCCCAGCACTGTCACCTCGCCAGCCGTGGCATCGAGCAGGCCGGCGATGATGGAAATCAGCGTCGTCTTGCCGCAGCCGGAGGGGCCGACCAACAGCGTCATCTGGCCGGGATTCACCTCCAGATCGACGCCACGCAGCGCCCGCACCCGCGCCTCGCCTTCGCCGAAGTCTTTGGTAACGCCTTGACAAATCACTGCTCGCTCGGCTGCTGCCGCGCTGCCCATCACGCCTTCTCCCCAAACTGCTTGCCAAGCCGGCGCCGTGGTGAGCGCAGCCGCTATGCCTTTTACCCTCGAAAGATGGCGGCTGGCTCCAAAACCAGCACCTTGTAAACGCTTACCAGACTCGCCAACACGACGATAAGGCCCACCGCCGCTCCCGTGCCGACCAACACATGCCAGGGCATGTAAAAGGCCAAACGGCTGGACGTAGTCATGATCTGGCCGAACAGTGCCGCCACGCCGACACCCAAACCATAACCAATTAATCCCGCCATCAACGCCTGCGTCAGCACCATACCGACGATGCGCAGATTGCTGGCCCCCATTGCTTTGAGCGATCCGAATTGAGGTAAATTCTCCAACGTAAATGCGTAGAACGTCTGGCCAGCGACGGCGCAGCCGACAAGAAAGCCCAGGCTCACGGTGATGCCGAAATTGATCACGATGCCCGTCCGCCGCACGAAGTACATCAGCGTGCTGGCAATGAACTGTTCATGTGTCAGCGCCTTGAGTCCGGGCCGCGGCGGATCGCCGGCCCGAAGCGGCTTGAGCGCCGTCTGCTCCATGATGCGCCGGCACACGTCCTCTTTAGATACACCTTGCTCCACCCCCACCAGGATGGCCGACATCGCCTTGCGCTCCTGGGGCACGTAGCGGAGGGCTTGGCGATAACGACAGTAAAAGATCGGAAAAGTCTGGAATGTTTCCGAGGCCTTGCAAATACCGACGACGACGGCGCGGTGGTCGTTCATTTCCAGCTCGCGGCCGACGGCCAACGGCTCATTGGGCCACAAGTAGCGGTAACCGCTTTCATCGATAATCACCGCGTCCGGCTTGCGCAAATCGGCGAGGCTGCCCAGAAGGATTTGCCGCGGTGCCCCGACCAGGGTAGCATCATCAAGCCCCAGCACGACCGACTGTTGGTATTTGGCCTTCTTCTTGTCAAGCTGGCCGACAGCCAACTTGAGCCGGCCCTGTCCTTTGTAGATAGGCACCGCCCAGGCCACGCCCGGTACGCCCCGGACGCGATGCAGGGCATTTTCGCTCAACGGCTTGAACTCATCGATGAATTGCACGTTGGGATCCATGACCCAGATGTCGGCGTCGGCGATGTCCTGGATATGGGCCGTGGTGCGCAGCAACAGACCCAGGGCGATCGACGCCTGCTGGGCGATCAGCAGCGCCGCGAAGGTAATGCCGGCGACGATGCCCAGATACTTGGCTCGGTCGCCCATCAGCATTTGGATGGCAATCCAGGTCATGGTTCCCTTTCATCGGAATACGGCAGCCGGTTCCAGGGCCAGGACGCGGCGCAGGCTAATCAGGGCCGAGGCGAAAACGATCAGGGCGGCGGCCAGGCCGGTGCCCAGCGGGATCGGCCAGGCCATGAAATTGGCCGGAGGCAAACCGCGGCTGCGCAGCTGCAAGGTCACCAATTCCATGAACGCCGAACCCAGTCCTAAACCAATCATATAGCCCAACATCCCTACTACTGCCCCCTGCAACAACACCATGCCCACAAGTTGTCGATTGTCCACTCCCATTGCCTTGAGCGCACCGAACTGCTTGAGATTATCGATAGTGAATAAATAAAACGTCTGCCCAGCGATGGCAGCGCCGATAACAAAACCCAA
>JAJPIY010000265.1 GCA_021324515.1 Planctomycetota bacterium
ACACCCCCCGCTCGCCCGGTTTTACCGGAGGGTTGACACCCCCCGCTCGCCCGGTTTTACCGGAGGGTTGACACCCCCGCTCACCCTAATCACGCGACCCCGCTCGCAAGATGTCAGAGATCCCGTGTCCAGTATAATTCACCTCGCGGCATGATACTACATGGCCCCCGACGGGCCGGGGGTACAGAACGCCCCGGCTGGATGGAGGTTATGTTACAAATTGTCTTCTGATACGATCACGGCTTGCCGTTCGCCTGCCCCATATGTTCGGCCAATATTTGCCGCGCCAGGGCGTAATTCGGATCGAGTTGGAGAGCGCTTCGCAGCCAACGTAAGCCTTCATCACGCTGGCCGGCGCGCAAGAGAATTTCACCAAGCGTGCAGTGCAAAGCTGGGTCCGTGGGCCGCTGAGTAATTTCTTTTAGAACAATCTCATTGAAACGAGCCATGTCTTCTTCCATCTGCTGAAGCTGACGCCGCTGTTGGAGGGCTTCTTCATTCTGGCCGCTGCGCTCCAGACAGAGGACCAAGTCATAGCGGGCGCGGCGATCCATCGGGTTGCGGCGGAGCGCCTGGCGCAGGTAGCTTTCCGCTTGGTCTAATTGCCCGCTTTTGAGGGCAATCTGGCCGCGCAGCGACAGGGCCGAGGGAAATCCCGGCTGTTGGGCCAGCACCTCATCCACCCGCTGCACCGCTTCGGCAGTTTCACCCAGGCCGTCGAAACATTCGGCCAAACCCACTTGCACACGCAGGTTGTCGGGCTGGTCTTGCAACAAGCGCTGGAAGTGCCCAGCAGCTTGGGAATAGTTCTTGCCCAGCAGTAAAGCGACCGCCAAGCCCAGGCGAGCCTCCTCATGATCGGGATCTAGCTCCAGAGCACGGCGATAGCTCTCTTCCGCAGCAGCACGGTCCTCCTGGTAATCGAGGCGGAGAAGCCCTTCGAGGAAAAACACCTGCGGATTGTCCGGCTGCATTTGCTTCCAATGCTTCAAGCAAAGATAGGCCTCGCCTAGCCGATACTGGCGTAAATAGCCGCGCGTCAACGCTTCCAGAAGCAGGGCGGCCTCGTAGCGGCCTTCGTGCAGACATTTCCAGCACGAATCGGAGAAGGCGTCTACCTGACATTCGACGGCCAGCAAGAATTGTTCGAGGGCGTGGGCGTCATCGCGCCCTCGGACCTGTCGATAGTCGCGGAGGAGGCGTTCGCTATCGCCATAGATACGCGCGCGGCGTGCGGCTCGGGCGGCCAAGAGGAGCGTTTCGGGATCGCGGGGCCAAATAGTACGGCAGATGAGCAGATGGCGGATGGCCTGCGGCGTGTGATAGCGCTGCAACTCTGCGTGGGCGGCGCGGCGGTGGTACCAGGCCCGCAAATGTGGACGGCTCAGGAGGGCCGCACCGGCCAGCAACCCCACAAGAACAAGGAACAAACCCAAGCGACGCACAAGCCGGAAACGGGAACGACGGGACTCCCCATTACTTACGCTTTCGATTCGCGCGCCGGTGGTGAAAGGGGCGTGCATAGCAAAACCTCGTTTTCCCTCAGTGCCCCGAAGGAGGCGGCTGGTTGGGATTGTCCGATAATTCAATATCGTAGGTCTGTGCACCTTTTTTCACCGTATATTTTAAGCCCGAGGACTCTGGGTCGGAATAGTGCGAGGGCAGCGGCACAAAGGTGCCGGTGATCACTTGGCCGCCTCCGCCTGGCCGGTTGGATCTTTCCCGCTTGACGGCCGACAGATCCACGGGCGGCCGCTGCCGGCCGCCCGTGTTCAACATACGGTTGTCCACGGCGATCTTTACCTCGCCGACGGGTGCCTCGAGCTTGTAACTGCCATCCGCCGGATCGATAACGCTGATGCCTATGTACCCGGAGCTATTGACGAACTTGACAATGCCACCCGGCAGCGGTTTGCCCTGATAGTAAACCTTGCCCGAAACCTCCGCCTGTTGGATCTTTTTCTCTACTCGGCCGCAACCCACGAGAAACACAAGCGGCACAAGCCCCCACCAAAACAAACGCGGCAGCATCATTTCGGTCCTCCCTTGAGCTTTGAAACACGCCGGAAGCACAAACGACAATTTGGTGGAAGCCGGAAACGTAAGCAAGGGTAGAACCGCCATTGCGGACGCTTCCGGCTCGTCAAGATTTGTCACGAACGCTTTCCCGTCCGTCCTGTTTTTACCAATCCGCTGGCAACACATCTCCCCCACTGGGTGTGCAGGCAATGTACCACGTTAAGCCGCTGATCCCTTGAGCGACGAGACGGCAGCTGCCGTCGCCCATGCCTACATTCACGCCGCCTGCGTGCGGCGAGGTCGCTACGCAATCGCAATAGCTGAGGGTGCCGCCCCAGTAGGTATAAACCTCCGTTTTCTGGCAGTAGGAGATAGCGGGCGTAAACAGGGGAATGAAAGTAGGGCCGGCAAAACCGCCCGCGCCGCCGCAATACTCGTTGTTGCCGTTGGGAGATTGGAAGGTGGGGTTGGACCAGAACCAAAAGTCGGGATCGCCGCTGTTGGGCGTCGGACTGGCCATGGCATACTGCTCGGAGAAAAAGATGGTGTTCGACGTGCCGTCCGTGATAGAGGCGGGGAAGGTGGTGTGTCCAACCCAGTCGGCGTGGAAGACCAGGCCGTTCAGGGCGTAGCTGCCGGCGTATCCCCAGCCGAAGCTGCCGTTGCTTCCCGCAGTCGGGTCTCCGGGGCACAAATACGGTTTCGGCGTGGGAAGAAGGGAGATGCCGGAGACGGCAAACGAGCCATTGGCATAGGGATAATGGAAGTTCGGGTTGTTGCTACAGGCAGAGGCGTTGTACAGGTTTTGCTGTTCAATGAAGGGCAGCAAATGGAACAAGGCCCCGCCATAGCCTCCTCCGGCGGGAGGTGGCGGACAATTGGGTGCCTGGTCGAGGCCGTAGATGGGAAAGCTCCCCGATTGAGGCGGCAGCTTACCGTCGTAGGTTCCCGCCAAGTTCTGCATGGCCAGACCGATCTGTCTGAGGTTGTTTTGACACTGAGCGCGGGCGGCGGCGTCGCGGACTTTTTGCACGGCCGGCAGAAGCAGGCCAATCAGGATAGCGATGATGGCGATTACTACTAGCAGTTCGATCAGGGTGAAAGCGGAATGTCGTCGCATGGAGAGAACCCCCTTCAGAGCAGTACGGTAAAGAAGATTGACCGCGAGATCCCACGAGGGTCCGGGCAACGCCGCGCTGCGGAACAATGCACGGCAGATTTAATACGAATCCATCATGACCCTCTATATATCTAAACCCCGAATTTTCATTAAACGTTCACGTTTTCACGCCGAAAGGCACTTTTTGCTTGCGAAGCCATGTCCCTCTTGTTACCCTTTACCTGGAGACAAACAAAATAAACGATTGCGGTTCAGTTAGGATCGTTTTTCTTCGTTCGGAGGCCCCTACCCTGGGACGAGAAAAGGCCGACTATCTCCCTACGCCCCTGCTGAGGGTGAACCCATGACCTCTCCCACCGTGGACGTGGAGGCATTGCTCCGTGCTACTCGAGATGGTTTTGCCGAAGGGCTAGGCCAGATCCTGCAAGCCTACCGTCCTTATCTACTGGAAATCGCCCGCCGCGAGATGGATCGGGCTTTGCAGGCCAAGGGCGCCGCCTCCGACTTGGTACAGGAAGCCTTTTTGGATGCGACACGCCATTTTTCGCGTTTCCGCGGCGTCTCCAGTTCTCAGTTGCGGGCCTGGCTGCGTTGTCTGCTGTTGCATCGCCTGTCGAAGCAGAGACGGCGTTTTTGCAAGACGCGCAAACGCGGTATCCAACGCGAATGCCGCCTGGAAGAAGTGGAAGCCTCCTTGCTTGCTACTAGCCCGACGCCCAGCCAAGTCGCCTCTGCCAGCGAGCAACAAGAGCAGTTCTATCAAGCGATCAAGGCATTGCCGGACGATTACCAACTCGTTCTACAATTGCGCTATCAAGAAGGGCTGACCTTTGAGGCGATTGGGGCGCGGATGGGCCGGACGGCCAATGCAGCGCGGCTGCTGTGGCTGCGTGCCGTCGAGCGAATCAAGCAATCTCTGCGGAGCAAGACAGATGGCTGACGAGGCGGATCTGTTGGGTGAGCATCCCCTGGCGTCGTTGCTGGCGGCCTACGACGAGCATTTAGCTGCCGGCGCCGCGCCGCCTTCGTTGCCGGAGCACTGGCAACAGGATGGGGAAGTGTTGCGCCTCATGGATCGCTTGCTCCGCCGTGCTCCCGCCGTTGATTCCCGTGAGGAAAAGGGAGTGAGGGGTGAGGAAAAAAACTCCGGCGGTCTTTCGCCTCACTCTCCTTCTCCTCACTACTTACTGGGTCCCGATCCAGGCGAAAAGCGCTACCAATTGCTCCGCCTTCATGCCAGCGGCGCGATTGGCCATGTCTGGGTAGCGCACGACGTCGAATTGGGCCGCGATGTGGCCCTGAAGGAACTCAAGCCGGAACGCGCCGCCGACCCCGCCCTGATCGCTCGCTTTCTTCACGAGGCGCGTGTGACCGGCCGGCTTCAGCATCCCGGTATTGTGCCGGTCTACGAGCTGGTTGCCGGCGATGAGGAAGAGCCGCCCTTCTATACCATGCGGCTGGTTCACGGTCAAACGCTCGCCGAGGCGGCGCGGGCTTATCACCAGAAACGGAAGGCGGGACAGGCCAAGCGTGTGGAGTTCCTTCGCCTGCTTCATGCCTTCCTCAACGTTTGCAATACGGTCGCCTATGCTCACACACGCGGCGTCATTCACCGCGATCTCAAAGGCGACAACGTCGTTCTCGGCGATTTCGGTGAAGTCATCGTGGTGGACTGGGGTTTTGCCAAAATCCTTTCGGATGCGGGCGTGGCCCAACAGGCTGGAAGCGCAGGCAACGAAGCGGAAAAAAGGTGTCAGGGACCGGTTTTCCCGCGGGAGACTAACGCGGAATCGCCGCCGGAACAGACGCAGATGGGGGAGATGTTAGGCACGCCCGCGTATATGGCCCCTGAACAGGCGGAAGGACGCCGGGCTGACATTGACGCACGAACCGATGTGTTCGGCCTGGGAGCCATGCTGTATGAAATCATGACGGGACAGCCTCCCTTTACGGGCGAGAACACGGTGGAGGTGTTGAGCAAAGCGCGGCGCGGGGCAGTAGTGAATCCTCAGCTGATCGCGCCGGATGTGCCGCCGGCGCTAGCCGCCGTCTGCCGCCGCGCGATGGCCCACCAGCCGGCGGAGCGCTATCGTTCCGCCGCTGAGCTAGCGCGGGAGCTTCAGCACTGGCTGGCGGATGAGCCGGTGCAAGCCTACTGCGAGCCGTGGTCGGCTCGTTGCTTACGTTGGATGCGGCGGCATCGCACAGCAGTAGCAATCGTGCTAGCTGTGTTAGTCACCGGCTCGCTTCTTAGCGGCATCGGCATGACCGTCGTCGCCGACGCCCGTTCACGGGCTGCTCAGGCGCAGGAGCGGGCCAAGGCCCAAGTGGCGGCTTTCCGCATCGAACTGTCGGAGCAGAGCAAGCACCAGCTTGAAGAACAGCTTTACTTTCAGTACGTTGCCTCGGCCGAACGTGAATTGACTGCTAACAACCTTCTGCGTGCTAAGGCAATCCTGAACAGCTGCCCGGAGCGGTTGCGCGGTTGGGAATGGTTTTATATTCGTCGTCGTTGTTACGAAGAGCCGCGCACCCTCGCCGGACATCAAGGCGCCGTTTCGGCCGTGGCTTTCAGCCCCGACGGCCGACTGCTGGCCTCGGCCAGCCGCGATCAAACCCTTAAAGTCTGGGACACAGCGAGCGGCCAAGAACGTTTGACGCTTCGCGGCCATAACGATGTGGTCTCCGACGTTGTCTTCAGCCCCGATGGCCGTCTCCTTGCTTCGGCCGGTTGGGATTGTACGGTTCGCCTATGGGACACAGAAACGGGCAGCTTGGTTCATTCTTTTCCTTACGACGGCCGCCGCCTATACCGTCTCGCTTTCCGCCCGGATGGCCGGCATGTGGCTGCGGTAGGGAACGACGGCCTCGAAATCCGCGATGTGGGCACAGGAAAACTTATCGCCCGCTTTCCACGGGAGAATGGGCAGTGGCATTATCGAGTCTTGTACCATCCAAGTGGCTCTCTATTGGCATTGACGAGCAGCGCCGGCATTTATCTTCTCCATAGCGAGACCGGCAACCTAATCCGCCGCCTGGACATGCCCAATCAATACGTCAAGTGCCTCGCCTTCAGTCCCGATGGCCAGTTGCTCGCCACAGGGGAAGGCGACCTTGCCTACGGCCATCCGGGCCGAGTCCGCTTATGGCAATTCGAGAAAGCCCTGTCCCTTGCTACCCTCGAAGGCCACACCGAGCCGATTTTCGCTCTGGCTTTCAGTCCCGACGGCGCCCGGCTGTTCTCGGCCAGTCAGGACAAGACCGTGAAAGTGTGGGACGTCGCTCATCGGCAAGAGGCGCTAACCCTGCGGGGCCACACGGACACGGTTACGGGTTTGGCGGTCCATCCGGATGGTCGGAAGGTGGCGACGGCCGGAGAAGATGGCTTGGTGCGTCTGTGGGATGGTACGCCGGGCGGGGCAACGCGGTCGCCGGATGAAGTGTACTGTCTTAGGGGCCATGAGGATGCCGTTTTCTCCGCCGCCTTCCTTCCCAACGGCCGACGCATCCTATCGTTGAGCCATCAAGGCGACATCAAGATGTGGGATGCGACAAACGGCCAACTGTTGGCCTCGTTTGGTAATCCGCCGAGGGAGAAACCCAATTTCAACGTGGCTTTTAGTCTGGCGGTCAGCCCAGACGGCCGCTTGGCCGCTACCGCCAAGACGGATGGCCGTGTCTACTTATACGACACGACGAAGGGGGAATTGTTACGGCAACTCGTCGGCCACCAGGCCGGTCCCATCCACAGCGTCGCCTTCAGTCCGGACGGCCGCCGCCTTGCCAGTGTTGGCTGGGAGGACCGTACCGTGCGCATCTGGCTGGTCGAAGGGGGCGAAGCGTTGGTGCTCCACGGCCACGTCGAAGCGATCTTGGCAGCGGCCTTCAGTCCCGAAGGGCGCTACATCGCTTCGGCGGGGTACGATAAGACGGTGCGGTTGTGGGACACGGCGACAGGACAGTGTCTCCACGTATTACACGGCCATACCAGTCGCATCAACGGCGTCGCCTTCAGCCATTCCGGCCGATTGTTGGCCTCAGCCGGCAACGATCTCATCTGTATTTGGCGGGTGGACGATGGCCGGCTCCTTGCGGAATTGCGCGGCCATACCTCCGGCGTCAGCGCTGCGGTTTTCTCCCCCGATGATCGTTTCTTGGCCTCAGCCGGCCACGATAGCACGGTGCGCCTCTGGGAGGTCGCCGCCGCCCGTCAGTTGTACATTCTCCGCGGCCACGGCGATCGCGTACACAGCGTTGCCTTCAGTCCCGACGGACGCCGCCTTTGCTCCGCAGGCCACGATCGAACTGTGAGAATATGGCAATTGCCGTCGCCTTAGAGCATTTCTTGTTTAGCCAAAAGCCGCAGGCGAGCGGCGGAGGTTGCTGCGCTCGCCTGTGGCTTTTGGCTAAACAAGAGGCATCTGTGGTGCCGGCAGAGAATCAAAAGCGAATGTCAGCATCATCAATCGCTGATTCGACTGGGACGGACGTCTCCGGAGGGGATGTCTCCCCGGACGGACCATTCGGCGTTTTCTCCTCGGCTGTAGCGGTGGTCTTTTTCTTGGCTGAGCTGCGACGGCGACGGGATCGTTTCTTTGTTGGTTTTTTGGCCTCGGCGGCCTGGGTACGCAATTCATCGCCAAAGCGTGTTACTACATAGGTCCGGCTGCGTTTGTCCGTCTCTAACTCCAATAATCCTTCTCTCTGGGCATCTTCAAGCAGTTCGCTGAAGGTACGGTAGCCGTGGTACGATTCATTGAAGGACGGCTTCTTGCGTTTCATGGTATCCTTGATCATCGACGACCACAGCACTTCCTTGTTCTCGCGGCGCAAGGCCAGCAAGGATTCCAAAAGCAAGGCGAATGCTTTGCGCTTTGTCTCCGGCAGGTGCGAGTCTAACGCCGGAGCCAACACCGGAGTTTGGCCGAGATCCTCGTAATAAATGAACTCATCGCAATTGTCGCGTAACAGATCCGAAGTCGATTCCTGCATGCCCAAGCCGATGACGTGTTTGCCCAGTTCCTTGAGCTTGGACACCAGCGGCGAAAAATCGCTGTCGCCGGAGACGATAACGAACGTATCGATGTGTTCTTTCGAATAGGCCAAGTCCATCGCATCAACGCACAGGCGAATATCGGCGGAGTTTTTGCCGCTCTGCGCCCGGCGCGGAATTTCGATTAGCTCGATGGCGGCCTCGTGCAGCTGGGTGGTGAAGCTGGCGAAGCGGCTCCAATCGGCGTAGGCCTTCTTGCAGACGATTTTGCCTTTCTCCACCAAGCGTTCCAGAACACGCTCGATGTCAAAGCGGTCTCGTCGCCCCTGAAACCCCAGGGCAAGGTTCTCGAAGTCGATGAAGATAGCCAGCGAACGGTCTCCATCACTCACGATAAAACCTCCAACCTAACCACAGGGCCATAGAGAGGATGGCGAAAGACGCAGGTGAAAAAAAAGCTATCCAATATTACGTCTATACGTTGAGTGTGCAAATGACCTTTCTTTTACTTCCCCCTCGTTTTTTCTTCTCTGCTCTCTTATGGCCGGCGGCCTAAGCGGATCGGGAGTTCGAGTTTGAAGTCGAATGGCTCTCCGTTCATTTCTTTCCAGAGTTTCTTCTGTTCATTTGTCAACGTTTCGACGGCTTTCTCCGTGGCCGCGTTTTTCAACTCTCTGGCCTTTTGGAGCGCCGCGGGCGCTTTGCGAAGCGGAGCATCGGAGGCCTCCTTGATTATTTCGTCGATCTGTTGTTTGAGTTCACCGCCGATTTTGAGGATTTGCAACTTTTGCGTTAGCGTGAGCTTGAGTTTCTTTTGTACGTCGGGCCGTTTGAAGGAGAGGATGCCGTTGACTTGAATTTGAATCTGATCGAGCCGTTGCAATTGATCGGGTCGGAGAATGTCGGGCAGCGCCTGGTTGAGGCAATCGCGCGTTTCCTGTATCGCTTCCAGGCCGACTTTCAGGAGCCGCTCACGATCGAGCTTGCCCTTGCGCAGCTCTGGTTCATATTTGTCCAGCACTTCGCGGAGAACCTGATGAATGCGACGATCTTGCTCCGCCGTCAGTTTAATCTCTTGCTTCACCTTGGGATTGGCGAGCAACAGAGGCTTGCCCACACCATCTTGCAGCAAGGACACAAGAGCAGCGCGCGGCGGAACTTGACCTTGGGTCGGGGCGACAAAAAGACTAGCGAAAACGGTCGCCAAGGACCACTGGACTTGCAAATGCATGGGAGTCGCTCCTGTTGGACGAAAGGCCGCAGATCGAACGCCGGCATACCCTGTCATTATAAATATACGGGACGCGGTAGAGATGGACACAAACAGGAGCGAACGGAGTTGCGTCTGCACTCCGCAGGCGAGCGGGGGGTGTGGTAGCACTTGGCGAGCGGGGGGGTGTTAACCCCCCGGTAGCACAACCGGGGGGTTCACACCCCCCGCTCGCCAAGATGTCCTAGTATAATAAGCCCAGCAACGACCAGACAGCGTTTAATTCGCGCTCTCGTGCAGTGCTGTAGAACGTGGGGCGACCGTCTCCATCTCGCGGCGGATGCGGCAGCGCAACAAGTGCAGATCTTCGTCGATCTTTTCCAGAACGATGTCGGCGTCCTCAACCTGTCCGGCGGCCAAGTGTTGCCGCGCTTCGGCCAGACCCTTCTGGGCGATGGACAGCCGGCGATCGACCATTTGCGTGAAGGGAGAAGAAGGCGCGGAAGGAACGTTTGTCTCACGGGCGCGTTTGGACAAGACCAGCATGAGCATCTCTCGCAACAACAAAACCAAGGGAAGCCGGAGGAAAACGCACCGCCGCCCTAGCGGTCCTCCCAAGTGGGAGGGAACTCCAGCAGGTCACACAACCATGTGCGAGTCTTGGTCCAGGAAGCAGAATCAAGTTGTGTGCGGGCAGACGCCCACTTGGGTTCGGCTTCCCTACCGATGTGGCTTAAGAATGGGCCAGGAGATCCGTTCTCCTCTCCAGAGGCGTATCGGACCCTCTTGTACCCGAAAAGGCGGTTGCAATGCAAGAGCAATTTTAAGGCCCCGCCTCGCCCGGTATGAATTTCAGCTCCGCCAAACCTTTGATGGGAATGCCCAACTGCTGGAACGGCACCGGCGCCAACGTCTCGCTGCCGACGCGCTTGGCCTCGTACCAGCGCACTTCTTTGCGATCGCCGGGCAGCTCCACGCGCCAGAACGAGTGCAAAGACTTGATTTTGCGAGGCACCCAATCCACGGGCGGCAGCGACCCCAGCACCTTGATAAGATACTGCTGAATGTGTGCAGCGGCTTGAGGATCGGCGTCGAGCAATTCTTGTCCCGATCGCCGCACGTGGGGCAGCACCATCGGTTCGCCCAAGTGCTTGCGAATCGGCTCGGAGAGCAACGTGGACACATCGACGTCATCTTCGCCGTAGAGGAAAGTAATCGGCACCACGGGCTTGGCATGGGCACCTTCAAGCCAGCTGTGTATCCCAAAAGGATTAAATTTCAGTGGGTCGGCCATGCCAAGCCAGACAGCGTGCAAGACGCTCAGCTTCTCCGGCCATTTCAGCAGGATCTGGTCGCCTAGGGGGGAACCATTGTAGCGTAAGCCCTCGGTGGCCAACCATAAGGAGCCTAGTGCCGCTGCCTGACCGGCGCCGACGACGATCAAATGGAAGGTGTTGACTGGGCCGGATGGATCGTCGTGGCGCAAGTCAAGAAAAGTGCGGGCGGCGGCGATGTCTTCGATCAACCACGGCCGATATGCCGAAGGGAAATCGGCTGCTTCCAGTGTCTTTCGCTGCTTTTCCGCAGGCAAAATCGATACATAAGCAGGCAGAAACTTGTTGACGGGGTATTTCCAGAATGATGGCACGACCTTCTTGCTGGCGCCGTGGCCGCGGAAATCGAAGGTCAGCACGGTATGTCCCTCGGCTTGCAGCGCCTCGGCCAGACGCTTCCAGCCGGGCGTATTGCGATGGCTGCCAAGATCGTGCAGCATCAGTACGGTCATTCCTTCTTTGCCCTTCCAACCGTGATAAAGCGTGCCGGCAAGGGACATATGATCGACAGTGGAGAAATGGACAAGTTCTTGTCTTCCTTGTTTGGACTGCAGGGAAGCGGTCTCGTGCTTCGCTTGCTTGGGTTGGGGACGGGTGTTCTCTTGCTTGGGAGTTGGGTCCTCCCCTTGCTTGCGTTGTAGGCTGAAATTCTCCTGTTTCGGAGCTGTATTCTCCTCGCGCCTGGGTTTGGGGATTGGATCATCCCCTTGCTTGTGCTGCGGGAGGGGATGCCCTTGTTCGCGCTTGTGATGAGGCGTTTCTTGGGAGGATGGTTTTGTGTTTGCGACCACATCGACTACCGCCGGCTGAGTAATGGAAAGCCCCACCATCCCGTTGATAACGAGAAAGCTGACTAGCGCAATCACACTTAGAGTAGCCAACCAGGCGGGATGCGATAGCCGAGACATCAACGGATCAATCGGTGCCGGCGGTGGGGCCTCGTGCTCGACCTCAGCAGCTTTCTCTTCAGGCGTAGGGGGCGGAGAGACGCTCAGGGCGGCGGTAAGAACGGTGGTCTGCGGCTTCGATCGACGGGACAAGACCGGGCCACGACCCTGAGGGAGCGCCTCTCCTGCGGCTGGCTTACGTTGGCGGCCCAAAGGAGCGACACCGTCCTCCAGCAGAGCATCGATCCGCGCTTCTTCGTCGGCGGACAAGGGGCGGAGGTCGCCGTCTTCTACCAGTTCCTCAAGCGCCGGCACAGCTTCCAGCGGTCCCTGGCTGGCCAGCAGCAAATGGCCCACCAGATCATGAATTTCTCGATCCGCTATGTTCCATATTTCGCGCAGCAGCTGCGAGCGGTTCGGTTGGCGGAAGTCCTCCTCGCGGAACAGCAGGTTTTCTTGATTGTCGTAGCGCTGCCACAGCGTTTCGCCGCCGTAGCGTAGACAGCGCAGGGCGGTGTAAATCACCAGGTGTGAGAAGCGGTCCATGTGGCGGCCGTAGCCGCCTTTGCGCAGCCGCTGTGGATGCTGATAATTGGGATGGCCGAACTCTCCCGAAGGCTGATCGGCCAGCGCCGGCACGTACATGCCGTCGTAATCGACCAATTTCAAGGCCAGGGAACTGCTCTTGCTGGCAGGCACCAACAGGACGTTGCCGTGCTGTAAATCGCCGTGCGCCATGCCCGCGTCGCGCAGCTCCTGGGCCAGTCGGACCCACAGCTGGGCCAAACGATCCAGCAATGCCGGCTTGTTCAGGTGCTCACGCACAAACTCGTTGAGACGGAAGCCTTCGACCCAACGCATCTTGACCAAGGGGTGCCATTGGCCGCGGATGCAAATCCCCTCGTTGAGGAAATGGAACTCGACCATGAAGGCACGTTGGGTCTGCCGGAGTTGTTCGCTGATGGCGTGATAGCGGGCTTGCAAGCCGGGGACAGGCCGGGTGAAGCATTTGACGGCCCAGTTTTGGCCGTCGGCGCCGCGAATTTGGTAGACATCGGCGAAGTTGCCGGAGTGCGGGCGCGGCAGACCGAACAGGTCGCCGACAGCCTGTCCCTGACGCAGATCGGCGTCGCGGAAACACAGCTGGGGGTTCTGCACCGCTGCGTTGTAATCGGTGGCGTTCGGCCAGATCATCGCAGGCCCCTAGCGGAAGTTCTTGAAATCGACTTGGGTGCCGATGTCCAAAAAGCGGACCACCGCGGCCAAGTCAGCGTTGAAAGCGAAGCCCCGCGATTGCGTCGTTACCGTCAGACCTGCCTGACGCGCCGCCTTCCGCATCGGCGGCGGCAGTCGGCTCGACATCCGGAACAGCCGCCGGGCATACGCATCCGGCAGGCCCACTTCCTCCGCAGGGAACTCAATGGCCCGATCCGCACACGACGAAATATGGACATTGAACAGCAGCACCTCGCCGTCCTCACTGGCCAAATCTCGCAAATGGCGGGCCGCCGCTTCGGGATCACCGTCGGTTGCTTCGCCGTCAGACAAGTTAATGACCAACGGCGGATAGCAGGCGGGATGCTCCAAGAGGAAGCGAGAGACGACCTGGGCGGCGTACTCCAGGCATTGGCACATGGGCGTCTTGCCGTCGCCGACCGGATCGAACCACACCGGCATCTTGACGACCTGCTCGACCTGTCCGCCCCGGCCGTCGTCCACGCGGTGGACGTGCTGTTCGACGCGCAGCGGACCGCGCGCCAGCTCGCTGATCGGCACCAACTCGCGCCCGGCTAATGTGCCGCCCAACGCCGGCGCCACCTGCCGGCCATAGCCGAGCACGCCAACATGAAAGCGATCCAGGACGTTTTGGCCCCAAACGCAACGCAGCACCAAGGTGTACAGCAGGCGATTGAGCGACTCTGCCACAGCGTCGGCCTTGGTCTTGCTCGAACCACCGCCGATCGGCCCGAGCATGGACTTCGATTGATCCAGCAGAAACAGAAAACAGGTAGGGTTCGAGCGGCTGATTTCCGCAGAATAGGGCATGGCTGTCGCCTCTCCATCCGAGTGCCGACGAGGACGGCGATACGAGATATTATAGCTTTCCGTACAATCCTCTCACAAGCGTTCCATTCACACCCAAGGGCGAGCGGGGGGTGTCAACCCCCCGGTTGCGCTACCGGGGGGTTGACACCCCCCGCTCGCCCGGTTGCACAACCGGGGGGTTCACACCCCCCGCTCGCCCTTGGGGCGCTGACGCGATCCCGTTCGCCCAAAATGCATAGGCGCGTCTTCCTCGCCTTCTCTTTCCTGTTTCGTAACATGACGGAAGCAAGTCTTCTGGTCTCTCGCCCGGTCTTGGAATAGGAACCTCAGTTATGCCAGGGACAAAGCACTTCGTACTTTTGGGTATGCTCCTGCTGACGGCGCCGGCGGCGCCGGCGCAGCGGCTGCCGTTGCCGCCGGACGAGCAGGAAGCGGTCAATCACGCCATTGATCGCGGGGTTGCCTACCTCAAACAAACGCAGCGCAAAAATGGCACATGGGCCAGGCCGAATGAGAGGGGGGCCAATCTCCGGCATTTTCTGTTGAAGAGTTATCAAGCCGGTTATGCGGCCCTGCCCGGCCTGACCTTGTTGGAATGCGGCGTGCCGCCCAGCGATCCTATCGTTCAACAAGCGGCTCATTTCGTGCGCTCCAAGGCCGCCAAGATGGATCTGACCTACGAATTGTCGCTCAGCATTCTCTTCCTGGACCGGCTCGGCGATCCCAAAGACAAAAAGCTCATCCAGACGTTGGCGCTGCGGCTGATCGCCGGTCAGAGTGCGACCGGCGGCTGGGGCTATCGCTGTCCCCTTCTGAGCAAGCCGGTGCAAATGGAATTGTTGACGGCCCTACGTCATCTGGATGGCATGCCCGACCTGGCTGAGGAGTCAGCCAAGAAACCAGGGTGGCTGGCCCCCATCGCCCAGGCGCCAGGCGCTCCGAAGCTGGAAGGACCAGCCGTCCGGCCCCATGCTCCTTCGCTTTCCGGCGGCATCACCGAGGACAGCCCGAATGAATCAACCCCTCGGCAAGGCCCGACGGCCGCTCCTCTGCATCGAAGATGCGACTGCCTGGGCTTGGATTTCCTGGATAAAAAAGAACCAGAATATCTTGAATTGGGTCTCCAAGCGCCGACTGAGCCAAAGCCAGCCCAGACCGAGCCGGTTGACAAAGCCGGCGCTTGGGGCGTCAAAGCAGAGCTGCCTAAGCCCCCCAAGCCCTATGTCATTCCCGCACGCATCGCACGGCTGCCCGTGGTCCAAGATCCGGACCTGTTTGTCATGCAGGATCCCGTAGGGCAATCGACCGACCCGCTGTTGCCGACGACCGACAATTCGAACACGCAATTTGCTATTTTGGCCCTCTGGAGAGCGCAGCAGTATGAAGTGCCCATGAAGCGCAGCTTGAACCTGATCGTCCGCCGCTTTTTGACCAGCCAGAACGCGGACGGCAGCTGGGGTTATCACTATCTGTATGGCGGCGGCGAAAATAACCGGACGCTGACCATGACTTGCGTGGGCCTGATCGGCTTGGCCGTCGGCTACGGCCTGGCCCAACCCCGGCAGGCTGGCCCGCCCGTGCAGGACCCCCGCATCATCAACGGCCTGATCGCCCTTAGCCGCAACGTCGGCCAACCCGTGGAGCACCGGGGCCTGGTGGACATGCACAACCTGTATTTCCTCTGGTCTCTGGAGCGCGTCGCCGTCTTGTACAACCTGCCGACCATCGGCGACAAAGACTGGTATCGCTGGGGCGCTCAGGTATTGGTTCGCAATCAAGAGAGCGCGGGCAACTGGACCAACGGCCTCTACGTCGGCAGCAGTCCGCCCCTGGACACCTGCTTGGCCCTCTTGTTTCTCAAACGCGCCAACCTGGTCCAAGACTTGACCGCCAAGCTGCCTTTCAAGGCGGAAGACTTGAACTTCAGCATCATGGAAAAACTGGGGCCGACCCCGAA
This sequence comes from Planctomycetota bacterium, assembly GCA_021324515.1. Classification (GTDB taxonomy): domain Bacteria; phylum Planctomycetota; class Planctomycetia; order Gemmatales; family Gemmataceae; genus JAJPHU01. The sequence continues at coordinate 15,567 of JAJPIY010000265.1, forward strand.
GCCAGAAAGACCTCAGGAAAAGCCGAAGCCGACCACGAAGAAGACGGCCTTGGCCGTTGGACCGCCTAAACCCGTCGAGCCGGACAAGGCCGTCCCTCTGTCCAAACCGCTGCCGGCACCCCAAGGCGCAGCACCGGTGCAGGAAAGCGGCAGCAGCAAAAAGAAAGCTCTTGTGCTATCGGCGGTCTTCTTTATAGCTTTTTCCGGAGGCAGCCTGTTCTTTATTCTCCTCGCTCTCAATCGCCGCAAGGAAACCGAAAGACAAGGCCATGCAGGGCCAACAAGAAAAAGCGCTCCGGAAACGCGCTTATCTTCCCCCGATCCAGGATGAATCGACGGGCTGATAAGAGACCAGTTCTTCCGGTTTGAACCACAGCGCCACCTCGGCAGCGGCGTTTTCGGGGCTGTCGCTGCCGTGGATGAGGTTGTTCTGCACGCTCAGGGCAAAATCGCCGCGGATGGTGCCGGGCGCAGCCTTCGTTCCATCGGTGGCGCCAATCAGGCTACGGGCCACGGCTACCGCTTCGCGCCCTTCCAGCACCAGCGCGAGGGTTGGGCCGGAGGTAAGGAATTGCAACAGCGATTCGTAAAATGGCTTGCCCTTGTGGACGGCATAGTGCTGCTCGGCCAGGCTATGGCTGACTTGCACCAGCTTCATGCCCGCCAGGCGCAGCCCTTTCTGCTCGAAGCGTTGCACAATAGCGCCCACCAGGCGGCGCTGAATGCAGTCGGGTTTGAGGAGGATCAAGGTTCGTTCCATCAAAGTCTCCCATGTGTCGAATAAGCGTCGTCAACCGGCAGGCACGAACTTTACCAATCTGCGGACGCTGCCGTTCGCCTTGTCCTCCCCTGATTTTAGGGAAAAGCGGAGGACAAATCGAACGAGTGCTTTTCCGCCGGTTTAATCTTCGCTCAATTTTAATCAGCCCGTCACCTTTTCCTCGCGCGCGCTGAATAGGAATTAAGAGAAGTTTTGCTCGTCATTCCTCTGCGGAAGCTCTCTCGAAAGGAGGATCGCTATGAAACGTCGCGGTTTCACGCTGATTGAGCTACTAGTGGTGATTGCCATCATCGCCATCTTGATCGGCTTGCTCTTGCCGGCCGTGCAGAAGGTGCGCGAGGCCGCCGCACGCATGAAGTGCCAGAACAATCTCAAGCAGATCGTCCTGGCCTCGGCCAACTTTGAATCGGCGTATCAGCGTTTTCCGCCGGGGTTGAACGTGGTGGTCGGCTACGGCGGCCAGGCTTTGTATCCCACCGATCCTCCCGTCGTGGTCGGAGGGGCCTCGAACCCCGCGCCCGAGCCGACGAAATACTACAGTATTTGGACGGCCATCTTCCCATTTATGGAACAAGGGAACTTGTACAATGCGATGGCTTCCTTGTCGAACAACTTCACCAACCCCAGCGCCCAATATGTCTACAGTGCGACAGGCACAGCCAACAATCCGATGCTGTCTCCTGGCTCCCAAGTGGTCCCACTGTTGCTCTGTCCCTCCGAGCCGTGGAGCCAACACACCCAGGTCTATGGCACCTATACCTTCGGCATCACCAACTACGGGGCTGTCGGAGGCACCCGGTATGACTACGGCGGCGACTTGTATACCCAGGGCCCGCCTCTCTACCCGTTCTCTGGGAAAATATGCCCGTATGATGGTGTTTTTTACATCAACAGTACGACCCGCGTGGGGGCTGTCACGGACGGCCTGAGCAATACCATGTTCTTCTCTGAGAGGACTTACATCGGCCCGAACCAGAACGCCCCGAACTACGCAAAAGCCAATTCGAGTATCCAGAGAGTGGGGGGCTGGGCCTGGTGCGGCTGGAACTCAATGGAAGATTACATTCTCAGCAGCGCCGTGCCCATCAACTGGTCCGGCTGCGCGGTGCCTTACTGCGACGATCGAATTCCAGCTATGGGATCGTGGCACACCGGCGGCGTCAATGCAGCGTTCGGTGATGGATCGGTGAAATTCGTGAACGCCTCCATTTCTCTGCTAACTCTCCAAATACTAACGGCGCGAGCAGATGGGCAGCCCATACCAGCGGACTTTCAGTAACTACAGACCGTCTGCTCGAAACGATTGCCACATCATCCCCCCGTGCCAGCAAAGAAAGTCCTCCGCTGGCGCGGCGGGATGGCGAACCGCCCCCTGATCCGTGGAGTGAAAATGTCCTCTCGCTTCTGTTTTCCAATGTTTATCGGGCTGATCGCCCTCACATCCTTAAGCGGGTGCGGGCGCCGGCTACCTACCATCGTTCCCGTGAAGGGAACAGTCCTGCTCAACGGCAAGCCGCTGCCCAAGGCAATGGTCCAATTCATACCGCAGCGCAGCGACCTCGGCGCGGAATTCACCTCGACTGCTGTGACCGACGAGAACGGCGATTTTACTTTGACGTGTGGTTACAGAGATCTTCCGGGAGCGATCGTGGGTCAACATACCGTCGTCATCACAGAGTCTCCGCTGCCAGAGGAGTTGCGGAACACGCGCGACTATCGGCAGATCGAAAGATACCAAGCGAAACTACCCAATCGACCCATTCCGCCGCCGTACGGTTCCGCCACGCAGTCGCCGCTCAAAGTAGAGATTAAGGAAGGGCAAGGGTTGGTGAAGATCGAACTTACCCGTTGAAACCTACTCCTCACCGCGTCGGCACGGCGATGCGCTCGAGAAACGCGGCATTGGAAGGATACTCGCCGAGTTTCTTGACCAGCATTTCCATGGCCTCGATCGGTTTCATCTGCACCAGCGTGCGGCGGAGCAGGGTGACGCGCTGCAACACGTCGGGAGGCAACAGACGTTCCTCTTTGCGCGTGCCGGATTGGCTGATGTCGATGGCCGGGAAGATGCGGCGCTCGGCCAGGCGGCGGTCGAGCACCAGTTCCATGTTGCCGGTGCCTTTGAATTCCTGAAAGATCACCTCGTCCATGCGGCTGCCGGTGTCGATCAGGGCCGTGCCCATGACCGTCAAGGAGCCGCCCTCCTCGAAAGCGCGGGCCGAGCCGAACAGGCGCTTGGGCACCTCCAGGGCACGAATGTCCACGCCGCCGGACAGGGTGCGGCCGCTGTTGCTGACGTTCTTGTTGTACGCTCGCGCCAGCCGTGTCAGACTGTCGAGCAATACGAAGACTTGCTGGCCTTGTTCCGCGAGGCGTTTGGCCCGCTCGACGACTAACTCGGCGCAGCGCACGTGGCTTTGGGAATCGCGATCGTTGCTGCTGGCGATGACTTCGCCGCGGAGGGTGCGGCGCATCTCGGTCACTTCTTCGGGCCGTTCGTCGATGAGCAGGACGATGAGATGCATTTCCGGATGGTTGAGGGCGACGGCCTGGGCGATGTGCTGCAACAAGAGGGTCTTGCCGGTGCGCGGCGGGGCCACGATCAGGCCGCGCTGCCCTTTGCCGATGGGCGTCAGCAGGTCCATGACGCGCGTGGTCAACGGTTCGCGTCCGGTTTCCAGGCGGATGTGCTGATTGGGATCGATGGGGGTCAGGTCGTCAAAATTGCGGCAGCGGAACTGATCAGGCGGTTGGCCTTCGATTTGCTCGATACGCGCTAGCCGCAGACCGCCCATGCCTTTGTGCCGCGCCTGGCTGTGGCCGTTGGCTGGCTCTACGGGGCCAGTCAAAAGCAAGCCCTCCCGCAATCCCAAACGCTGAATGAGCGGCGCAGGCACGTAAGGATCGGTCTGCCCAGCAAGGTAGTTGCGGGCGGCATTGCGCAGAAAGCCGAAACCCTTGGGATGCAGTTCCAAAACGCCTTGAATCGAATGTTCGTCGCGGACCATGAGGTTCTCGTGGGAGTTAGAACCAAAAACGAACCACAGAGATGCAAAGATACAGAGAAAAAAAGCAGAGACGATAAAAACAAGAAATAACAAGAGGACCGAGAGTAGTGATTTCCGGCTGGTCTATTTTCCTATATCTCTCTTCCCTCTCTCTATATTTCTCTGTGCCTCTGTATCTCTGTGGTTTATTCGTTAAACTTTGCGATGAGGCGTGTTGGCCTCGAAGGTGCCGTCGGGCAACGGCACGAGTTGGTAATCACGGAACAAATGCGGTGCTTCGGTTTGCATAATTTGCAGCACCTTGACGGCTAATTTGCGGATCTCCACTTCGGCATGGCGACTGGCACGCAGCTCGATGAAATGCCGCAAGGCCCGCGCATTGGCCGTGACGAAAATTTTCGTCTCGGTGGCATTGGGCAAGACGCTGCGGGCGGCTTGTCGGGCCAGCTTGCGCCGTAAGGTCTTGTCCGGCTCATGCTGGTAATGCTCGGCCAACTTCTCGACCAACTTTTGGTACGCCTGATGGGCATGAGCGACGGCGTCCAGCCATAGCGCGTGCAGTTCCGGGTTGTCTGCGATCACGTCCGGCTCGACATATTCGGCCACCGACTCATCGACGTAGCGTTGACTCAGTTGCGAATAAGCCCATCCGGCCCTGTGGCGGACCAATTCATGGGTCAACGAGCGGCTGCATCCGGTGAACACGAAGTTCCAGACCGCATGTTCGAGGACGGAACCATGCCCTACCTCCAGAATATGGCGCAGGTAGGCCTCATTGCCGCCGGGGCGAGGCTTGGCGAAACTCATGTAACAGATGCGTCCGGCCACTTCTACCAGATGTTCTCCCGCGATCGAGGTATCGGTCTGCCAGCAGACGCCGTGATCGGCGAGAAAACGATCGACAACCGCGGTATCGACGATCTGGCGGCCAACCAGATAAACGGCGGGTTCACGAAGGATACGGACATCACGAGCAGGGTCGAAGCCAGTCACCGGGGTCATTCCCAAGGGTAGCATAAAGGGAATCCTTCCCAACCGAAATGTCTCCTTGCGGCCCGGACTTCGTTCCGGAAGGGTAATGTACGCATCTCGCTGGCATGTGTCCATCCCAGCTTTTGGGCGGTCCCCGCCTCCTTGTTTACTCCAACTTACCACAAACGTCCTCCACTGCCAGCAGCAAACTGCCCGAATGGATCAAGCGCTCGACCGCTTCGAGATCGCGGTGCAATGTGCGATCGCGTCCCAATGGCCGGACGTGTTTCCGGATGTGTCGATAGGCCGCCTCGACGCCGCGGCCGGGACGCAAACCCTGGTGAAACTCCACCCCCTGGGCAGCGCACAGCAACTCGCAAGCGAGGATGCGCGTGGCGTTGGTGACAACCTGGCGACATTTGCGGGCAGCGCCGGCGGCCATCGATACATGGTCCTCGCGGTTGGCAGAGGTCGGGATCGAATCGACGCTGGCCGGGAACGACAGTGTTTTGTTTTCCGAGACCAGGGCGGCAGCGAGGACTTGCACTAGCATCATGCCGGAGTGGAGTCCGGGATGCGGCGTCAGAAAACCGGGCAAGCCGCTCAGGTCGGGGTTAACCAGGTTCTCGACGCGGCGCTCGCTGATGCTGCCGAGATCCGTGACGGCGGCGCAGAGCAGATCGGCAGCCAAGGCGATCGGCTGGGCGTGGAAATTGCCGCCGGAAAGGACTTCGCCGGTATCAGGAAACACCAGCGGATTATCGGTAGCCGCGTTCATTTCGCGCTCCACAACAGCGGTGATATGGTTAAGCGCGTCACGCAGCGCGCCGTGGACTTGCGGCATGCAGCGCAGACTGTAGGCGTCTTGCACTTTGGCGCAGTGCGCATGCGATTCCATGATGGCACTGTCGGCGAGCAGGCGGCGCAGATTGGCGGCGCAGGCGGCCTGGCCGGGATGCGGGCGGATGGCCTGGATGCGCGGATCGAACGGCCGCTGCGAGCTTTTG
>JAJPIY010000130.1 GCA_021324515.1 Planctomycetota bacterium
CAAGCAAGTGCGATGGATCAGATCGTATTGCGAGCACGCTGCGCAAGCAAGTGCGATGGATCAGATCGTATTGCGAGCACGCTGCGCAAGCAAGTGCGATGGATCAGGAGCACGTCGCGCAAGCAAGTTTACTCGTCACGGTCGGACATTTGTAAATCATCAAGCAGACTTTGGCGGATTTCATCACCCAGAGGAGCGCTTTCATGCGAATAATTGGTGCGGTGGACGGCAAAGTGGGCCGGCGCATCGAAATCGCTGAGCAACTGGCGGCCGCGCTCATCGAGGACGAATTGCACCCAATGCGCCGTACCGATGCATCGGTCTTCCGGGCGGCAAGTCAGTAAGTTGGCGGGGTAACGCGCGTCGCCCAGATGCAGACATAGTTCTTCGCCGCGCAGATCCTGCCAGGCCGCCAATTCTTCGCGCATCCGTGCCTCATTCACCTTGAGCAACAGGGCGGCCTGCAAGCGATTGCGCCGAGGCAACAGACGATTGTACAGATCCAGTTCTTGTTGCACCTGCTTAGGCTCGCTCAGGCGCGCGACACGCAAGACCTCTTGCAAGCGAAACCAGAGCGTTTGCCGATTCTCGAACAGTAACGTCAAGCTTGAGCCGATGCGGACACGGCGATAGCGGTCGAGGTAGCGACTATGTGCCTCGAAGAACTCTCGACGGCGCGTGGCGAATTCCTCCAGAGGCAGCAGGTCGTCGACAGTCAGCGCCTTCATCGTCGGAATTCCTTTCCTGTGTAGTCTGGGGTCCGTGGCCAAGGGAGATCCTCAATCGCTACCGACCTCAGGCGCCTTTATATTATTTCTTGGCACTGGCAGCGCGTTGTTCCCTAGCAAGTTCGGCAAGCATCTTGGCAACAGCGTTGAGACGTTCCTGATTCTTGGCCACGTAATCGGGTGGCCCCCCTTTGTTGGCCACATGTTCCGCGACATCTACGGTGTCCACCATGTCGATGGCGTCCCACGGACACCAGCGCTCACACAGGGCGCAGCCGATGCAGCGTTCCAGGTCGATGTCTACGAACGATTGTAAAGAGGGCTGGTCTTCGCCAGGGACTTTGTAGATACAATCGACTGGACAGACCTCGATGCAGGCTTCGCAGCCGGTGCAGTTGTCCGCCCTTACGACCGCCAACTCCTTGGGCAGCTTCTTGCGTGCCTTACCCGCGCCTTTCGCCATAGTGCCCCTCGATATTCAAGAGTCCTCGGTGCGATGGAATAGCTTTTATTCTAGCAGCACGGCCTCTTCCATGCCAGCGCTCCCCGTACGGAGGGGCTTGTCAGGGGTGTTTTCTGAAGCAGGCCCCAATCCCGAGGCACACCCAACAGCTTGACCTCATGCGGCCTGCCGTTGTAGACGGCCCTGCTGCCATTCGACTTGCCGCGCCAACCCCTCATCAAGTCCCACGCGGGGCCGCCAACCGAGATGCCGCCCTAGCTTGGTGGTATCGGCGACGGTGACGCGCTGATCGCCGCGGCGGGCCGGCTCGCGCCGCACCACGGCTCGGCAACCGAGGATGCGTTCGAGCTTACCGAGAACCTCCCAGACATTGGCCGTCTCGCCGCCGCCGACGTTATACACTTCCCCCAAGGGGGCTTCCAGCGCCGCCACCGTCGCGGCCACGCAATCGCTGATGTAAGTATTGCCGCGCGATTGCAAGCCGTCCCCGTGAACAACAATCGGTTGGCCGGCCAGCAGCGCCTCGATGAAGCGATAATAACCCATGTCGGGACGTTGGCCTGGTCCATAGACGGAGAAGTAGCGGAGCACTACTACAGGCAGGCCATACTCGTCGGCGTAAGCACGGCACAGGTTCTCCGCTGCGAGTTTGGTCACCCCATAGGGCGAGATGGGCCGCAGCGGCAAGGTCTCATCGCCGGAACTGTAGCGGCCATAAACCGAAGAGGTCGAGCCATAAAGGAACCGCCGTAAACTGGACAGCTCCCGTGCTGCTTCGAGCAGCCGTTGCGTGCCCAGCAAATTGCAGCTTTCGTACAGCTCGAAATCCGTCCAGCTGCGCGACAGACCGGGCATGGCGGCAAGGTGAAAAATCGCCTCAACCCCCGACAGGACGGCGTCAAGGGGATCACTGCGCAGGTCGAGAGGATGAAACGCGAAGTGGGGATGACTGCGAAAGCGAGCGAGATTGGCTTCCTTGACGGCGCGTGGATAATACGGGATAAAGGCGTCCAGACCAACGACCGTGTGATTGCTTCGCAGCAGATGTTCGCACAGATGCGAGCCGATGAAACCGGCGGCGCCGGTGACGAGGCATTTCATAATTCGCTCCTTCCTTGGGGATCGCTTGCGGCATCCATCGTGACCGCGCAGGGCGAATGTAACAGGACGACATGGCCAGGGCAACTTCGGTTCCTTTTAATGGACAGCGGCCCTAAACGGACTGCGGAGGCGCCTAGGCGACGTTTCCTCCTGTTCTCTTGCCTCCTTGTGCCGTTGGTCTTCTCTTTGCCGCTCTGAGCCGAACCGGAGACGAAGCCGTCAATCGCTGTGACCCTGGAAACGACGTTGCCTACCGACGGCGAACAGATTCGCCCGTTTACCTTCGATGGCGAGGAGAAGACCTACTTCGCTTCCGAAAAGAAGACCACGCCCGACGATCATTTCACCCTTGTCCTCGATAAGCCGGCGGCGGTCTATTCCCTGCGCGTGCTCACAGGGCGGCCCGACGGCCTTCCTTGATGGCCCATACTACCATTCGACGCGGACAGTGTGCAGTTCCTCAACGTGCCGTTGTTTTTGCCGGCGAATTTCTTGGTATAAAATATATATTTACGAGGTCTATTACCTAAAATAGCCGCGCCCCTTCTTGGCCGTAATCGATCTCCTTGCTCTTCCCCCAGCCGTTCCGGCGCGTTACACTGAGCAGAAAGGAGGCATCCCATGAACTCCACTGGCACCTCCGTTGACGCCGCTCAAGTACAAGCGGACGAGGCAGCTGTCATCGAACATCTACTCACCGGCAAGCCGCTCGACTCAGAAGTTTACCGCCGCATCCATGCACGTGCCGAGCAGATCACCGCCCAGCTACGTCAGCGGTACGGCGACATGAACCTCGCCGTCGATCTCATCCGGGACATCCGGGACGAATAATGCGTTACGTTCTCGATTCCTCAGCCGCCATCCAGTGGGTGCTGCCGGAGAAGGATTCCGCCAAGGCGATCCGACTGCGGGACGATTACCACAACGCCATTCTCGAGTTGCTTGCCCCAGACATTTTTCCTGCCGAAATACTCAACGCCCTGACCAAGGCAGAACGGACCAAGCGGCTCGGCGACGCGCGCATTCTCTTTCAATCCATCATTGCCCATACGCCTATCTTGCATCCCTATCTTCCGCTACTGCACCGAGTGGGAGAGGTTGCATCCCGTTTTCGGGTCGCCCTCTACGGCTGCCTTTATCTCGCTCTGGCGGAGCGCGAGGGCTGCGAGCTGGTGACCGCCGACAGCCGGTTCCTCAATAACCTCCGGCTGCACTTCCCTTTCCTCGTGAACTTGACGTCGTTGCCCTGAAGTCGAACGACAAACTTAGCGGCCAAGTCACGCCGGAGGATGCGATGAACCACAAAGAAACCTTATTCGTGTGACCGGATTGCTGCGTGGATCATTCCGTATCTATGACCGTTGGCGATCTGTCACGGCATCGCGCCTCAGTCGGATGAGGACCGCCCTCGCCCGTACTGGTTGTTACGGCAATTGCGTATCGCCCATGAGATAGCGATCGCATTCGCGGGCGGCGCCGCGGCCTTCGTTGATGGCCCAGACCACCAAGCTCTGGCCGCGCCGCATGTCGCCCGCCGCGAATACGCCGGGAACGTTGGTGGCGAATTTGCCATGCTCTGCTTTGGCGTTGGAGCGTGGATCTTTCTCAACGCCGAGCTGGTCGAGCAGTTGACTTTCGGGGCCAAGAAAACCCAGCGCCAGCAGTACGAGCTGAGCGGGGAAAACACGTTCACTGCCGGGGACCTCGCGCGGAATAGTGCGACCGTTGTCTTTGACCCACTCGACGCGGACAGTGTGCAGTTCCTTGACATGGCCCTTAGCGTCGCCGACGAACTTCTTGGTCTGAATGAGATATTCGCGAGGATCTTTGCCGAAAATTGCCGCCGCCTCTTCCTGGCCGTAATCGAGCTTGTACACTTTGGGCCACTGCGGCCAGGGATTGTCGGGAGCGCGCGTCAAGGGCGGCATGGGCAGGATCTCGAACTGCACCAGGCTCTTGCAACCGTGTCGCAGGGCCGTGCCCACGCAATCGGTGCCGGTGTCCCCGCCGCCAATGACGACGACGTCTTTCCCTTTGGCAGAGATATATGCCCCATCGGCGTGATTGCTGTCGAGCAGGCTCTTGGTGTTGGCGTGCAGGAATTCCATAGCAAAGTGGATGCCTGCGAGCTGCCGCCCCTCGATCGGCAGGTCGCGCGGCTTGGTGGCGCCACCGCACAGGATGATGGCATCGAACAGCTTGCGCAGCTTCTCGACGGGATAGTCTTTGCCAACCTCGCAATTGGTGACAAAGGCGACGCCTTCGGCCTTGAGGAGATCGACGCGGCGCTGCACGATCCGCTTATCGAGCTTCATGTTGGGAATGCCGTACATCAACAGGCCGCCGATGCGGTCGGCGCGCTCGAAGACCGTGACCCAGTGTCCGGCGCGATTGAGCTGCGCCGCGGCAGCGAGTCCTGCTGGCCCGGAACCGACGACGGCTACTTTCTTGCCCGTGCGCACCGCTGGCGGCTCCGGCACGATCCAGCCTTCTTCAAATCCCTTATCGACGATGGCGCACTCAATGCTCTTGATCGTCACCGGCGGGGAGTGGATGCCGAGCACGCACGAACCCTCGCACGGAGCGGGGCAAACACGTCCGGTGAACTCCGGGAAGTTGTTGGTCTTGTGTAGGCGTTCGAGCGCCTCGCGCCACAAGCCACGATAAACCAGATCGTTCCACTCCGGAATGAGGTTATTGATGGGGCAGCCGGCGGCCATGCCCTCGATGAGCGAGCCGGTATGGCAGAAGGGCACGCCGCAATCCATGCAACGGGCGCCCTGGGTGCGCAGCGTGTTTTCGTCGGCGTGTTCGTGAAATTCCAGCCAGTTATGAATGCGCTCCGCCGGCGGCTGCACCAGCGGCAACTCGCGCGGATATTCGAGAAATCCTGTTGGCTTACCCATCGTCAAAACCTCGTGCCCCTTCGTTCTCACTCGCTATCCGGATCGATCCCTGCCGCCCGCAGGCGTTCGGCCAATAACTGCGCACGCCGCTCCGCTTGTTCGGCGCGTTGGCGTTCTTGTTCGGCGCGTTGGCGTTCTTGTTCGGCGCGTTCGTCGCCGGTAGGCAGCAAGCGACCTTGAGCATCCCACCAGCGAAGCCAGGGGGCGTCACAATTGAGAAAACGCCCCGGCCAGATCCCCAACTCTACCCCCAGAGGCTCGATGGGGTAATGACCTCGTTCGTTGGCTTCGACAAGCTCATAACGCCCGCCGTGCAAACGATACACTTCGACGCGCCCCGGTTTCACCTCGTAGATCGCATAATACGGTACACGAATGCCCTGTTCATAAACCCAGAACTTGCCGGTGCCAAACGTTCGATCCCGCTCTTCGGAACCATCGCCCGAGACAAACTCGATGACAATCAACGGGGCGACGCCTTCCTCCCACAAAACGTAGGAACGGCGATATTCCCCCGGCGGCGTGGGAGCGACATTGGGAACGTAGAACCAATCCGGCGCTTTGCAGCCCTGCAAAGGCGGGTCCGTCTTGCGCCAATAAATTCCGGAGTCGAGCCCGACGCAGAACGCGCCGTCTGGATGCCGTTGTTGCAATAACGGCCAGATCGTCTCGGTCAGCAAGATGCCCTGCGGATGTTCCAGAAAATTTTCCACGATTGAGCCATCCGTTTCCGGCAATTCCATGTGACACTGCGGCCAACGCCATTTTTGTTGTGCAGTAGAAAGCGCCGTCATCATGATCCTCCCTTTACTTGCCGCCCACGCGCATCAGATCATGGGCGTTCTCCTCGAACGCCGCCATCACCGCCTCTTCTTCGGATAATCCCGATGCCTTAAATCGTTTTTGCGTCTCGATAACACGCCGATAATCGTTGGGATAAACCTTGACGAAGCACGGCAGCATCTTGTCCCACTCCGCGAGCACCTGGCGGGAGCGTTCGCTGTGGGTATACTCGGCGTGCTTGCGGATCATTTCCCGCACTTCCTCGATTTCGTCTTCGTCCTCCAGGCGGAACAGTTTCACCATTTCCTGATTGCAGTTGCGTGGGAAGG
>JAJPIY010000048.1 GCA_021324515.1 Planctomycetota bacterium
ACCGGGGGGTTCACACCCCCCGCTCGCCAGAGAGTTTGTGTCAATTTCTGCTGCGGCCAGTATATACTGCTATCTGTCGCACCGGCTGTCTGCCCACTGCATCCGCCAGGGCCTTCCAGGGGACGCGACGGTTCGGGAAGAGGTCAGGGTTCTTCTGTTGTAGCTCCTTGGGGATGAATGATGTTGCTCCCTGCCTTTACGAGTAGTCGGGCTGTTTTGGAAGAACTGCTCTCGCAACGCATCTTGCTGCTCGATGGCTCGATGGGCGCCTTCATCTACGCTCGCGGTCCTCAAGAGGAAGATTACCGCGGCACCCGCTTTCGCAACCATCCCAAGCCGCTTAAGAATTGCACCGAGGCGCTGGTGCTGACGCAACCCAAGCTGATCGACGAGATCCACCGGGCCTATCTCGACGCGGGGGCCGACATCATCGAGACCTGCACCTTCAACGCCACGCCGCTGGCCTTGGCCGAGTTCGGCTTACAGGAGTATGTCGCCGAGATCAACCGGACGGCAGCCGCAATCGCTCGCCGCGCCGCCGATGACTTCACGCGCCGCGATCGAGACCGGCCGCGCTTCGTTGCCGGCAGCATCGGGCCGACCAACAAGACGCTGTACATCGAACCCGGCCATGAACCGCCGGATACCCGTTCTTTTTCTTTCGACGACTTTGTAGCGAACTACACCGTCCAGATTGAGGGGCTGATTGCCGGCGGCGTTGATCTGTTGGCGGTCGAGACCGGTAACGACATCCTCATCCTCAAGGCGTGCCTGTTCGCCCTGGAGAAATATTTCGCCGAACACAACGTCCGCTTACCGGTAATCGTCTCGGGCACGATTTACGACAACGGCCGTACTCTGCTGGCTCAGACGCCGGAGGCGTTTTATGTCTCGGTGGCGCATTTCGACGCTTGGGCGGTCGGTTTTAACTGCGGTGTCGGGGCCGACCTTCTTCGAGGCCCTGTCGAAAGTCTCGCGGCGATTTCGCGCAAGCCGATCTGCGTTTATCCCAATGCTGGCCTGCCGGACGGCATGGGCGGTTTCAGCGGCGACCGCGACCGCACTGCGGCCCTGCTCGGCGAGTTTGCCCGCAACGGTTGGGTCAATATTGTCGGCGGCTGCTGCGGCACCACTCCAGAGTGGATTGCCGCGATTGGCCGCGCCGTTGCCGGCGTCGCCCCAAGGAAAACACCCGAACTGCCTGCCTGGTCGTACTATTGCGGCAACGAAGTGCTGGTGGTCCGGCCCGAAACTAATTTCGTCATGATCGGCGAGCGCTGCAACATCACCGGCTCACTCAAGTTCAAACGCCTTATCACAGAGGGCAACTACGAAGCAGCTGTGCAAGTGGCACGCGAGCAGGTGCAAAATGGGGCCAACATTCTCGACATCAACATGGATGCCGACCTCATCGATTCCGAGGAAGCGATGACGCGCTTTCTGCGGCTTTTGGCCAATGAGCCGGACCTGGCGCGCGTCCCTCTCATGATCGACAGCTCGAAATGGTCGGTGATCGAGGCCGGCTTGAAATGTGTGCAGGGCAAGCCGATTGTCAACTCGATCAGCTTGAAGGAAGGCGAGGACAAATTCCTCGAACAGGCCCGTCTCCTCAAGCGTTACGGAGCTGCGGTGGTCGTGATGGCTTTCGACGAAGAGGGGCAGGCCGTCACCGCTGACCGCAAGGTAGAGATCAGCGCGCGAGCCTATCGCCTGTTGACCGAACAAGTCGGCTTCGCGCCTGAAGACATTATCTTCGATGTGAACATCCTGACGGTTGGCACCGGCATGGAGGAACATGCCAACTACGCTGTCGAGTTTTTCGAGGCCGTGCGGCGGCTCAAGCAAATGTTTCCGCAAGCGAAAACGTCCGGCGGCGTCAGCAACGTCTCCTTCGCCTTCCGCGGCAAGGAAAAGGAAGTGGTGCGCGAGGCAATGAACTCCGCCTTCCTCTATCACGCCATCCGCGCCGGCCTGGACATGGGCATCGTTAACCCTGGCCAACTGCAAGTCTACGAGGAGATCCCCAAGGATCTGCGGGAGCGCGTCGAGGACGTACTGCTCAACCGCCGCCCCGACGCCACCGAGCGCCTCGTGGAGTTCGCCAAATCGCTGGAGGCAAGCAACTCCTCCTCCCGCAGCGCCGGCACGGGACCGTCCTGGCGCGAACTGCCGGTGCAGGAACGGCTCAAGCACGCCCTTATTCATGGCATCATTGATTACATCGACGCCGACGTGGAAGAGTGCCGCCATCTGTACCAACGTCCGCTGGAAGTCATCGAAGGGCCCTTGATGGACGGCATGAACGTGGTTGGCGACCTGTTCGGCGCCGGCAAAATGTTTCTGCCGCAGGTGGTCAAGAGCGCCCGCGTCATGAAAAAGGCCGTGGCCTATCTGTTGCCGTTCATGGAAGAAGAGCGGCAAAAAACGGGTGGCGAACGCAAGCCGCGCGGCAAAATCCTGATGGCCACCGTCAAGGGCGACGTGCATGACATCGGCAAAAACATTGTCGGCGTGGTCCTTTCCTGCAATGATTTCGAAGTTATCGACCTCGGCGTCATGGTGCCGTGCGAGACCATTTTGCAGAAGGCCCGCGAACAAGCCGTGGACATGATCGGCCTGTCCGGCCTCATTACGCCGTCGCTGGACGAGATGGTGCATGTGGCCCGGGAGATGGAGCGCCAAGGTTTTCAGCTGCCGTTGCTGATCGGCGGCGCTACCACCAGCGCCAAGCACACCGCCGTCAAAATTGCTCCGGCTTATCATGAGACCGTCATTCACGTCAAAGACGCTTCGCGCAGCGTCGGCATCGTCGAGCGCCTGATGCGACCGGAAGAAAAACACAAGCTCGATGCGGAGAACCGGCGCAACCAGGCCCGGGAGCGTGAAAATTTTGCCCGTCGCCGCCAGCGCAAACTCGTCTCCTACGCGGAAGCGTGCAAGCGCCGCTTCCGCATCGACTGGGAGAATGCACCAATTGCTGTGCCGTCATTCCTCGGCGTGCGTGTTTTGCGCGATTTCCCGCTGGCGGACCTCGTGCCCTACATCGATTGGTCGCCGTTTTTCATGGCCTGGGAACTGCGAGGCAAATATCCGCATATTCTCGCGGACGCCAAGGTCGGCAGCGAGGCACGCAAACTCTTTGAGGACGCCAACCGCTTACTGGAGCGCATCCTCGCTGACAAGCTGTTGGCAGCCAATGCCGTCTATGGTTTCTGGCCGGCCAACAGCTGGGGCGACGACATCATCGTTTTCGCCGACCAAACTCGACAGCGCGAATTGCTGCGCCTGCCGATGCTGCGCCAACAATGGGAGCGCGAGGGCCAAACGGCGTTTCGCAGTCTGGCTGATTATCTCGCTCCTCTTGATAGTGGCCGGATTGATTATCTCGGCGCCTTCGCGGTAACAGCCGGCATCGGAGCGGAAGAACTGGCGGCGCGCTTCGAGGCTGAGCAGGATCCCTACAGCGCGATCATGACCAAAGCGCTGGCCGACCGTCTCGCTGAAGCATTTGCCGAGCTGTTGCACGAACGCGCCCGCCGCGACTGGGGCTATGGCCGTGAGGAACACCTGACCAAGGAACAGCTGATCGCCGAGGAATATCGCGGCATCCGTCCAGCCGCCGGCTATCCCTCTTGTCCCGATCACACCGAGAAAGCCAAGCTGTGGGCCCTTCTCCATGCCGACGAGGTGGGCATCCATCTGACCGAGAGCTTCGCCATGACGCCTGCGGCTTCGGTGAGCGGTCTGTACTTTTCTCATCCCGAAGCGACCTACTTCGCCGTCGACCTCATTACGCGCGACCAAGTCGAGAACTATGCGGCGCGCAAGGGTATGTCGCGCGCCGAAGTCGAGCGCTGGTTGGCGCCGAACCTGGGATATGATGCAGAGTAAGAGTGCTACCTCGGTTGTTCTCTGGCGAGCGGGGGGTGTGAACCCCCCGGTAAAACCGGGCGAGCAGGGAGTGTCAACCCCCCGGTAAAACCGGGCGAGCAGGGAGTGTCAACCCCCCGGTAAAACAACCGGGGGGTTCACACCCCCCGCTCGCCAAGACAACAATTGCGCCAGGGTATTGTACTCATAGGGGAGGCGAATATTCGGCTGCACGCCGACCGCCGAAGGTGATGAAGGCCGTGAGCATCACCCGTTCGGCCTACCATGCGGGCTGGCCGCACGCGGAACGTCTATCGCTTACGCTTCCATTCGTTATTTTTTCACCAGCCGTCGATAGCGGCCGGGGGTCTGGCCCGTCAGGCGCTTGAACACGACATTCATGTATTCGGGATGCTTGTAGCCGGCCAGCCGAGCGATTTGCTCCAGCGGCAGGTCGGTTTCCGCCAACAACTGCTTGATGCGTTTGAGCTGAACCGCCCGGATCTCGGCCTGCGGTGAATGACCCAGGTACTTGCGAAATTGGCGTTCCAGTTCGATCCGCCGCAGCGGTACGCGTTTGAGCACTTCCGGCACGGTGATCCCCTCGCAAGCGTGCTCGCGGATGTAACGCACAGCGGCGGCAAGGGTGGAGTCGTCCAGGGCCAACACATCGGTGGATTGGCGGGTGGTCACGCCGAGCGGTTCGACAAGCAATTCCTGCTGCGGAGGCTGGCCGCCGGCCATGAGGTGGTCCAGCAAGGCTGCTGCCTCGTAGCCGATGCGCTCCGGATTGGGAGCTACACTGGAGAGCGGCGGCCGGCACACAGAACAGAGTAACTCATCATCATCAACGCCAAGAACGGCCACTTCATCGGGCACAGCAACGTTGATCCGCTGGCAGGCCTCCAGGACTTGATAGCCCCGCGCATCATTGCAGGCTAGCACACCCAGCGGCCGCGGCAACGCCGCCAGCCAGCGGCCAATCGCCTCGTATTCCCTCTCGCTGCGATGATAGGAGCTGGAACCTCCCCACGGAGACTCATAGACGCCGCACCATTCGCCTCGGTTCGCCAGAGCGGCGGCAAAGCCTTCCCGCCGTCTCTGCGACCAAGCCGGCTTGCTGTAGCCGCAAAAGGCGAAGCGGCGGAAACCGCGTTCAAGCAGATGCTCGGCGGCGAGCCGGCTGATGGCATCATCATCGGAACGGATACGCGGCAAGCCAAACGGACTTTGGAAATAACTGCTGAGATTGACAATAGGAATTTTCAGATGACGTAAGCACTCCGCGAAGTGAGGGAGGATGGAGCAACAGATGATGCCATCGCCGCGCCAGCCGTCCAGCCAGCGCGGCAGCGTGTCTTTCTGTTGGCGATAGGGATCCATGTAAATCGACCAGTACGGATGCGTGCGGAGGTACTGGTTGATGCCGCGCAGGATACGCCGGTCGTAAACGTACAAAGTGCTGAGGAGCAAAGCTACGTGGAGTCGGCGATACATGGCTGTACTCTCTCGCCGCGCTTCTTGCTGGTGCAGTCGTGGGGGATTTCTCTTGATGGTAACACAAGGGCGATCGTTGATACAAGTAAAGGTTCTCAAAAAAAACGATGCGGGTTCTCAATGGACGACAGAAGGCTTCCGGGGGTACGTTAAATTTTATTAATCGGGCTGGACTCGTTATCGGGACCGCGGTCCTGACGGCCCAAGAGTAATTTGCGTGGGAACAGCAGGGAGCCGCTCTATGAGGAACTGCTGATCGGTCTTAACCAAGTTTTTCTTCCGGGGAGACAGTCATGCCAGCACTTCGTTTGCTCCAGCGTTTTCGTGCGTTCACCTTGATCGAGTTGTTGGTGGTCATCGCCATCATTGCTATCTTGATCGGCCTGTTGTTGCCGGCGGTGCAAAAAGTGCGCGAGGCCGCCAACCGCGCCCAGTGCCAGAACAACCTCAAACAGATCGCCCTGGGGACCCTGAACTGCGCGGACACCAACCAGGGCAAGTTGCTACCCAGCTACGGGTGGTATCCCAACCCCCAACAACCGGGGCAGAACACGGTCATCGCTTATGGAGGATTATTGTTTCTCCTCTGGCCTTATGTCGAGCAGCAAAACCTTTTTAATGCATCTTTAGGCAGCTGGTGGGCTGGAGTAAATGGTTATAATGCAAACACCACGATCTACACGGAATGGAGCAACGCAGTGGACGGCGGCGGCGCCAACACCAATCTAAAAATTTACGCTTGCCCTTCGGACCCTACCTATAGCGCCCAGGGAAACAACCCTTGGGGTAACAACTGTAGTTATGCACTCAACGGCCAAGTGTTCACTTCCACCCATGCCGGTAATAGCCTCAGTCGTTACCCTGCCAGCATCGTGGACGGCACGTCGAACACCATCTTCTTCACGGAAAAACAGTCCAAGGGAATGGGCAACGGCAACTGCGGCAGCGCCGGCGGATACAGTTCGTCCGTTGGCGGAGACCCCAACTGGTACCCCAACTGGGGACCGACGGTTTATGCTCCGGAGTGCGGCGAGCCTAAAGGTCCGACAGCCTACTTCCAGATTCAACCCTTGCCCGTCGGCAGTGCTATCTTTGCTCTGCCGAGCACTGGACATACCGGGGGGATCATGGTGGCGATGGGCGATGGCAGCTGCCGCTTGGTCGCTCAAGGCACCAGCCCCAATACCTGGTGGTATGCCGTGACACCGGCCAATGGCGATCTTCTCGGTCCCGATTGGTAGGAGGTGCTTGACCATGTTGAGAAAACAGCTCCTCTGGACCTGGCTGCTGCGATCAGTCCTCCTCCCGGCGTTTCTCACGTTGTTTGTGGGTTGCAGCTCCAAGGGGACCGTGTCCGGCAAAGTTTTCTACCAGGGCAATCCGCTACCGGGTGGGAGAGTAACCTTCCTGCAAGAGCATGGGGCCTTTCATTCGGTGATTCACGAGGATGGCAGTTACCGGATTACCGGCATTCCACCGGGTCCAGCCACCATTACCGTCTCTTCTCCCGACCCTCCTGGGCCGGCAACTCCGTCGCCGATGGAGAAGGCGGCGGAAATGGCAAAGGCCCGCAAGGTTGAAATGTCTCCGGAGATGGCAAAGCTAGTGGAGGAAGGGATGAAACATATAGGCGATCCCGAAGCAGGGAAGCGCAAATATATGTCCATTCCTCCTAAGTACAAAGATCCGGAGCAATCGGGCTTGAAGTATACCGTGAAAAGCGGCGTGCAAGAATACGATATCCAGTTAAAATAATTGAGGAGAAATAGAGAAGACGACTTCAAAAAGGCCAGAACCATGAGCGAAACGGTGCTAGCCTCATCTCCGCCCTTGCCTCCGACACCGATCCACCGTCGTCGGCGCCCTTTGGTCATCGTCGCCCTGCTCCTCCTTATCGGATTAGGCATCGCGTTAGGCACCGGGATGGTCGGCACTTATCTCTGGGCCGCTTACCATCTGCGGGCTGCCCGCGAAGCCGTGGAACGCTACCACACCCACGAAGCCCTGTCGCACTTGCAGGCTTGTCTGACTGTCTGGCCGCGCGATCCTGAAACATTGTTTCTGGCCGCCCGTGCTGCCCGCCGCACAGGAGAGTTTGATTGGGCCGATCACTATCTCGATCAGTACCAGGAGCTGCGCGGCAAGGACGATGAAGACCTCTTCATCGAGCGTGTTCTCGTCAGTGCCGAGCGCGGCGAAGTGAACTCCGTCAGCCGGTTCTGCCAAGCCTTGGTCGAGCGGAACCATCCAGCCACGCCCCTGATCCTGGAGGCGCTGGCCAACGGCTATCTGCGGCGGGCGCGGCCAGGGGATGCAGAGCAGGTGCTGAAGGAATGGCTTAAGCGCCAGCCCGACAATCCTCAAGCGTTGCACATCCGAGGGCAAGTGTATGACGAGGAGTTGCGCCATCACGACGCTATCACTGACTATCGGCACGTTCTGGCGATTGACCCGGACATGGAGGAGACCCGCCTACGCTTGTGCGAATCTCTCGTGCATTTGGGTCTAACGAATGAAGCACTGCCGCATTTGGAGCACCTGAGCCGACGCCGCCCTGGCAACTTGAAAGTCCAGGTATATCTAGCTCGCTGCTACGATCGGATGGGGCGCTCTGACGAAGCGGAGCAAATCCTCACTGTCTTACTGGATCGCCAGCCCGACTACGGCCCTGCCCTCGCCGAGCGCGGCAAGCTAGCCCTACGCGCCGGCCGGACCCGGGAAGCGGAGACATGGCTGCGCCAGGCAGTCGAGCGGGGATCGGGCGATGTCATGGCCCATTACCAGCTCGCTCTGTGCTTGGAAAAGAACGGCAAGAGCGAGGAAGCTCAACAGGTGCGAGCCTACCTGGAGGAACTCGAAGGCGACATGCGTCGTATCCAAGACATCTCGCGAGAGAAGATGCAACAATCGCCTCATGATCCGAACTTGCACTACGAATTGGGCGCGATCGCCCTGCGGTATGGTCTGGTCGAATCGGGGCTGCGTTGGTTGCACCGCGCCCTAAAGGAGGATCCCCACCACGCGCCTAGCCATAAAGCCCTCATGGAGTATTATCAGCGTACCCACGATTTCCAACTGGCGGCGGAACACCGCCGCCAGTTGGAGAATTGCAAAGAGGGCAGGATGGCCTTATGGCCTTGACTTTTGACGCCGCCTTGAAAATCTAGGGGGCGGGACAGTCCCCAGGGCTTTCTGGCCCCTTTTGAGCGATCGCTGCCCGAGCCGGTGAAGCTGCTCAACGTCGATCTGTCTCCTTCTATGGGACCGCTTTACCCGTCCGGACCCAAAAGCACAAATGGACTTTTCACCACGCGGAGGATCTGCTAAAAATAAGATTATGGGAAATCGCCGTCCCCGCGTGTGGTAGAGTAGAGCAGCCGGAGAAACTTGTTAGGAGAGTGTATGCCCTTACGGATGCGCGTCCATGACCGTGAGCCAATCAGTCTGGCCCTGCGACGATTTAAGAAATTGCTCGAACGAAGCGGAATCCAGAAAGAGTTGCGGAAACGGAAATACTACGAAAAACCCTGCGAAGCCCGCCGCCGCGCGGAATTGCGCAAGCAGAGCGCGATTCGCAAGGGCAAAACCGGCACACGCTAAGCGTCCCCCAGGAATGGGCCTCTTTGTCGGGGCCTGAAGCGAAGGCGCGGAGAGCCCATTCGCTACACTTGAGGCCCAGACAAGGGCAAAGATTTTTTTCAAGCCACAAGGAGCGTTTCATTAGCACGATCATCACTTCCGCCGTTCGCCCTTCCGTCCTTTTGCCCAAGCAGCCCGTGAAGTCTGGCATCGCGATGGTCCCCAACTGGCTCAAGTGCCTGCCGTTCATCGGTTTGCACTTGGCTTGCCTCGCAGTGCTCTTCACTGGCGCCGATGTCGTCGCTCTCATTCTGTGCGCCTTTTTCTACTTCATCCGCATGTTCGGCGTTACCGCCGGCTATCACCGTTACTTCGCCCATCGGTCCTACAAGACCAGCCGGCCGATGCAGTTTCTCATCGCCTGCCTCGGTTGCAGCGCCTTACAGAAGGGACCGTTGTGGTGGGCGTCGCACCATCGGCGGCATCATCGCTACTCTGATACCCCGGAGGATCCGCACTCGCCACACGTCACCAGTTTTTGGTGGGCGCATCTGGGATGGATTCTGTCCGAGGAACACACGGAGACCCCCTGGGAAGACATCCGCGATTGGTCGCGCTATCCGGAATTGCGTTGGTTGGATCGCCTGCACTGGCTGCCGGGGCTGTTCCTGGCTGGCGTCTGTTTGCTGATCGGTTACTTCACCGGCGGCTGGGCCAGCGCCGCCCGCGCCGTGGTATGGGGTTTTGTTATCAGCACGGTGCTGCTTTATCACGCCACCTTTTCCATCAACTCGCTGAGTCACTTGCTCGGCAAGCGCCGCTACGCTACGGATGATGATAGCCGAAACAACTTTTTCCTGGCGCTGCTGACGCTGGGTGAAGGGTGGCACAACAATCACCATCACTACCAAAGTTCGGCCAATCAAGGCTTTTTCTGGTGGGAGATCGACATTAGCTATTATCTCATCCGCACGATGAGCTGGCTCGGTCTGGTGTGGGACATCCGTAAACCAGGCTCTAAGGCATTGGCGTACCGTAACCTGGAACTTACCCCGCCGCGCCATTGACATGCTCCTTTACCCGCTTGTTGAAAGAAACCGGGAGCAAACGCCATGCCGGTCAAGGAACGAAGCGTGGCCGCGAGTAGTCTTTCCGACGTTTTCTGCAAGGCGCAGCGCCATCTCAGCCGGCGCG
Organism: Planctomycetota bacterium; assembly: GCA_021324515.1. Lineage (GTDB taxonomy): Bacteria > Planctomycetota > Planctomycetia > Gemmatales > Gemmataceae > JAJPHU01. Next base: position 10,141 of record JAJPIY010000048.1, read on the forward strand.
ATCCCTTGCTGGGGCGGCTCATCCGGCGCGTTGGTCCTTGCACACTCCAGCCGGGCGGTGAGGCTTTTCCTATGTTGGTGCGCGCGATCATCTCGCAAATGCTTGCGACGAAAGCCGCACTCACGATCACAGCTCGCGTCGAAGCCGCCCTCCAGCCGCACGGCGTCACTCCCGCGGCAATTGCCGCGGCAAGCGCGGAGGGGCTGCGTGGTGCTGGGCTTTCTAGGGCCAAGGTGTTGGCCCTCAAAGACTTGGCCCAGCAAGCGCTGAACGGCGGCCTCTCGTTGGAGCGTCTGGCGGATAAGAGCGATGAGCAAGTGATTGCCGCGTTGGTGTCGGTGCGGGGCATCGGCCGTTGGACGGCGGAGATGTTCCTCATCTTTTCCCTGGGCCGACTCGATGTTTTGCCGGTAGACGACTTCGGGTTGCGGGCGGGAGTTCGTGAATTGTACGACCTACCGGACCTACCAGGTCGAGCCGAACTGCGCGAACGGGGTGAGATTTGGCGTCCCTATCGCAGCATCGCCACCTGGTATTTCTGGCGCAGTCGCGGAGCCGTGCCCCAATCGCAATAACATCTGAGTCTGCTGCTAGATCGCGGCGAGTGGGGTAGCGTGAGCGCCCCGAGGGCGAGCGGGGGGTGTGAACCCCCCGGTAGCACAACCGGGGAGTTCACACCCCCCGCTCGCCGGGTAGCACAACCGGGGGGTTAACACCCCCCGCTCGCCGGGTAGCACGACCGGGGGGTTCACACCCCCCCGCTCGCCTGTTACTGCGTTCGGTCCCAAAGGGGCTGGAAACTCTCTTCTTTGTTGCGATGCTTGTTCAAGGCGCGGGTCAGCGGCATCAAGGCCCGGCAGTATTCGCGGAAAGCGCCGGACAGGTCGCCTTTTTGCAGCAGAGATTCCGCAGCGGCAGTGGACTCTTCGTAGCTCTTCCAATCCGGCGTCCACTGGTTTTCGACAGCGAACTGATGCAGCGTTCGAATGGCGCGGATCAGACGATCGAGCAAGGGCGGCTCGATGCGGCAAGAGGTTTGCCGATGGATGCGCGGCGCGGTGGTTTCCTCCTCGACGGCGGCCTGTTGGCGTTCACGGCGATAGTGCAGCACCAGCCCAACGAGTCCGGCCATGATGGCCGCCGAACCGAGCACGAAAGTGAACCCGGCCCAAGCCGACCGCTGGTGCAGTTGCAAGACGATGGCCAGCACGGCCAGCAACGTTCCGGTCAACAGGGCCAAGGGCCACCACGGCACGGCCGACCAGAACGGCCGTGCTGGCTGCTTCTTGGGAACGACGATACCGTTGGATTCGGCCGAGGGGCCGCCGATGCGGACGATGACGACCGTGATGTTGTCCGGCCCGCCACGCAGGTTGGCCAAGTCAATCAGCAGGCGGCACGCCTCCGCTGGGGGCAACACGCTGGCGATGGCGCCAATCTCGTGGTCTGTTACCGGCCCGCTGAGGCCGTCGCTGCACAGGACGAAAATGTCGCCGCTCTCCAAGGGATGGGGGCCTTCGATGTCCACCTGAACCAATGGCTCCGGACCCAGGCAACGATGAATGACATTGCTCGGGATGTCCTGTACCTCCGCCGGATCGATATGCTTGATCCGGGCGTACTCCCAAACCCAGCTATGATCGTAGCTGAGCTGCTCAATCACGCCGTTGCGGATGCGGTAGGCGCGGCTGTCACCGACGTGACCGATCCACGCGCCTTCCGGACGAATCAGCAGAGCAGTGGTGGTCGTGCCCATGCCAGCGAATTCGCGGTTCTGCTGACCGCAGGCATGGATGCTGGCGTTGGCCTCCAGGAACGCCTTCCGCAGCGCCGCTTGAGGGCCCTGGTGAACGTACTTGTGATAGGTATGGGGAATAAGACCGGCTGCTTGTTCACTGGCTTTTTCGCCGACGGCGTGCGCACCCATGCCGTCGGCGACGAGGAAAAGATGGCCGCGCTCGTGCCATTGTTCGTCGTCACGGGCGAGCTGGATGGCGTGGCTGTCCTGATTGTGGCTTCGGCGGACGCCTACATCCGTCAGGCTCGCGTGTTCGATTTGGTCGAAACGTGTCACCCCATTCCCCCGCACGCCAGATAACCTGGTTCTTTTATGCTACACCTCCGCCGGGAGCTTGCAAGTGCAGAGCATCCCGGCAAGCGGGATCGCATCAGCGCCCCGAGTGACGCTGGCGAGCGGGGGGTGTGAACCCCCCGGTAGTTCTGGGCGAGCGGGGGGTGTCAACCCCCCGGTAGCACAACCGGGGGGGTTAACACCCTCCGCTCGTCCCGTATAATCAGGACATGATTCAGCGCGGCATTTTGTGTTACCTGATTCCAGTTCTGCTGCTGGCCGCGCCGGTGCGCGGCGAGGACAAAGCATCCGTCCTACTTAGCGGCGAAAGCCGCGCTACCGCCCTTCGTCTTGCCGAGGCGCGTAAACGTCTGGACGCGCGCAAATGGTCCGAGGCCATCGAAGAGCTGCAATCGATCCTGAATAGCGCCGGCAACGACCTGGTGTCGATCGCGCCGAACCACAGCATAAGGGCCAGCCGGCTTTGTCAGATTCAGATCGCTTCCTTGCCCACGGATGCTCTGCGCCTGTATCGCCAGCGCTACGAAAACCAGGCGCGCAAGAGGCTCCAACAAGCGCAGGCCGAAGGCGATCTTCTCCAACTCCGTAAGCTCGTTGAAGACGCTTTTTGCACGCGCGCCGCCGAGAAGGCGATCGATCTGCTCGGCGACCTCGCTTTCGAGCGCGGGCGCTTCGAAGAAGCGGAGGAATGGTGGCGGCTCCTCGCTCCTTTGCCCGATGCCCGGCGCGACGCAGTAATGCACAGCCTCGCTCTCGTCTATCCCGATCTCAGCCTTGATCCGGCCCGTGTGCAAGCCAAACAATTACTGGCGCGGCTGTTTCAAGGGACGGACAACGAATGGAGCACGGCGCTGGAAGCCTACCGTCAGCACTACGCCAAGGCCGAAGGGACGCTGGCGGGACGCAAGGGCCGTTACGGCGATCTGCTCCAGGCGCTGGCTGAAGAGATGCGCAACCCCCAACAGGACCACGACGGTGAGGCAACGGCTTTTCCTGCGCTTCCTCAGGGCTGTGGCTTGGCCCTGCATAGCGAAGAGGTTCTCGATCGCCTTAGTGCCTTGTGCCGTGACGGCCCGACCTGGAGCTTCAACCTGGAGCAACGCCGCCGACAAATGGACGCAGAACATTCGCCGGCCGTCAATGCCGCCCAGGCACGCACGCTGGCTTTTTACCCCCTAATTGTCGGTCATCGGGTCTTGGTAGCCGATGCTCGCTACGTGACGGCTTTTGATCTTCGGAACGGACAGAGTGAGGAATGGTACGATGTGGCCCGCACCAATGGCGGCGTACAACCCCATCTCCAACTTCCTGCGCCGCCGGACCTGCGCTACACCCTGACCGTTGCCGGCGATGCCGTCTATGTTCGTCTGGGTGCGCAAAACATTGGCATGGAAGGCCCCACCCCGGAGCGTCGCTTCGGACCTCCGCCGCCCCGCCGCGACAATGAGACGTTCCTGGCCTGTTTGGGGCTCCAGCCGGATGACAAGGGGGACCACTTTCGCTGGCACATCCGCGGCATTGCCCACGATCACGCGCTTTTTGAAGGCGCTCCCCTCGTCGCCGATGGACTGATCTGGATCGCTTCCACGCGCTACAACGGCAATCGCTCTATCACTGCCATCGATTGTTACCCTGCTGATAATACCACCAGCGAACCGCCCTTGCGTTGGCGCTGTGACATATGCGAAACCAGCGATATTAAAATCGGCGAGCCACGCTATCGTCATCATCGCCTGACCTTGGCCGGCACTCAGATCGTTTACTGCACCCACAACGGAGCAGTGGTTGCCGTTGATGCCTTGACCGGACGAAGGAACTGGGCCATCCGTTATCCGCGGCAAACGTCCGACACGCCCGAAGTGGAGCTGCGCGATCTGGCGCCGGTATTATTCGCCGGGGGCCGGCTGTACGTGGCGCCGGCGGACTCCGATACCTTGCTCTGTCTCGATCCGGCCACAGGGCGCACGCTCTGGGAGTTGGGACCATTGCGCGTCGTGCATCTCTTGGGCGTCGGTCAGGGCCGGCTGATTTTCACCACGCCCACGGGCTTGCGGGCGGTGCGAGCAGACAATGGCCATCCTGTCTGGGCTGTGCCGGACACCGGCAGCCTGACGCCAGCCGGGCGCGGTCTGTTGATCGGCGACCTGGTGCTGTTTCCGACGACACAGGTGCGCTATCCTGATTCGCCTCGGATAGAAGGCGTGGTCTATGCTCTCCGCCAGAGCGACGGCCGGCCCGCCGACGACCCAACCAAACTGCACCGTCTGCCGGCCGGCAACCTCGCCTACGCTAACGGCATTCTCGCTGTGGCCGACCGCCAAACACTTTTCGTGTTCGTTCCGCCGCGCCTCCTTCTGGAGGAACATAAGAAAGAAGTCCAGCGCCGCCCCCGTTCCCCCGCTGCCTTGTTACAACTGGCTCGTGCTGAGGCGGACGCAGCACAAGACGAAAAGGCGTTGCAAACGCTCCGCCGCGTCGAGGGACTCTTGGGCCGCCAACCGCAGCCAAGCGAGGTGAAAAAGCTACATGTTCAGTCGCTTATCGTGAAGCAGCAAGTGTTGCTGCGGATGGCCCGGCGCGCCGCCGAAGAAAAGCGCTGGCAAGAAGCCGAGGATGCCCTCGAACAAGCGGCTGCACTCCCCCTGCCTGCGCGCTATCGGCTCCATGCGCTGCTGCGCGCGGCCCAAATCTGGCAAGATGCCAAGCAAACAGATCGTGTCAACACCATTTGGCAATCGATCCGCACGGACGAACAACTGCGGCAAATTCAAGTCATCACCCAAAATGGCAAGCCGATAGCAGTGGCACAATACCTCGATTCCGGCGAGCGGGGTCGCGTCAGCGTCCCGAGTGAGAAAAATACTCGGGGCGCTGACGCGGCCCCGCTCGCCGATTCGCAAACGCTACCTTTGTTCCGCACCTGGCACGTGCGACTGGACCGCGGCGAAAGGATCCTGACCGGCTGGCGCGAGTGTGACCCGGAACTGTTGCTGACCGGCTCGCCCGATGGCCAGTTGAACTGTCGTCTTACTTCCACCGGGGAAATCTGCTGGAGGCAGCGTCTACCGTTTGCGCCCTGCTGGGCAGGATGTCATGCAGATAGGGTCCTCAGTGCGGGAGCAGAAGGCGTGGCCTGTTTGCATCGCGGGACTGGTCGGCTCCTCTGGCACTTCCCCGCTCCCGTGAGTGGCCGCTCTATGCATCTTTGCCGTGATGAAGTGCGTGTGGTCCTCGATCCACGGCCGCCGGGGCCACTGACTGCTTTTCGGCTCGCGGCCGGCCGCTTGTTCTTCCTGCAAGATCAGCGGCGGCTGTTCGCCCTCCATGCCGAAACCGGCGCGGTGCTGTGGGACCGCTGGGCCCCAGATGCTCAACTGCACCTGCCCTTTCCCCAGGGCTGCTTTTCCCCCTGTTACTACGCCAGCGCCCAAACCGTCCTTATTCAGATGGCCGGCCGGCGTTGGCTTCTCGATGCTGCGACGGGCCGAACAATCCACGAAGCCGCCGACACGCACGACCTCTGGCCACAGGCCCCTCTGGAACTGGATGAACGGACCTTGTGTGTGACGCCGGATAATCGGCAGGTAGTGCTGCTCGAGGCCCAATCGGGACGATGCCTGGGGACGCATCCCTTGTCCGGCGTCACCACTGCGAGCGGCGAAATACCTTCTGTGCAGGGGCGCGGCCATGTGCTTTTGTGTGTCCAGCCGGTGAACATCGGTTATCTAATGCAGCGCCTCCATTGCACCAGCGGCAAAGCGATGTGGCCTCAACCGCAGCTTTTGGCCGCGAAGATGCTGGAGCGAGGCGCCTGGGACTTCGATGCCGAGGCGGTTTACACTATTGAAGATCGCTTTTTGGTCGCTCGCTCTCTGGTGGACGGTAAGCTCTTATGGCGGCGGCCGCTGACGGCCGTTGACGGGCAAGTACGGCGTGTGGGAGATTATCTGGCCGTTTGGCCGCAAACGTTCGGGAACGAGGTGCGATTCCGGTTTCGTTCGTTCCTGGGAACGGTACAATGGGATTTGGGTCCCCTGCTGGCCCCCGAAGCCGTCTTCCCTGTGTCCTGTTACGATCCGAAGACGGGACAATTGGTGCAGCGTTTGCACTTTCGGATCGAATCGCCCATAAGGACGATGCTGGCGAAACGAAGAACTCAAGATGAGGGCGAACGTGTATGGATCGCGCGCACATCGTCCTTGTTGGCGAGCGCGGACGGCCCTGTAATTCGTCTGGATGCGCCGCGGCCGTATGTCGCCCTCGGCGGCCAAGTTTGGGGGTTAAGTTTGTTTAGCCGCGAGCCGTAGGCGAGCGCGACCGCGCTCGCCTACGGCTCGCGGCTAAACAAAATTCACGAACGCGGCCACGCTCGCCTACGGCTCGCGGCTAAACAAAATTCACGCGGCCGCGCTCGCCTACGGCTCGCGGCTAAACAAAATTCACGAACGCGGCCACGCTCGCCTACGGCTCGCGGCTAAACAAAATTCACGAGGATACACCGTACAGATGCCGAACATTCGTTGCAAAACCTGTGGTCTGATAGTGCAAGTGCCGGCTGGCGGACGTCGGCTGTGCGGCTGCGGAACGTGGCTGTCCGGCGATGAGCCGACCAGTCCCGTCGAGCCTCTCGTCGAGAAAGAGTTGCCGGAAATCGAAGCTGCCCCAGCCGAGAGCTGGCCGCGGATCGAAGGTGATCTCTCCGCTATCGAACGGCTCAACAGCGGTTATCGCCGCATCCGCAAAGAGCTGAGCAAAGCCATCGTCGGTCAGGAAAAAGTCCTCGAAGAGTTGCTCATCGCTATCTTCGCGCGCGGCCACTGTCTGCTCGTCGGCGTGCCCGGCCTTGCGAAAACGCTTATGATCCGCACGCTGGCCGATTCTCTTAGCTTGAGCTTCAGCCGCATCCAGTTCACACCGGACCTGATGCCGTCGGACATCACCGGCACCGAGGTCTTGCAAGAGGACAAGACGACTGGCCAGCGCCTGTTCAAGTTCCTGCACGGCCCACTGTTCGCCAACGTCATCCTCGCCGACGAGATCAACCGCACGCCGCCGAAAACGCAAGCCGCCCTGCTCGAAGCCATGCAGGAGCGCCAAGTCACCGTCGGCGGCACACGCCACAAGCTGCCCGATCCGTTCTTCGTCCTGGCTACGCAAAACCCGATCGAGCAGGAAGGCACCTATCCACTGCCCGAAGCGCAGCAAGACCGCTTCATGTTCAACATCCTCGTCGATTATCCCGACGAGGAAGAAGAGTTCCGCATCGTCGAACAGACGACGACAACGCACGTGCCGCAGATCGAGCGTGTGCTGTCGGCGACGGACATTCTGGAAATGCAGGACATCGTGCGCAAGGTGCCGGTGGCGCCGTATGTGATCCGCTACGCCATGAAGTTCACGCGCCTGACGCGCAAGGGCAGCCGCGTCGCCGCCGACAAAGCCGTCGCACCGGCGCCGGGGGGAATGAAGACACGAGAAGCCGACGTGCCCGACTTCATCCGCGATTACGTCACCTGGGGCGCCGGCCCGCGCGCCACGCAGTTCCTCATCCTCGCCGCCAAGGCTCGCGCCGTGCTGCATGGCCGCTATTACGTCTCTTGCGAAGACGTGCGCGCCGTGGCTGCCCCGGTGCTGCGGCATCGCATCATCACCAATTTCAACGCCGAGGCCGAGGGCATCAAACCCGATGACATTGTGCGCCGCCTCATCGAGCGCATTCCACGCGATCCAAACGAGCAAGCCGCCGTCGGGGTAGGACAGGCAGGGATTTAGGGTCATTCGTTACCGAGGAAACCTAACATGCCATTGCTCGATCATTTTCATCCACCATTGAGTAGCGAAAGGCGCTGGGAATCGGTTCACTCCAGCTGGGCCATTCGATGGGCGGATGCTTCGAGGAAACCTACGCGGAGGCTTGTCTCCACAAACGGCTGACCGACTCCTGAACGCCGAAGAGATCCTTTTGTTGTCATGCCCATACCAGGGAATGCTCATGCAAGACACGCACCAATATCTCGATCCCATCGCCTTGGCGAAGGTCCGCAATCTGGAGATGCAGGCGCGGCTTGTTGTCGAGGGTTATTTGTCCGGCATGCACAAAAGTCCGTACCACGGCTTCTCGGTTGAATTCGCTCAGCACCGCGAGTATGTGCCCGGCGACGATTTGAAACACCTCGACTGGAAAGTCTACAGCCGCACCGGGCGTTTTTATCTCAAGCAGTATGAAGAAGAGACGAACCTGGCTTGCTGGCTCTTGGTGGATGCCAGCGAATCGATGCAGTACGGCTCCGGACCTTGCGGCGACGACGGTAAGCCTCTCGTCAGTAAATATGATTATTCCTGCATGGGTGCGGCGGCGCTGGCCTATCTGATCTTGCATCAACAAGATGCCGCCGGTCTGGTAACATACGATAATCAGGTGCGCCAACTGCTCAAGCCGGCCAGCCAGCCGTCGCACCTTAAACAGATGATCGCTTGCCTGAACAAAGGAGCGGGTCGTGAACGCACCAGCCTGGCCCCGATCTTTCACGATCTGGCCGAGCGCATCCCGCGCCGCGGAATTATCGTGGTGTTCAGCGATTTCTTCGATGATTTGCCCGATGTTCTCAATGGCTTGAAACATCTGCGCTATAAGCGGCACGAGGTCATCGTCATGCATGTGCTCGATCGCGCCGAGCTGGAGTTTCCGTTTCAAGAGGCGACGTTGTTCCGCGGGCTGGAACAATATCCGGAGATATTGACCGACCCGCGTTCGCTGCGCGACGGCTATCTGGAGCAGATGGAGGATTTCATGATGGAATTGCAGCGCGGCTGCTTGGCGCAGAATATTGATTACGTGACGTTGCGTACGGACATGCAGCTGGGTGTTGTGCTTTCGGGTTATCTGGCGCACCGCTTGGCGCGGAGCAGTCATCATTCGTAAGCGGCCTTATTAAAGGCGAGCCGCCGGGTTTATCCCGGCGGGGTTCAACCCCGCCGCTCGCTGGGGAGATTGTGCTCGTGAATGGGCTCCTGTTTGCTTTCGTGGAAGCACCGTTGGCGATTGCTGCTGTGGCCGGCGGCGCCGTCTCCATTCCTATTATCATCCACCTGCTCAACCGCCGTCGTTTTAAGATTGTCACCTGGGCGGCCATGCGCTTCTTGCTGGCGGCGCAGAAAAAGAATTCGCGGCGTATGCGGCTGGAGCAGATTCTCCTCTTGGCCCTTCGCTGCTTGATCGTTCTGCTCCTGGTGCTGGCCATGGCCAGCATCACGCCCTGGGCCGAGGCCATGTGGCGTTGGTTCGCGCCGGACGGCGCCAACGCCTTAGCCGCCGGCAGTCAACGCACGCACAAAATCCTCGTCGTCGATGGTTCTTTCAGTATGGGGCTGAGAAATGAGGCAGGGACATGCTTCGATCGCGCCCGCGCCTTGGCCGCTCAGATTGTGCGCGCGTCGAGCGGCGGCGATAGTTTCAGCGTCGTCCTCATGGCCGCACCGCCGCGGCGCATCGTGCCGGAGCCGTCCGAAGATGCCCACAAAGTCGTCGCCGAGATCGAGAAGTTGCACCTGACGCACGGCAATGCCGACCTGGCCGCTACGCTCAACACCGTCGAAAGTCTGGTTCGCGCCTCCCCGAGCAAGTATCCGACCCGTGAGGTATATTTCCTCACGGATTTGCAGCAGTCCACTTGGATTGCCCGACAACCGGCGGCGTTGTCGGCGATACTGCAAAAAATCAAGGAACGGGCGCAAACCATTTTTGTTGATGTTGGCCGCGAAGGCGCCGGCAACGTGGCCGTGACGAACCTTGCCCTCGATGAGTCGATGGCAATCACCGGCCGGGTGACGCCGATCGTCGCCACGCTGACCAATTACGGCGACACGCGCAGCGATGTCCGTGTCCGCCTGTCGGTCGGCAAGGCCAAGGCTTCTGCTTCCGATAAGGCGCTTGAGCTACATGAAGTAGAGGAAAAGTCTATCAAGCAGTTCAGGCACGGCGAAGAAGCGCCGGTCACATTCACCTACAAATTCCCCGCTCCCGGCGATTATGTCTTGGTCATCGAGGCGGCCCACGACGACCTGGAGCTGGACGATGTACGCAGTGCCGTGGTCACGGTCAAAAACACGGTGCCCGTGCTGCTCGTCAACGGCAAGCCGGCGATCGAGGCGTTTGACCGCGCCAGCGAATGGCTGCGCGTGGCCCTTAATCCTTACGAGGAAGGGGCCGCTCCCCCCACGGTGGCGGCCCGGCCCAAGGTCCTCTCGCTCTCGCAATTCGCCGATGAGGGGCTGGGCGATCTGACGCCCTATGATTGCGTATTCCTCTGCGACGTACCGCGTTTCAGTTTGGCCGAAGTGCGCCGCCTGGAAAATCATGTCCGCCGCGGCGGCAGCGCGGTTTTCTGTCTTGGTCCCAATGTGGATCTCGCCTCGTACAACGAAATGTTGTACCGCGACGGTAAAGGTCTGCTGCCGGCCCGCCTGACCGATTATGCCAAAGCCAACAGCGGTTACGAGTTTCAGCTGGCTATGGACGCTGATGCCGACCGCGAAGATCCACTCAAGCCGTTCCGCAGTGAATCGGCGCGCGAGTACCTGCTCTCTGCTCGTTTCCGGCAATTCATCCAAACAGAGCCGGCCCCCCATGCCAGCCCACGCCGCATCCTGTCGTTTGTGCCGGTTGCCATACCGGGCCAACCGAAGACATCGCCGCTGTCAGGCGGCCCCGCCCTCCTCGATTGGCGGCCACCGACTCCTCCCCCTTCCTCCCCCAAAATGGGAGGGGAGGGGAAGGGCGGTCGGATGCGCGGCCGAGTCGTGCTCCTCACCACCACTATCAATGCTGACTGGAACAATTGGCCCAGCTCGCCGAGTTTCGCGCCGCTGATGCAAGAATTGTTGTACTATGCCTCAGCCGCCCGCTTGCGCGAGCAGTCCTTGCAGGTCGGCGAGCCCATCGAGTTGTACCTGCCCAATGTCGCCGTCGGTGCCGAGGCGACCATCAACACGCCCGATGGCCGCACCGAATCGGCCCGCTTGGAAAACCAGGACGAATCCGCCGTGCTGCACTGGACCGATACCGACCTCAGCGGCGTCTACCGTGTCGTCGTCGGTCAACATCCGCAGCAACATCTGTTCGCCGTCAACGTACCGGCCCTCAACGAAGCGCAGCAGCTCAGCGAGAGCGACCTGACGCGAACCACGCGCGAAGACTTGCAGAAAACCTATCCCGAATGGGACATACAGGTCGTCACCGACCTCGCTCAGGTGAAACATGCGCCGCCGGTTGCGGGGGAACCGGAACGCGTGCTAATGCCTTTGGGCGACCTTGTGGCCCGTTGGCTGCTTTTGCTTGTACTGGTGCTGCTTGTGGTCGAAATTGTGCTGGCCTGGCACTTCGGTCATTACAGCGTCGCCGTCGTGCCTCTCGAAGATGCCCAACCCTCTCGCCCGTCAGGGGCCCGGTGGGCGCTGCTTGCCGCGTCGTGGCTGCTGCTGGCCTGCGTTCTTGGCCTTGCCGGCATTCTGGCGCATGATGCAATCACCGGCGATTTCCTTGCTTTTTTGCCTGATTCCGGACGGCGTTTCCTGGAAGGCATCACCGGTATCGAGCCGCCGGCCCCCGGTGAAAGCAGCCATTGGCGCTTGGAATATCAGCCGTATCTCTGGGACAACCGCGCCGATCCTTGGCTGGTAGGCGCGCTTGCTCTGGGCCTCCTTGTCTTGGCCTATGCCATTTATTCGCGCGAAGGCAGTCAGGCCCTGCGCCGCCGCGATACTGGCGGACGTTTCCTCCGCCTCGGTCTGCGTATGGGCTTGCTATTTCTGCTGCTCACCGTACTCTTGCCGCGCGATCGTGTCTGGTTCGAGCGCCAGAGCTGGCCCGATCTCGTGCTTCTCTTCGACGATTCGCACAGTATGTCCACGGTCGATCAGTACAAGGACACACGCATCAAGCAAGTCGTTGATCGCCTCGCCCAGCACGACGGCCTGACAGACGCCCAACGCCTCTCATTGGCCCAGGCACTCGTCACGCGCGGCGACGCCGATTGGCTGACGGCCCTGCTGACGCGCCGTAAAGTGCGCGTTCACGTTTATCACTGCTCCAGCCGTGCTCATCGTCTTAAGGACGCGACTACGCTTGCGGAAGTCCCGCCAGCCCTGGAAGCCAT
>JAJPIY010000020.1 GCA_021324515.1 Planctomycetota bacterium
CAGTTAGGTGCTCATCCGTTTATGCAAAATTGGTGCCGACGCCTACCCAAGCGTGAATACTGCCACCCATGAGTAAAGACGAAGAAGGCCCCCCGTTGGTTTGAGGCGCCTGAAGGGGACCGAGAGGAGATAGTTTTTATGCCGACGCATGAACAGATGAACGCAGTTTATCGAGAGGGCGGCGTCCCCCATACTCCTCCCGATACGGCCGCTGGGCAAGAGAGGGCGCAATGGTAAAGTTCATTCAAATGAAGAAATGGTTAAGGATGAGCTGGGAAGGAAGTGCGGCGCGCCGGGGATTAGCGCCGCTTCGGCGAAGCGGCGCTAATCCCCGCGTTTTACATGATTAAAGAGATATAGTAATTATTAAAATCTTAAACTGAGGCCGACGTTGATTCCCTGGGCCCAGAAATCCGTGCCCGACCAACTGAATCCGGGCCGCTGCGGGCCGGGAACCAGGGGATTGAAAGTCTGCGACGAGGGCAACTCGGTGCGATTGACGCTGCGATCGATAAGGTTGCCCGGCCGGGCCACGTCGCTGATGTAAAGGATGGTATAGCCGACGTGGAGCTTGAGTTGCGAGGTAATCTCGACGGCGAAGCTCAGGGTCCCTTGGGGCACGACGGCGGTAATGTTGCGGGTATGCGTGCCCGCATTACTGCTGAGGACGTACAGGCCGCCAGGGACGGTTGCGGAGCCGAAAGCCGTGGTGGCGGTAGTGCTGCCGAGCAAGTTGGCTTGTTCACGCATGGAGCCGAGGGCGATCTTGGCCGTGCCGTTGAGAGTGAAGCGCCACCAGGTAACCCCCGCCTTGACGCCGATCTGCCCGCCGTAAAACTGATTGAGCGTGCGAAACTCGTCCGTCAGCGCTATGTTGCCGCCGGAGGAAATGGGGACGTTATCGAAGAAACCGACGCCCGCGGGCAAGACATTGCTAGACTGCGACAACGTTAAGTCATCGCGCAGATTGAGGTACAGGAAGCCGCCCAATCCCGTGACGTAATAGCCGATTTCGTCGGGATAACAAGCGACGCAGCGACACCACGGGACGAGCAAATTGCCGTCGGCGCCGAAGAACTCGGTCGCTGAAGCGAGGTCGAAATGGCCGCTGAAGGCGTTGGGGGCCGAGACGAACAAGACGGTTTCGCTGCCGGTGCGGGCGTCGATAATCGGCCGGGCCAGAAGCGGACTGCCCGTGGGACCGGACGAGAAGGTTTCGTCGATGCCGCGTTGGGCCAAGTAGAAGAAACTGCCTTCACCGCCAATCGTGCCGGCGCAATTCATGACGCCACCGCCGATACGGAAACCGCTGTAAGGCCCCTGATTGAGGTAAGAATTGCCCGCGAGTACCGAAGCGCTAGGCGTACCGAGGACGCCTGAGCCGGCCGAGACCGGAGTAGTCAGGGTTCCGGTCGTCAGCAGTGCGGGTCCAGCAGGAGCAGGTTTGAACCACCACAGCAAATAATCCGCATCCAACCAGGTCCTCATGCTGCCGTCCGGCTCTTCATCCGCCCAAGTGGAACTCGCCGCCGTCAGCACGACCAGAACCGCAGCTAGATACCCTCGTTTCATTGCTCGTCCCCCTTGTACTCAGCAGAACCCGCTCCGTCTGATTCCTCGTTGGAACCGCTCCGCGAATGCTGCTTCGTATCCTCCATAAACCCATCGGAAGCCCTAGATGATGAAGTTAAGGGAAAACCAGCGAAATACGCTTTCTTCTTATCGCGCTAATTCTTTATGCTTTCGCCTTAAATTTCCTATTTTGGCAAAAGAGGCTCACTCTATCCGAGGTGGGATGGGTGTACGGCCGCAAGCGATGGCCAGCTGAGGTGTTTCTCTTTTTGAATGAGATGAAGTTAATCCTGTTAATTTTTGTTTACATGGGTCAGCAGGGGCATACTGTTGGCGGATGTGAAAAAGCGTCTCAAAGCGCATGGAGGAAAATTTTTCTCTCTGTACCGACGGGGCGGCCTTGGTAAACTGGGAACGAACGGCAGAGGAAATCGTTCCACATCAAGGCCGAATGCGATGTTGTTTCGTCTTATGTATACAGGCAAGCAAAAACTTTCCCCGCAAACAGCGCTGCGGCTGGGAAAAGAAATGTCCAACGCGCGAAGTGGTTGCAGCTATGTCGATCCTCTTTGGGAAAATATGGCGAAATCCTTTTTCCTCCTCGCCCCCGGCAAAACGGCCTCGGCGTCGGCGCCGCCTTGAAGTGGAGCAGCTGGAGGATCGAATTGTGCCCAGCTTGGCGCTGGTCAGCCATTACACGGGCCTCGACAGCGCCGGGGTCGGCGGCGGCGGTGAGCCGCCCGACACCCAGGGCGCCGTCGGTCCGTCCAGCGTCGTGGAAACGGTCAACCAAGGCATCGCCATCTACCCCGGCAAAAGCACGTCCAGCGGCGCCGTAACCGATACGCTGGCCCACTTTTTGTTCACTACAGGCGGCTTGCCGCACGTTACCGTAGCCTCCGGCGACTCCGACGAGCAAACGGACCCGTTCACGATTTATGATCCTCTGGTCCAGCGTTTCATCGTCGGCGATCTCGACTTTGAGGTAGATAGCAATGGTAATCTCGTCAATAACGGCGGCAACGCTCTCCTTCTCGCTGTGTCCAAATCCTCCAATCCGACGACTTTGAGCGCATCGGACTGGTATTTCTACGAAATCAACACGGCGGAATCCGGCGTCGCCCTTCAGGATTATACCGGCAATCCCGGCTACAACGCCGACGCCCTGGTCGTCACGCTCAACAGCTACGACGCCAGCGGCAATGGGCTGCATAGTCAAGTCAATGCCATCTCCATGAATGCGCTGGTCAACGGCAAGACGTTGACCCGAAATACGAACTACTTCCAGACGGATAACAGTGAATTTCTGATGCGGCCGGCAACCATGCCGGATGCCGCGCCCGGCGGCCCCATGTGGCTGGTAGCGGAACACGGCGACAACCAGTCTCTTGATGTGATCCGGATGACCAATGTCTTGTCCGCAAATCCCAGCTTTACCATTACCAATCTGGCGGTAAGTCCCTATTTCCAGGCGGTGGTTGAGAAAGATCCGGGTGGGAACGTCGATTCCATCGCCGACTCGCGCATCCTGCAAGTCGCGGAGCGGAACGGCCAGCTGGCGGTTGTGCATGAGATCTCCGATTCGGCTGGGGACGATGACATGGTCCGCTGGTATGAAATCAGCGTAAGCAGCGGCGTCCCGGTGCTCCAGCAACAGGGCGACATTGGCGGCGGCCCCGGCGTCTACGACGCTTATCCGGGCATTAACATCAATGCCGCCGGCGACATCGGCGTCACCTACATCCAGTCCGGAACGGCGCCGGGCATGTTCGAGTCGATGTACATCACTGGCCGTACACCGTCCGACCCGGCAGGCACAATGGAGGCCCCGATCCTCGTCCAGGCCGGCGTACAACATTACAACGGCACCCGCGAGGGCGACATGAGCCGCGTCGATGTGGATTCCGACGGCAGCTTCTGGGCCTTCAGTCAATGGGCTAATGCCGAGGCCGCCCCCAACTGGGGTACGGCCATCGCCCATTTCACCCTGGCGGCGCCTTTGTCGATCACCCTCAGCAGCGCCACCGAAGGCATGCCGCTGAACAACGTGCCGGTCGCCGAGTTCTTCGACAGCTCGGGCGCGCCTTTGAGCAATTACAGCGCCTCCATCAACTGGGGCGATGGCACCGTCACCAGTGGCACAGTCGTGGCCAGCGGCACTCCGGGCATCTTCCTTATTCTCGGTTCACACACCTACACCGACGCGGGGGATTACACACTGACCGTCAGCGAGAGCAACGGAACTGCTACGCTCGGACCTGTCAGCGGCACCGTCGCCGTCGCCGACGCGCCGCTGCAAGGTTTCGCCCAAGCCCTCAACGCTCAGACAGCCGGCTTCGTCAGCAACGCTCTGGTCGGCATTTTCACAGACACCGATTCGACACTGCGCCCAACCAGTCATTATACGGCAACCATCCTCTGGAACGAAGGAAATGGGCTTTCTTTCTCCGGCACGGGCACCATCGTGCATCTGTTCGGCAATACGTTCTCTGTTTATGGCAGTTCGCCGTACTCGTTCCCCTACGGCGGCCTGTTCCCGGTACAGGTGATAGTCACCGATGTGGATGGCGGTGCCTCCGTCACCATCAATAGCGTCGTCAGCGTGGCCAACCATACAGCCATCCCACCACTGGTTCCGCAGGCCTTGGCAGATACGGGGCCGGTCATTGCTCAGTTTGTCAGCCTGGAAGACGCACTGGCCAACTTCCTCAATGCGGAGCGGCTTTTCCTGGTCGCTCTCGCCTTCGGGACGTTCGCGCAAAAGGAAGGGGCTTTCGGCAATTTGGTCAACGCTTTTCATGCCTATGAGGCTGCCGTCCTCAGCTATGATATGAAGCTGCCCGGCGCCTGAGGCCCTAAATCCAAATTCTCGCTCGTCTCCAGCGCCAGCAAGCCCGTCCCTTGCCGGCGCTGGAGGCGAATGTTCTGCTACTCTTGCGGTTGCACTAAGCGCAAACCAATCGGCAAGGAATCGCCGAGCATCTGTCCCTGTTCTTCCTGTTCCCACTCGGTTACTTCTTCGACCATGCGTATCCAATGTTCAGGAATGGACTGGCTGCGCAGCACGCGCAGTACGTTCTCGCGGTGGCTGTCATCGATGTCGAGGGCGCGTTGGCCGGTGCGGCGTGCTAGCTGCGACAGGCAAAACGCCCAAGCCAGGCGTTCGCTCTGGTTGCCCGGCTCGAACGGCAGGATCGCTTCCAGCCATTTCTCCGCGACTTGATGATGGACCACGGCGTTGAGAGGTCCGTACACCAGCGCCCGTGCCCCCAGGCGTGTCAGCGCCCAGAAGGCGTAGGTCGGGGCTGGACTGCGGCGCAGCGACTTGAGCAAGACGTTGCCCAGGGCCTCCTTGTGCTTGACATCGAGGCGTTCGAAGGCGGCGGCCGCCCGCCACATTTCGGCCCATTCATTGGCGTCAGGTTTGGCGATCCCCTTGCCTTTGGTCGGCAGCAGCACCGGGCGCAGCCGATCGTAGAGGGCTTGTTGCAATGGCGCGTGCAATCCGCCGGCGACGCGCCGCCACATGATCCAGGCGTCGGCACTGGTCTCGGCCAGACGCGGCGCGGCTCCCCGCGCCCCTTTGCCGGCGTCGGGGCGCGGCGGGGCAGCCATCAGTTTCCATAATTGTTCGATACGGTATTTATCGAGAGGATCGCCGAAGCCAGGACGAAGACAATAGCCGACCAAGTTGTACCAGCGGCTTAAGTGGGCCGGTGAGCGGCGGCGCTGGTCGGCGACTTCAGCCAAAAATTCCCACAAACGGCGGCACAGACCAGTTGGCCAGGCGTGCCGTGGCGCTTCGAGGGCCGATTCCAGGGCCTTGGTTAATTCTTGGGGGGTCAACCCTTCCTCGTGTCCCTCCCCATTCCGGGGAGGCGGGAGCGGCCCCGGTGCATAAACGGCGCGGAGGAGCCGGGCTGCTTCTTGTACCTGGGCTTCCGGCCACACGTCTGTGACGGGCTGCGCCTTCGTTTCCGCACTCGGATGGTCCTGGCCCCGGCGCTCAGACGGCGCCTCCTGCACCAGATCACGGACGTTGAATTCCAGACGCCAACGATTGCGGCCGTCGCGCGCTACACAGAACAACTCTAATGTGCCGATGGCCGTCGATCGGGCGGCCAAGGTCACCGGCACCGATTTTGTGCCACTCCGCTTGCCGCCTCGCAATACGGTGTGCAACGGCGGCATGCGCAACAGTTGATCGGGGGCCACCGTCAGCAAAGCGCCCGCTTTGTCCTGGCCACGCACGGTCGAAGTGTACAGTGGGAACATCACCGGCTGGCCAAGGGACAATTCCAGCTCGGGTTTGTCGAGAATAACATCGTGTCCTTCTTCCAGGTGCTGCGGCACCACGCAAACGACGGTGAGTCCGTCGTTGTCCGTACTTGTGCTGCGGGCTGGTTGGGCTTGTTGCACCCCGATGTAGTAGGAGCGTGCGATGCCTCCACCGATGCGGCGACCGCCCGTATGGCGTAGCCAGGCATAATAGGCGGCCCCCCAGGCGACGGCCAAATCCAGCGACGGATTGGTGAGCACGAACGGCTGCCACGGTTGTCCGGGACGGTCGTACCAGTGCTGCATCACTTCGAGAACGCGCGCGCGCAACACTTCGGGCTGGAAGACGCCGCCATTGAAAAGGACCGCGGCCGGTGCGGCGTTCTCCGAAGCGGTCTGGTTCTTGAGAAACGCGGCCAGATGGCGCGTGATAGCAGGATCGCTGACGTAAGGCAGGCCCATCTCGTGCAAGCCGGCGCGGGCGCCGCGCTGTGGCAGGGCATCGGCGGGCACCAGCGGGAAAAAGCCCTCAAGGATCACTTTGCGCACCTCCGCCGGCGTCAGGGGAGCATGCAGCGTCCCGCCGATGACGGCCCGCCCGCGACCGATGACGGTGACAGTGTAAGTCGGCGGCGCGTTCGGGCCCAGCAACGTCTCTTTGGCCAAACGGCACGCCTGGGTTAACACGCCATACTGCACCGCATCGAGCCGGCCGATGCTGGGCAGCTTCGTCTCGACAAATTTAGCCAGGGCCAAGTCCATATTGTCGCCGCCCAGCAAAAGATGATCGCCCACCGCTTGGCGTACAAACCCTAATTCGCCTTGCTGCTCAACCACCTCGATAAGGCTGAAATCACTGGTGCCGCCACCCACATCGATCACTAGACAGCGCATCCCCGGTTTCAGGGCAGTGGCTTCCTTCGCCGAATGCGTCGCTTGCCAGCAATAAAACGCCGCTTGCGGCTCTTCCAACAGAATGAGATCTTCCAGTCCCGCCTTCCGCGCCGCCTCGACCGTCAGATTGCGGGCCATGTCGTCGAACGACGCCGGCACCGTTAGCACCACGGTCTGTTTCTCCAAGCGATCGTCGGGCCGGTCCTTGGCCATGACGTAGTTCCAGCTTTCGACCATGTGCCGCAGATAGCGCGCGGAGGCCTCGATAGGGGAAATGCGCGGCACGTCCGGCGGCGCAGTCCACGGCAACAGGCCCGCCGAGCGATCCACGCCGCTGTGGCACAGCCACGATTTCGCCGAGCTGACCAGCCGGCCCGGCACCTTGCCGCCATGACTGCGCGCGAACTCCCCAACCACGTAATCGCGCTGCGCATCCCACGGCAACGCCGTGGCTCCTGGAGGCAGATCGTGCTGGCCCGGCAGGTAGAGGAACGAGGGCAACAAAGGACGCTCTTTGACCTCGCCGGCCGCCGTCAATTGGAGAAGGGGGAAAGATTTTATGTCCAGGCGCTCGCCGCGGCGCGGACGCTGCAAATCGAGATACGCCAACGCACTGTTGGTCGTACCCAGGTCGATGCCAATGAGATAACGCGCCATGAGGGCCTCATCATCTGGAATGCTCCGGAACACTGTATGACAACGTTTATTTTACAAGATCGCCGCACAGGGCGTCGCTGGGCCGAACCCTCTGGGCCATAAGGTCCGCGTCATCGGCTTTGGCGGTCCTCGTGGAGAGGAAGGGGCCTCGGGCCGCCGCTTCCCGTGTAGGAACCCAGCCGATTCTTTTCTAGGATAAGGATGTGGACGTTTGATTTGTTTCGA
>JAJPIY010000283.1 GCA_021324515.1 Planctomycetota bacterium
AGTTCGGCCGCCGCCCACTGGACCAAACCGGGCCGCGGTTTACGGCAGTTGCAATCCGCTTCGGGAGTGTGCGGGCAAACGTAGATGCCGTCCAACGAGACGCCCTCTTGGGCCAAAAGTTGCGTCATCCGCGCATGGACGGCATGAAGTGCGGCCCAATCGAAGTAGCCGCGGCCCAAACCGGATTGGTTAGTAAGTACGGCAAGCCCCAGGCCGGCAGCTTGCATCAGACGCAGCCCCGGGGCGGTGAGGGGCAACAGTTCCACGTCCTCGGCGCGCGCCAGATAATGGCGCTCCACGATCAGCGTGCCATCGCGGTCCAACAATACAAAGGGTCGTACTTTCACCACGCAGTCCCGTTCCTGTCATCCGCTGGGGAAAACTATGGTTGCCCTACCAAGATCTCGCCCTTGCCGGGAACGGCGGCGTCGCCGCTGTAACGACGATAGCTGCCCACGTCGAGCTGAGAAGGAACCGAAAACCCCAGTTCTTTCAAGCGTCTGGTGTATAATCGCAAGAAGACAGGCTTATAAGTGCATGCATAGTTGAATGTTGGCAAAAGCGTCAAGGGTTTCAAGCAAACGATGGTGCCACGAACCATCCAGGCGCCGGTGCGCAGCTCGGCCCCGCCGAGTAGGAAAAGAGTGCCGCCTTTCATTTGCAGACCGGCGAAATCGCGTACCGGACCTTTGACGGCGAGCAGGCCGCGGCGCATGCGCATGCCGATCTCGGTGCCTGCCGATCCCTCGATCAGAATGACGCCGCCGTTCATTCCTGATAGGCTTCCGCGATAAGCCGCCCCAATCTGCCCGCCAGCATCGCCGTGGATGTGAATAAGGCCGCCCGTCATCTCGGCGCCGACCCAGTCCGCGGCGTTGCCATGCACCTCAATGGTCCCTCCCTTCATAAACGCGCCCAGATGCATGCCAGCGTTGCCGATTATCGTAATTTGGCCGCGTGTCATGCCACGGCCGATCCATTTAACTCGTTCCATGTCGCCGTGGATCTCCAGGTGGTCGCTGCCGTCACCCTCGATAGTGAAGAAATCGTCCAGGCGGCGTTGACGTTTACCCAGGAACACAGGGAGGGCGGCAAGGGCGTCGTGCCGCAGCGACGCTATCACGTCTGGCGAGAGGACCTCAGCCTCAAGAGGAACGGGAGGAGGTCCTTTGAGTGTCAGCCTCGTCATGTTCATTCCGTCCTCGAGTTACCCTCCCCAGGCTTGCAAGGGCGTATGTCCGGATTTTCCAGGCGTTCCATCTCCACCGGATAGTTGTCGAACGACACGGTGTAGTATTGTTGGAACAGCGGACGAATGTAGTCTTCAATTTTTTTGTCGTAAACCGGCTGCACCACAAAGCCCCGCCCCTGGACGATCTGGCGAATCTCGCCTTCTTCGAGGACCACTTCGCCGCCCTTAATGACATAGCGCGGATAGGCGAACATGCGTGCGATGTCTTTGCTGTCGTTGAAGATGGCCACGTCGGCGTCAGCGCCGATGCCCAAGTGGCCTTTGTGCGGCAGCCCCAAAGCCCGTGCCGGGCCGGCCGACGTGATGACGGCGATTTCCGACAGGGTATATTGGCGATCCAATTCAGGAAGGACGATGCGCTTGAGCGCTTTAGGCGGCAGTTTTTTCAGCTGCTCCCGGCGGAAGTTTACATCCATCAGCAGCTGGAGGATTTCGGGATAGCGCCAGAAGGCGGCGCCATTGGGATGGTCGGTGGTGAGGAAAATGCGCCAGGGATCGTTAATGAGCAGTAGCAACTCCAATCCCACGGCCCACTGCACGGCATTGACCAGGTTTTTCTCTTTGTAGACATAGGGGACGATGCCGCAGCCGGTCTCATTCTCCACATCGAGGTTGCCCCACTTGCGGCCAGTGAGTTTGTACAGCAGATGTTGCCAGGGGCCGTCGGCGGTGATGGTCACGGTGTCGCCGAACAGCACAGCGCCGGCGTCGGTGGTGAAGTTGGGATGGGCGTTGAAATAGTCGGCTACCTCGGCGGACTTGGAACGCATGGTGAACCAATCGTCGCCGCCGTAGGCGTGATATTGCAAATGGGCCAGGTGCGCCCGTTTGCCCTCCAGTACCTTC
The DNA here is from genome assembly GCA_021324515.1 of Planctomycetota bacterium. Lineage (GTDB taxonomy): Bacteria > Planctomycetota > Planctomycetia > Gemmatales > Gemmataceae > JAJPHU01. The sequence continues at coordinate 2,099 of JAJPIY010000283.1, forward strand.
ATGGTTTCGAGGGTGGTCTTGTAATTGCCAGGCGCGCCGAGGTTGTTGCAGTGCAGATGTAAAGGATGCGGCAGACCGAGATCGTCCACGATGCCAGCCAGGGCGGTAATGATCTGGGCCGGCGTCACCTTGTGGTAACCGGGTACCGGCTCGAACAGTTCCTTGGCGTCTTTGCCCCACTTCCACGCCGCTACGCCGCCGGGATTGACCGCCTTGACGCCGTATGCCTTGGCTGCCCAGATTTGCCAAGCAGCGACGTGGCGCGCCCGTTCGATCTCACCCGCTTCCAGAAGGTCGAGCAAAATCTCGTTATTGGCCATCAAGACACAACAAGATTTATCAACGATGGGCGTGTCGCGCAACTCTTCGTGGGTATGACGGGCCGAGAGAATAGGCACGGCGGCCTCGTTCACGGTGGTCCAGCCCATGCCGGCGTAGAGATAGCCGGTGACGTAGGTGGTCGGTGTCGCCCCGCCGATACCGCCGCGATGCCGCTCGTTGCGGACATAGGGCGGATGGCGGCGATGGTCTTCGGGAATCATCGCCCGCGCGAAGTTGAGCGCAGCCCCGGCAACGTGCGTATGAACGTCCACGCCGCCGGGGAAGACAATCATGCCCGTTGCGTCGATGGTGCGCCCACCCGCGACATCGGCAACGATACGGCCGTTCGAGATGCAGATGTCCCGGATTTCGCCGTGGATATCGTTGGCGGGATCGTAGACTTTGCCGCCCGTGATTCGGAGCATGGAACTGCTTTGCGGCCGAAGTTTGTCTTCGTAAGTCACGCATCAACTCCCACCAGATGGATTGGCAGGGGCCCCTTCGATCTGAGTGACACTTTCGTGGTCGAACCAGATTGGGTATCCCCCAGGCGCAAGGAACACGGCAACGCCGTCTCGAACGACCAACGCCCCCGGGTGATCGACTTCGAAGCGATGCCCTCCTATCAACTCCACCGTGAATACCTGGAACGGTCTGCGCTCTCTGAGCGCTTGAAGGACGCGGTCAAAGCTCGCAGCGGTCATAAATGTCCTTTCCCGAATCGCTTCGGACCCAAGGCACAACTACCCGTGCCCCGTACCGTATAAATCGACATTGGCAATGCCAATTTCCAACTCGGACCCAGGCTAATCTCGGATTCGGCAAAACATCGACCAGCAGAACCTCCTGATTGAGATGCTGAGCGATAGGGGCCGCCCAGGCATGACGGGGCCCTTCCCAGCGGCGCGGGCCTTGAAAATGATCGAGCAACGGCATATCAATTCGCCTCGGTGTTTCTCCTCCCCTTCCCAGCAGGAAGCCACGCCGGTTTCTTCGCCACTGCTTGGTAAATGCGGCGCACCACGTCCTCATCGGTGGGATAGGGCGATTTCAGGGCGGGACGCAGCGGCAGCGGGATTTCGTCCATGCGATACACCGTACCCGGTGCGCTGATGCCGGTGGCTGCCGTGGTAATGTGGACACGGGCCAGGCGGCTGGTGTGCGTCACCTTGGGGTCGAGCACGATAGTCGGAATGCGGGCCAGGTGGTCGATGGCTGGCTGCGGCATGGTGGCGCCGGGGTCGGCACCGAGGATGAGGGCAGCATCGTTGTCGCCACGCAGCAGCAGATCTACGGTGGAAAACTCGCCGGGGTTGAAGCGAGGATAACCACGGCTCAGATTAACGCCGAACGGATAACCCGTAGTCCAGCGCATGACCACATCGCCGCCGGTGACGTTGCCGTGGCCGCGCATCGGCATGGCCACGAATTTGGTGAAGGCGTTCAACTCCGCCGCCAACGCTAACAGCGCCGCCGAGTTCATGTGTTTGCCGCGCGTCATCGATAAGCCCATACCGAAGAACAGCACACCGAAACGCGCCTTCTTCAGGCGCTCGGCGAAGTCCTGGAGCTGCTCCAAGGTCAGTCCGGTTTCGGCGACGGTCTCGGCATGGATGCGCTGCCCCTTGATGATTGCTCGCAGGGTGGTCAACACCTCGAAGTCTTTGCTGGGCCGCACCTGAAGGAAAAGGTCGGCGGCCTTGGCGCTAGGGGTCTCGCGGATGTCCACGAGAATCATAGTGCGGTCCTTACGGCCGTTGGGTACGAACTTACCCTTCTGGGTCAGCGTGTACTTGGTAAAGTGCCGCGGATGGCACTCAGCCGGGTTGCCGCCCCAATACACGATGAGGTCGGCGCGGTTTTTGACTTCGCCCAACGTGCAGGTAACCTTGCCGCCCAACTGGGCGGCGATTTCCGTGGGACCGTGTCAAAGCGACGTATGGCTGTCGATCACGCCGCCAATCAATTCGGCCAGGGCCACCGCCTCGCGCTGCGCTTCGCAGGTGACATTGCTGAGACCGTACACCAACGGCAGATGGGCGTTGTAAAGATAATCAGCTGCCGCTTCGATAGCGTCATCGAGCGTGGCCGGCTTGCCGTCGATCAGAGCATCGGGATACAGCCGCTCGGCCGTGTGGTTCTTGAACCAGGCTTCGCCCAGAATGCAGGCCCGCTTGGTTTCAACGATACGCTCCCCGTCGGCGTGCAGTTCAATGTCATCGCAGACGCAACCGCAGAAAGTACACGTCGCATTCTTCGTGATGGTCAGTTCCATCCTCGCTCCCTTTCATCGGCGCAACTGTCCGTCCGAACTGGACGGAAGGATAAACGTTCAGCCCAGTTCGCGGCCATGACAGCTGCCGCGAACGCGACGCGGCATGTATCGGCCATTCTCGATCTGTTCCCACGCCGCCACCGGCTCTGCCTCGGAGGATTCGGCGATCGGCAGATTGCTTGTTTCCTCTTGCGTCCTATCTACTTCCATAACTCCTCCCGTGTTCTCGAGCGATTTCACTTAGATTCGCTTGTTATCGGCTCAATTTCGACTTCCCAATTCTTGGAAGTCGGCATCCCTGTCCCCTCGGTGCCGCCGCCCATGAGGCGACAGGTCGGCGGGCCATACGGTACAAATACCATGCCAGCGGGGACTTTGCCTTCCTTGCACTGAAAGACGGCCTCGCCATACTCGGAACGGACGCAGACGGCCGCTCCGGGGGAAATATTCAGCGCTTTCATGTCGTCGGGATGCATCGTCAACGTGCTGACGATGCCTTGATACTCGGCGTGGTCTTTGCCGACATTGATTTGCTGGCCTTGTTTACTGGTACGGCCCGCATTCATGATGAAGCGCTTACTGGCCATCTCCCTCTTCCCATCCTCCGCGTGAATCGATACGGAATTACCTTATGATCTAATGATAGCCGATTCCAGTCCTCTCGTATACGCTGCAAAACGGGGAACTTGACTGTGTTAACGATTCATTCCACACTCATTGAGGATACCTTCGCCGAAGCCTTTCCGATGACGGCGGCCCGGCTGATCGTGACGGCCGAAACGCCGGAATGGGCGCGGATCGCAGGACGAGAGGCGACGGGCTACGCCGCTTCGGTCATCGGCTGTGATGCCGAGGCCGGCATCGAATGCGAGTTGGCCCCAGAGGAGACGCCGGACGGGCGGCCCGGCGTCCGTCTGCTGATGTTCGCCTTCAGCCGTGATGCTTTGCAGAAAGCCGTCGTCAATCGCGTCGGCCAGTGCATCCTCACCTGCGCCACCACGGCCTGCTACAACGGCCTGCCGCCCGTCAAAGACAAGAACATCCGCATCGGCGGCAACCTGCGTTTCTTCGGCGACACCTTCCAGTTCAGTAAGAAACTCGATGGTCGGCGTTTCTGGCGTCTGCCGGTCATGGACGGCGAGTTCGTCTGCGAAGACGTTTTTGGCACGATCAAGGGGGTGGCCGGCGGCAACTTCCTGATTCTGGGCGAAAGTCAAGCGACGGCCCTGGCGGCGGCGGAGTCAGCCGTGGCGGCCATCCAGCAGGTCCGCGGCGTGATTTGTCCTTTTCCCGGCGGCATCGTCCGCAGCGGCAGCAAAGTCGGCAGCCGTTACAAAAAGCTCAAAGCCAGCACCAACGATGCTTATTGCCCCACGTTGCGCGGCCTGGTCGCCTCTGCTCTGCCCGAAGGCGTCCATGCCGTCTACGAAATCGTCATCGATGGACTCGATCTCGCTGCCGTCGAGCAGGCCATGCGCGCCGGCGTCGAGGCGGCTTGTCGTCCCGGCATCGTCCGCATCAGTGCCGGCAACTACGGCGGCCATCTCGGGCCGTTTCACATCCATTTGCACAAATTATTTGCCAGCTCCTGATACCGGGGGAGATGCCGGCAGCGGCACCTGCCCGGCCCCGGATACGTATGCAATCAGATCGCGCACCTCGACTGGGCTGAGCGGCGCCAGCAGGCCATCGGGCATCATCGATTGCGATGAGCGCTGCCGTTCTTCGATGTCGTTTTTGTCCAGCCGCACGACCTCGTTTTGTGTTTGCAGCCTCAGCGTCTTGTCATTTTCCTCCTTGACCAGTCCGCTGAGGACGCGGCCGTCCTTCAAGGTGAGGATCGTCATCTGATAATCGCGGGCCACAACGGCGCTGGGATCGAGCAGTTTGGTCAGCAGATATTCGGGATTGGTCCGCTGCGAGCCGGTCAGGTCCGGACCAATCTTGCCGCCCTCGCCGAAGAGGGTGTGACAGCTGGCGCAGGTGCGGGAAAACAGTAAGCGGCCGTGCCGACGATCAGCTTTCTTGAGGGCTTGGGGCGACACCATCGCTTTGTATTTGGCCAACAACGTCGTCTTTTCTGCTGACGGCGGACGAACGCTTCCCCAGACTTTGGTGAGCCGTTCGGTTAGTTCCTTGTCCTTGAAGGCAAGAAGTTGGCGGGCGGTGAAGGCCGACAGATCGCGGCGGGACACGCGGCCTTTCTCCATTGCACCGAGCAAGGCCAGCGCATAGGACGGTCGCGAGGCCAGCGTGGCGATAGCGTCGGCCTTCTCGGCGTCGGTGAAGGAGGCGTAGTGTTCGAGGACACATGACGGCGTTTGCGGATCGCTGTAGGATGCCAAACCGCGCAAGGCCGTGCCACGCACGGCGCCATCGCCAAGAAGTCTCTGGAGGAGCGGCGGCAGATCGGGCGTCCGTTTCTCGACCAACGTTTGCAGAGCGTTGCGTCGAGCCGCGGCATCGGCCTTGGGATCCTCCGCCGTTTGGCGCAATATCGCCAGCGCCTGCGGATCGTCAAAGAGGACAGACAATTGCAGCACTTTCTCGCGTATCTCGGCGTTGGTGTCGCCAGCAAGTTTGCGATACACTTCGGACCAACCCGCCGGTGCAGCGACGCTGCGTCGTCCCTGCAAGGCTTCATGCATGCCACGCAGTACATCCAATTGCACAGCTGCATCGTTGCACGCAACGAGAAGGCGGCCTAAGGGATTACGAGAACGTAAATCCTCCATACGGCGTGCGAGGTACTGGCGCACTAGTGGGATCTTACATTTTGCCAGCAATTCTGCCGCCTGTTCGACATTGTTCGGCACCAGCGGCTCGAGGCCGTACCATAGCATCAACGGCAGGTTTTCGTCAGCTGCATCTTCGGCGTGTGCCGTCAGGGCTTGGGCGATGGTCCAGCTCGGAGAAGGCGGCAAGCGCTGCAAGGCCGATGCCAGCGCTAATCGCACCGACGCCGCCTTATCTTCGCGGGCCAATTGGCCTAAGCGTGTCAAAGACTCCTCTGAGACATGTTTGTCTTCCACCATTAGCCGCACTGCCCAGCAACGGATCGCTTCGTGCGGGCTGTCAAGCAAGCCTCGCAGCGTCTTCTCATCGAGCGAACCTGTAACATGCAGCGCCCACAAAGCACGCAGCTTACCCGGCGTCTCTTTCTCGTCTGCGAGCATTTTCAGTAGCTGCGGACGGACGTTTTGATCGAGCTTGCCAGCACAGGCGCGTTCTTGCAGCAGACGGCGGGCATGGCGCACCCACCAATCATTCTTGTGTCGCTGCAAGCGGACGAGCTGCTCATCGCTCATTGCCGCTAGATTGGGATGGACGGCAGCGGGTTTGCCGAACGTCACCTTGAAGATGCGGCCACACGGTTCGAGGCGATCATAATCGTGACATTCGCCGGTATCATGCCAATCGCTGAGGAAGACACCGCCATCGGGACCGTACAACAATGTCAGGCCGCGGAACCAGGAATCGTTGGCCAGGAGAAAATCCCTGCCATGATGCGCAACGTAGCCGGAGCCGCGGCGTGCCAGCACGTCTTGGTTGACGCGGTTGCCGTGCAAGTTACACATGAAAATATGATGACGGTATTCGTCGGGCCAATTGTCGCCGAGGTAGATCATGGCGCCGGCGTGAGCATGGCCGCCGCCGGCAACGTCGTGGGCCCCCTGGCCCCCGCGCGAAGTGGTCCAATCGCCGCCGCCCCAATGGATGTGATCGGCGCAGCTGGCCATCAAGCCGTAGCAATACGGGTTTAGGTCCTGGCCGAACATGCGCACATAATGTGCGCCGGGGATGACGTGGAACAAGTGTTTGATGACACAGTTGGTGATGAAGGCCTCGCCGTAATCGTCGAAATCCAGCCCCCACGGGTTGGTAGTGCCCCAGGCGAAGACCTCGAAGCGCTCCTTGACGGGATGGTAGCGCCAAACGCCGCAGTTGAGCGGGGTCCGTTTTTCCTGCGGTGTGCCAGGCCGGCCAATGTACGAAGTGTCGGTAATCCCGTTGCAGCCGTACAACCAGCCGTCCGGTCCCCAGGTCAGGTCATTGAAGACGTTGTGCTTAGCGCGCAAGCTCCAGCCATCGAGAATAACTTTCGGTGGGCCAGCCGGCTTGTCTTCACCTGGACGCACCGGCACAAATAAGAGATACGGCGTGGCACATAGCCAGACGCCCCCGAAACCGAGGGCGATGCCCGAGAGGTTCGTGCCTTTGTCCCAAAAGACTTTGCACGAGTCGAAATGTCCCGTTCCCTTCGTATCCTCGAAGATGAGGATGCGGTCGCGGCCCTGTTTGCCTTCCGGCAGCCAGTTGGGATAAGAATGCGATTCGACGACCCACAGCCGGCCGCGATCATCGAGGGTCATAGCGATGGGTTTGATCAAGTCGGGTTCACCGGCGAACAACGTAGCATGGAAGCCCTTGGGCATCTGGAAACGCTCGGCGGCGTGCTGCGGTGCTATGGGCGGTTCGTCAGCCGGCGCAGGGGACAAGGTTGTCAAGACGACAAGGTATGCAAGAACAGTGCGGTACATAAGGGAGGGACTCCGCGGAGATAAAAATGCTCATTCTTGGGGCGGGGGAGGTTGCCACCACGGGCTCAGAATGTGGATCTTCCGGAGGATTGCTTCGCGTTCGGCGTTGCTCTTGGCCTCGGCCAAGCGAGCTTTCAGCTTGGCCAGTTTCTTTTTGCGATGATAACGACGGTTCAATTCACTGCGGCGTTCGACCATAACTGTTGTTCCTCAAACTCGACTTTGTTTCCCTTCGGACCAGGAACAGCGCCGCCCCCACTGGGGCAGTCTCGCCCGGCAAGCTGGAGAATTATGTTACAGGCATTGACGTTTGCTGCAAGGGCTAGTATGTACGAACTACAAAAAGCCGCCTCTGTTAGGGTCTTCTTTTTGAGTGTGTCCACGGAATGGCGCCATGCAAATAATCCCCACGGCGATCCCTGAAGTCGTACTTATCGAGCCAAAAGTCTTCTGCGACGCGCGCGGCTTTTTTCTGGAGACCTACCAGGTCAACAAATACAAGGCAGCCGGCATCACCTTGCCGATGGTGCAGGACAACTATTCCGGCTCGGGCCAGGGCGTGCTGCGCGGCCTGCACTACCAGATTCACAAGCCGCAAGGCAAGCTGGTAAGCGTGGCGGTCGGCGAAGTTTTCGACGTGGCAGTAGACCTGCGCCGTTCGTCGCCGACGTTCGGCCGGTGGGTCGGCGTCACGCTTTCGGCGCAGGATCGTCGGCAAGTCTGGGTCCCGGCGGGTTTTGCCCATGGCTTTTACGTCCTCAGCGAGTGGGCCGAGGTCTTCTACAAAGTGACCGATTTTTACGATCCGTCAAGTGAACGAACCTTGATTTGGAATGACGCCGAAGTAGGCGTCCGTTGGCCACTGCGCGACGGCCGTGCCCCCATGCTCTCGCCCAAAGACGCCCAGGGGCTGCCGTTGGCAAAAGCGGAATTGTTCGATTGACCCCATTTTTTGAGGTACACCATGACTCCTTCCTCTTCCGGTAATCCCGGACGCCGTACTTTCCTCAAGCAAGCCGCTGCCGCTGCCTCGAGCGTGGCCGCCCTGGCGCCCGCTGCCGCCGCCGATTCCGCACCGCTGCTACCGACAATTAAGTTGGGGCCGCATAGCGTCACCCGGCTTATCATCGGCGGCAATCCGATTTACGGCTATTCGCACTTCAACAAGCTGCTCAGTCAGCACCAGATCGACTGGCACACGCCGCAGCGCGTAATCGAATTACTCAAACGCTGCGAAGAAGTCGGCATCAATACCTGGCAAAACAGCTATGCCGAGCGCACGCTGCAAGACCTGGAGCGCTACCGCGAGGCCGGCGGCAAGATGCACTGGCTATGCCTGGGCAAGCCCGACTGGGACCAGCACCCCGAACACATCGACGACGCGGCAAAACACAAACCCATCGGCATCGCACCACATGGCGCCTTGGCTGAGCGTCTGCACCGCCAGGACAAGCTGCACGTGCTGACCGCCCTGCTCAAACGCATCCGCGACAAAGGCGTCCTAGTCGGATTGTCGGCGCACAACCCAGCCCTGATCGAGTTGGCCGAGGAAAAACAGTGGGACGTCGATTACTACATGTGCTGTCTGTATTATCTTACGAGACCGCGCAGCGAGTTCCAGAAGATCTTGGGCGACGACCTGCCGCTGGGCGAGATCTATCTGCCCAGCGATCCGCCGCGCATGTTCAAGGTGGTGCGGGCCACGCGCAAGCCGTGTCTGGTGTACAAAGTGCTGGCTGCCGGCCGCCGCGTCGGCAGTCCTGCCGAAATCCGCGCCTGCTTTGCCACGGCCCTGGAGAACATCAAGCCCAGCGACGCCCTGATCGTCGGCATGTATCAGCAATTCGGCGATCAAGTGGGACACAACGCCAACCTGGTGCGCGAACTGTGCGCCAAGCGCGGCAGCTGAACCGCGTCCGCGTTGACCGTGCTGCGGCGGAGCAAGTAGAGTGGAGATAGCAAAGGGGGTGCAATATGCCGCGCATCGTTTTGACCGAAGAACAAGCTCGCGTGTTGGCGGAGTCGAAAGGGCGTGTCGAAGTGTACGACGCTCAGGGCCGCTTGATGTGTTTCATGGACTGGTTGGGGACGCCGCTGGAGGAAATAATCACCGAGTGCAAACGGCGCCAGGCTTTGGGAGAACCCGGTATCCCTTCGGTGCAAGTTAAAGCACACCTGCGGAAATTAGAAGAAATCCGCCAACGCGAGGGAATGGACGAAGCCAAGATGCGGGA
>JAJPIY010000300.1 GCA_021324515.1 Planctomycetota bacterium
AGAAGGGAGAGGGGGGAAGACATAACCAAACCTCCGGTCTGGGATTGGGCTTCTCCCATTTACCGGCGATACGGACTCCTGCCAAGATCAACTATTGAACTGCCCTGGACGGACGGCGATGTGCTTCTGTCCCTTCACCCGTAGCGCGGCCCAGGCATCGAGGAGGGTATCGGCCTCCTCGGCACAGTCGGCCAAGCAGCGCACTGCGAAGCCGCGCCACAGTCCGTCACTTTGTTCATAACGGCGGATAGCTCGGTCAATCCGCGCAGCCCATGCAACGGCCAAGCGCCGAAGGTCCGAGGTAGCCAAATCGTGCCGTACAACCAGGCCGGGAAACCGCCGCAGCAGATCGAGCATTTCCGCAGGCGGCGAGGGAAGACAGAATTGATAAATGAACATATCATAAGGTGAGGCAGCGTGGCGGGCCGGGACTTCGCGGGCCGTTAAAACAAGATGGTGGCGCGACAACGTCTGGAACATATGCAGCAGAGCGCAAACAGCGACTACTTCGATCTCGAAACGTTCCGCCAAGAGGAGCAACAATTCCGAGAGCTGTTCGGCCATTTGGTACGTGCTCCTGGTCAACGGCACCACCCAGGCCAAACGCTGGCGCCGCCTCGACGGGACGTGCTTTGAGAGAGTGCGTTCGATGACGGCGCAGGCGCGTTCCGCCGTTTTCTGCCAGCTAAAGGTGCGGGCGAACAGCTGGCGTTGACGACGGCGCGCCTCGCGTGGTTCGGCAAGTGCTTGCTGGAGCACCTGGGCCATCGCTTGCGGCGACGTGGGATCGCACAGCCACGAATCCGGCCCTGCGTACTCCGGCAAAGACGACCGGTTGGATGTAACCACGGGCGCTCCACAGTGCAACGCTTCCAACACCGGCAAACCAAGCCCTTCGTAGAGCGATGGGAAAAAAAAGAGCCGGCACATCAGGTATAGCATCCGCAACTCCGCATCGTTGGCCGAATCGACTATACGCAGGGCCGAAGTGATGCCGACTTGCCGCGCTGCTGCCTCGACGGCGGCACGTTCGTCCGGTTTCATGCGGCAGACGACGGCCAGGTCAAGGGTGGCTTGGTAGCGGGGCGGCAGAGCCGCGAATGCGCTAAGGACGCCGGATAGATTTTTGCGATAATCCGGAGCGCCGACGTAGAGTAAAAACTCGCGGTGTAAGCCGAAACGCTTACGGACCTCATTGACCTGGGCGGCAAGCTCGTGCTGCGGCAACGGGGCGAACCAGGGATCCACCGCGCCGCCGATATTGACGACTGGCGGCGCCGCCGTGCCGCCCAGAATGCCAACGTCGCGCGCCGTGGCCTCGGAGTTGGACAGCAAAACATCGCATTGCAGCAGTTGGCGGAAGCGCTGAGCGTACCAACGGCACGCCTCAAGATCGGGAAGGTATTGTTCGGGATAGAGCAAAGGAATAAGGTCGTGGACGATGGCGAACAGGCGCGGTCGCGGTCCGCAAAAAGACGGCAAGACGGCATCCCATCCTTCGCAATAACTGGGCACCAATATGCCGTCGGCGCCTTGCGCCGTCAGCCAATCGGCATAGTAGCGGTCGTTGATGTCGTGGTAATTGCCGTGAAGCGGCAGCGGTGGTTGAAAGGACAAGGTCGGCAAGCCATGCAGGTTATCTGGGGCAAGGGGTGTCAGGGCGCGGTTCTCGATGACTTCGATTCGCCATCGCGGCCGGACGGCCGCTAAACCGCGGAGAAAGTTACTGGTATAGCGGCCGATGCCGCGCTGCCGCGACGACGAGGTTTGCAACCCCTGGCCGTCGATAAGCAAGTGCATGTCACGTTTTCTCCCGCAGCGCCTTTTCGCGTTCCTCGATCCTCTGGCGCAAGGTGCGTTCCGCATCTTCTAAAATGCGGATACGCTGTTCGAGCTGTTCGAGGACGCTGATGGAAGCAAAATTAAAATGTGTCTGAACGCGCAGCCAGGGAGTGATGACGGCCCGCACTAGGTAACGCGCCCCGCGGACCAGGCGGGGCAAGAGCTTGCCGCGACCAGTTAGGGGATGATTCAGACAATCCGCATAAGGGGCGAGAAAAGCACGGACGCTGCCGCCCAGCGGAAAAGGCCCCGGCTCCGTGGCTGGCGACGGACGGAGCGGCCAGCGAAGTTCCAACCCCGAGCGTAACAGCCGGGCTAATTGTTCCGCCTCTGCACACATTTCTGTTTCATGCTTGCGCGTCCTCATCGACAGGGGTATAGCATTTCAAGCGCGCAAGGGTCAAGGCCAGTCCGCTATGTTTGGCTGTTTGGCTAGGTCGTGTGGACAAGGTGCAGGTAAATAGGATAAAAAACAGACTGGACGTCAAGCTACGGCGAGGCTGCCTCGTTGCCTCGCCCTTGTTCATGCAATATAAGCAGCCGACAAGGAAAGCACCAGCCGGCGAGATGCCGATGCTACAAATGACAGCGCCATGCGTTACCTCATCGACGGCTACAATCTGTTGCACGCAATGGGCCTGCTGCATGGCAAGGTCGGCCCGCACGGTTTGGAGAAAGCGCGCCTGGCCTTGCTGGGCCGGCTGTGCGGCGCTTACGGCAACGACACAGGACGCCTCACAATAGTCTTCGACGCTTCCCGAGCGCCGCCAGGCGCCGTCGCCGAAGAAGATTATCACGGTATTCACGTCCGCTATGCTCTCGATAGCGAGGCTGACGAAGTTATCGAAAACTTGATTCAGCAAGAGGCGACGCCACGGCAGCTGACCGTCGTCTCTGACGATCATCGTATTCAGCAGGCCGGTCGCCGCCGTCGTTGTTCTGTGTGCAGCTGTTTGGATTATTTGGAAGAAATAGAGCGCCAGCGCCGGCGCCGGAAATCTGCCTTGCCCGACGTCGCTAAGCCCGAAGACATCTCCAGCGAAGAGGCCCAGCATTGGTTGCGCGAATTCGCGGATCTTGCCGACGAGTCGGAAGCATAAACGGTTGGCGCGACTTTGCCGAAGCATCGCTGCTTTCCCAATGCTTCGGCAAAGTCGCGCCAACCTCGCTATACGGCTGTTTAGGCAATCTTCTTGTCAACCGCTTTTTTCTCAAACAGCGGCACCTCGCCCCGGACCACGGCGTCGGTCACTACGTATTTGGTCTTGGGTTCGATGTCGGGGAGTTCGAACTGGATGTCGAGCATGATCTCCTCGACGATGCTGCGCAGACCGCGGGCGCCGGTGTCGCGTTCCTTGGCGCGGCGCGCGATCTCCTTTAAAGCACTGGAATCAAACTCCAACTCCGCGCCTTCCATCTCAAAGAGTTTCTGATACTGCCGCACCAGGGCGTTCCTCGGCTCGGTGAGGATGCGGATAAGAGCGTCCTCATCGAGGGGATCAAGCGGGGCCAATACCGGCAGACGGCCAATGAATTCGGGAATCATGCCGAACTCGATCAGGTCGTCGCTGGTTACTTTCGAGAGCAATTCGCCCAGGCTTTGTTCTCGGGCTTCGGGATGAGCGCCGAAACCGATGGTTTTGCGTCCGGTGCGGCGTGCGATGACGTTTTCCAGGCCGACGAAGGTGCCGCCGCAAATAAAGAGGATATTGGAGGTGTCAACTTGGATATACTGCTGCTCGGGATGCTTGCGTCCGCCCTGCGGCGGCACATTGCTGATGGTGCCTTCAAGCATCTTCAACAAGGCTTGCTGCACGCCTTCGCCGGATACATCCCGGGTAATGCTGACGTTCTGATGCGTCTTGGCGATCTTGTCCACTTCATCGATGTAGACGATGCCGCGCTGGGCCGCCTCGATGTCGAAGTCGGCGGAGTGAAGCAGCTTCAAGAGCAAGTTTTCCACGTCCTCACCGACGTAGCCGGCTTCGGTCAGGGTAGTGGCGTCGCCGATAGCGAAGGGGACGTCGAGGATCTTGGCCAAGGTACGAGCCAACAGGGTCTTGCCGCTGCCGGTCGGGCCGATGAGCAGAATATTGCTTTTGTCTACTTCGACATCGCTATGGCCTTGGTCACCCAGGCTGAGACGCTTGTAATGATTATGGACGGCCACGGCCAGTACTTTCTTGGCCCGCTGTTGGCCGATGACGTACTGATCGAGCTTTTCTTTGATGGCGCGGGGCGTGGGAATATGAGTGAACAACGCCTTGGAGCCGCCGCGCCGCCGTTTTTCCTGATCGATGATGGACTGGCACAGCTCGATGCACTCGCCGCAGATGTATACGTCGCCGGGCCCCTCGACCAGAGGGCCGACGTCACGGTAGCTTTTGCGGCAGAAAGAGCAATAGGCATTGCGATTGCGCCCCGTGTTCCCGGTGGGTCGCTTGCCGCTCCCACTTGTGCCCGAGTCTTTGGTCGCCATGCAGTCTCCTTTTGTACGGCCCCACTTCAAGAGGTCGGGGTTAATTGATAGCAACCGGGTATCCACTCAGGGCCAGCGCGAAAAAGTAAAAGCCCATAGTCGTTTGTCGTGATGGCGCTGGGGTCCGTTGAAGTGGCTGCCTCGTCATTGGGTCCAGAAGGTTTCTTGTTGCGAATTTTACGGGGTGGCAGAAAGATCCGCAAGGACTTTCGCCGCAGCTTACGCAGGCCCGATGCCTGCATCCGGTCCATCGGGCCGTTGAATGCCCGTCTCCGGCGGGGCCAGCGTGACCGGCGGAACGCTGGGACTGCCCGCTCGGGAGGGAGGATTCACTCCCAGGGATTCCTTCACGCGAGCACTCAACACGGCCCGAAGGCGCTCGAATTCTTCCTGACTGATCGTCCCTGCCTCGTACAACGAGCGGTAATGAGCCAACTCTGCATCGGGCGATAAATCTTGCTTGACATCGTGTTGCTGCCGCCAGCGGTTGACCAGGGCGATAATCGCAGCAGCCACGAGCAAGGCCCCGACGAGACAAAGGCTCGTCAGCAGCAGTTGCACCATTCGTTCATCGGCCGGCACAAAGGAAGGAACAATTACCTCAAGAGCCGCCATGCCTGCCTCGCACGTTTGCCGTTGCCGCTTGCCCGCACCCGAGCGGTTTGCGGCTCGGCCTCGTGCTCTCTATTATAGCGCCCTGCTCAAGGGAGCGAAAAAAATCCTCCACCTTCGATGCCCTGTCCAGGCTGGGGCGGTCCGTTACAATACGCACTGCTGTCGGTCATCGGCTATCCGCTATCTGCCGTTTCCTAGCGCCCCTAGACAAAAAACGCATAAGATAACCCCATGTCCCGTATCCTGACACGCCTGGCGGCGTTCCTCTTTTTGATGCTGCTGGCGGCCTTCACGGTCGGCTGGTTATCGCGCTGGCGCGGCAGCGCGACCCGCGCAGACGATCCGACATTTATGGTCCATTTCCTGCTCGGCCTGTTCGCCGTGTTTGTGACCCTCGGCGTGCATTGCCTGATCTTCATTTACTTTTTGGGCACGGGGCGTTGGGTCAAGGAAGTGGCTTTAGCTTATCGCCTGCCCGATGCGCCCTTGCCGCGTTTGACGCGGGATTTGAAGCGGCGCACCTTTCCGTTGGCGCTTGCGGCCATGCTGGTGTCGATCGCGACAGCGGCGGCTGGCGCTGCGGCCCAGCGCCAAGAATGGCCCTGGGGTATCCACGCCGGTTTGGCCGTGGCAACGTTGCTCATTAACTTGTGGGCTTTTGTTGTCGAGTATCGCAATGTCTCGATCAACACCGGCATCATCGACGCGGTGATGCGCGAAGTCGATCGTATCCGCGCTGAATACGGTCTGCCCAGCAACGCCGAAGCGCTCCAGCGCGAACAAGGAGATGTTTAGGGCCGTGGGACAAAACTCCCTCCAAGCTCATCCTGCGAAACGGCGCATGACCAAGGCAGCGTTCTGACCGCCAAAGCCGAAACTGGT
This sequence comes from Planctomycetota bacterium, assembly GCA_021324515.1. GTDB lineage: Bacteria > Planctomycetota > Planctomycetia > Gemmatales > Gemmataceae > JAJPHU01. The sequence continues at coordinate 5,819 of JAJPIY010000300.1, forward strand.
AGACAGCGCTATTTTGACCGGCATTTCACGAGCGTGGTTGGGAACATAGTCGAGATCGCAGCTGGGATCGGGGTGGGTCTGATTGATGGTTGGCGGCAGTATCCCGTCGTGTAGCGTCAGGGCTAGCGCGACTGCTTCCACGGCGCCGGCGGCGCCGATAAGGTGCCCTACCATTGATTTGATCGACGACAACGGTAAGCGCCGCGCCCGTGGGCCGAAAACGCGCTTGACAGCCACCGTTTCCATGAGATCGTTCAGGCGTGTGCTGGTGCCATGTGCGTTGATATAGTCGATATCGCTGGCATCTACGCGCGCCTCGCGTAAGGCCCAACGGATCGCACGGGCTGCTCCTCGCGCCTCGGGGTCGGGCTTGGTGACGGCATAGGCGTCGAAGCTGGTTCCCAGTCCCAGCACCTCCGCATAAACGACTGCGCCGCGCCGCTTGGCATGTTCCAATTCTTCCAACACCAGCACTCCCGCTCCTTCGCCCAACACAAAGCCGTCGCGCTGACCGTCAAATGGCCGCGATACTTCCTCCGGAGAACGCTGGGCCGGGCTGAGTGCTCCCAGAGCTGAGTAAGCCAAGATCAAGAGGGGATCGATTCGACTGTCCGCGCCGCCGGCCAATACGATGTCGGCGTCGTTACGGGCGATCAAGCGAAATCCTTCGCCCACTGCCTGAGTTCCTGCTGCACATGCCGTCACGATCGTGCTATTTGGTCCCTGCGCGCCGTGGATCAGGGAAATGTGGGCCGCCGTCATGTTCGGCAAATACTTCAAAATCCATAAGGGAAACAGCGAGTCTTTGCCAGCGCGGCCAAGCCGGTCTAGGTGCAGTCGGCCATCGCCGTTGAGCGCTTCCGCCACCAGGGGAGCGACCTCCGGCAGATCCATCGGCACAAGACCGGCACCCATGACGACGCCGACCCGCTCCGGATTTTCGCGCGAGAGATCCAGGCCGCTGTCGCGCACGGCCAGACCAGCCGCCGCCACCCCGAAACGTGCGCCGCGGCCCATGATTTTCAGGCTCTTGCGATGGACGCTGGGCAGAAACGGTTCAAGCTCAAACTCCGGCACTTCGCCCGCTACACGCACCGGCAGCGACGAAGCATCGAAACTGCGGATCGAACGGACGCCGCTTTGGCCCTTAATACAGGCCGACCAAAACGCTTCCTTGCCCACCCCATTGGGGGCTACCACGCCCACCCCCGTCACGACTACTCGACGCATTGGCCTTTTCTCCCCCGAAAGACACCTGAGAGGAACGCTGGGCGCTCTACTCCCCGAATCTCAACGCGGAGGACGGCATCTCCCTCTCCTTTCCGGTGCAGCCGGTGCCATCGGGTCTGAGCCGCGTAAATTCCTTTCCTTTCTCCCGTTTTCCGCAATTGCCCCAATCTTCGCTCTCTCGCAAATTCTATTCCTTATCTTTTTGCCAAACGTCCTATCTTTTCCATTTTAGCATGAAACTGTTGCCCAGATCAATGGAGTAGATGAAAAAAGAGCAGATGAAAATGCGGGCCAAAAAGCATCTCCCCGCTGTCGTTAAAATCTACAGATTCGTTCTATTCCGGGTCTGCCGCTAAGGGCTGACGGACAAAACTCCCTCCCCCCTTGTGGGGGAGGGCTGGGGTGGGGGGGGAAGTACAATGCAGACAAGGAGTTCTAACCCCCCACCCCAGCCCTCCCCCACAGGGGGGGAGGGAACAAATACAACTCCCTCCCCCACAGAGGGAAGGGAACAAATACAACCCCCTCCCCCACAGGGGGGAGGGAACAAATACAACTCCCTCCCCCACAGGGGGGAGGGAAAAACAAGGCTCCCTCCCCCCTTGTGGGGGAGGGCTGGGGTGGGGGGGGGAAGTACAATGCAGACAAGGAGTTCTACCCCCCCACCCTAACCCTCCCCCACAGGGGGGAGGGAACAAATACAACTCCCTCCCCCACAAGGGGGGAGGGAACAAATACAACTCCCTCCCCCACAGGGGGGAGGGAACAAATACAACCCCCTCTCCCACA